>DYQY01000023.1 GCA_020719045.1 Candidatus Termititenax sp.
ATTACATTTGTCCGTTAAAGCGGGAATAGCTCAGTTGGTAGAGCGACAGCTTCCCAAGCTGTAGGCCGTGGGTTCGAGACCCATTTCCCGCTCCAGTCTTCGCCTAGGCAGGCCAATTTTAAAAAAATTAAGAATTTTAATTACTTGTTTTTTAGCCTTAAAGATATATCAACTCCACCTTTACCTAGAAAGGACTGTACATCTATTACTCCTTGTCTTTTAAGCTCGACTATTATTAAATCTCTCATCTCAGGAGAATCTGATTCTTCTTTAAGACTCTTTATATGATCATTAAAACTTTGCACAGCTTCTTCGTCTATTGGCATCTCAAAATCATTAGCAGTACATTCACTTTCAGTCGGCAACTTAAGTGTATTAGTACTATTAAAAACACCAGAAAATGAATCGTTTAATTCACCAGATAAATTGTTGGTTAAATTATTCTCTATTGATTCAATCACATTAAACTCCTTTATATTGTTCATATTATATAACGACGAATAATGCATAGAGGATGTATTGAAAATTAATGATTTAATCCTTCCCTTTTTAAGGGAAGGTGCCCTGGTCACTGAGCGAAGCGATGCACTGAGCTTGCCGAAGTGTCGAAGTGTAGGGCGGAAGGGTGCATTTAATGTAAGATTAATTCTTCAACAAGTTCGTTTGTATCAACGCTTCTTAATGAAATATTTTTATCATCAGTATTAATAAGAATATAAGAAGGGATACTAAGCTCATCTCTTGGAAAAGATACAGATCCTGGGTTAAGGTATAACATGTCTTCAATAACTGATAAATTACCAATATGTGTATGTCCGTACAGAAGTGCACTACATTGATTTTCAGTTAAATAATCTTTCTTGTTTTCATCCTTAAAATCGTGTCCATGAACAATTAAAAATTTTCTTCCAAATAGCTCCTTAATACATTGATTTTCTTTAAAGAATTCATTATCTGAAGTTTCTTTTATATCACAATTACCAGAAACTATAACTTTTAGTTTTCTTTTTAATTCTTCCTTTACCCATTCATACACCTTAAGCCTATTTTTTGGTGTTTCTTCATTATTTTTATAATCAAAATACAGGTCTCCAAGAAACCATAGCTCATCTACATCTACAGAAATTTTCTTTACAAACTCCATAGCCTCGACACTACCGTGCAAGTCAGAAAAAACTGCTATCTTCATTAAAAATCCACCAATTTAATAACCTTTTTACAGGATAATTTACTCATGCCTTTTAAAAAAGTAAGATCAACAACAAATACATCTGCAACTACTTCTGCTCCTGACAATTTAACAAGTTTTTCTACAGCGCAAACAGTTCCACCAGTAGCAAGTAAATCATCTACGATTATTACTTTATCGGTTTTATCTAAAGAATCTTTATGGATTTCAAGCGTGTCTGTACCATACTCTAAGTCGTAGCTAATAGAAATAACTTCAGCAGGTAATTTGCCTTTCTTTCTTACTGGAATAATTGCCTTTTTCATTAATAACCCTAATGCAGAGCCAAAGATAAATCCACGTGACTCTATAACAACAATTTTATTAAATGAAATTCCTTCCAATTTGCTTGATAATTGCTCAATACAAAAACGAAAAGCATCAGGGTTATTTAATAATGGTGTTATATCTTTAAAAACAATACCTTTCTTAGGAAAATCTTTTATGTCTCTAATAAAATCTGATATTTGCATTTCTTCCCCCCAAGCTTATCTTATCTAAATTGTAAGTTATTAAAGTTGATTTGCCAATTATTGTATTTAAGTATACTATTCAGTTATTATATACATATATTAAAAAAATAGGAGACATAAATGGAACAAAGAAAAACAGTACTTATTGTTGATGATGACCAAACTTTGATTGATGTATTAGAAATTTCTTTTGGTGTTTTACATAACATTAAAATTGAAAAAGCATACAGTGGTGAAGAATCCATTATTAAAGCAGAGGAAATTATTCCTGACTTAATTATTATGGACTATAAAATGCCTGGAATGAATGGATGGGAAGCTTCTAAAAGAATCAAAGCTAATCCAAAAACAGAACATATCCCTATTATTGGATACACAGCCTGGGCTGGGCTTGAAGACGTTAAAAAAGGCTTAAGTAGTGGAGTCATGGAAATAGTTACAAAGCCTATCGATTTAGACGCTTGGGAAGAAAAATTAAACAAATACCTAGGATAATCTAAACCTTTATTCTTCTTCTATTTCTTTTAGTAGCTTTATAAAATATGGGCTTTCTTTTAGCCAACCAATTAATTCTTGTCTTGTAATAATAACTTCTGGGTCATAGTATCTACCTTCAATATTAATAAATCCTTTTTCAACAAAATAGTTAATTGACTTGATGTATGGATGGTCTGTATTGATATTATCGAAATACTTGCTATGGATATGGGTATCATATAAAACATATCCAAATACTCTTGAAAGAAGATCTATAGCCTCTCCACGACTAATATAACGCAAATCTTCTCGCTTACTAACAATTCTGTTTTTTAACACATAATCATATGCCTCATCAACAGAACACTCTCTGGCGCTTGATAAGCTATTTAAAACCATTAATGAATAAACCCATTTAACTAACTCCTGTTCCCTAACTCTTTTAAGTGGCTCAAGTAATTGACTTTTAGGAAGAACATAACAGGTTGCCAATAAATCTATTTCTCTATCATTTATATCTTTATAGTTAAATAGGCGATAAAACGAATAATTATATCGAACATTACCTTTTGGGAGCTTATCAGTAAAAACAACGTTATTGTAGCCATATTCAAGAGAGATAATTGGCTTAAAAGTTGTATTGATTTTACCAGTCAAAGGTATCGCTTCTTCAAAAAGATTTCTTAAATTTTTAACTGTAAGGTTATGATAAATACCTGCATTACCAATGAACTGATAGCTATCCTTATAGGTTACAACTAATTGTTGGTTTGGAGCTGAGAATCTAATAAACGGTTCTTCAATTCCAATTATTGATTCATTACCAGCATAATCATTTAACCTCAGAATAAATCCATCATATATATTGTCAAACTCTGACTCAAAAGAATACTTATTTTTATTGAAATATGACAATCTATTTAATTCATAAACAAAAGGAGCGTCTGCTAGCATTTCTGTTGGATAAACATCTACGGACACAGCATCGCTATTTACTACAGCATCAAACCTAAAATCTGGTGGTATTTGATCGACAATAATTCTATATTTTTTTGACGCTAAACTTTCTTTTCTAGGTCCTTTTTGGATTGCCTTAAAATGGAAATCGTTTAATTCGGAATTAAGTGGAAGTTTAGCTTCCCAGTTACCGTTCTGATTTACCTTCACGATATCTATCAATACGTCTTTATAAAAGACTTGTACATTTGTATCTCGTAATGACCAACCAACAACATTAGCAAACCTCTTATTAGTATAAGGTGGATATTTGTACAGGAATGGAATTGGTAACTTATCTTGTTCTCTAACAGTTATCCCTAAAAGGTGTTGAGTTTCAAAAGGATATTTATCTAAAGGAATCTGAACAGTATAATCGATACCTAACCCCATATCTTCTTTACCAAAGAAATATAACTTATCATAAATAAGCCCTAATCCTAAACCTAGAAAATCCTTATCAATTCCACCTCGAACAGACAACATATTACTCAGTGAGTATTCAGCACCACCAGCAATCCCTTTGTCTCCATTATCAATAAAAATTTTATATTTTGGTTGTTTATACTGTATCCCATAATTCATTTGCTTAGCCTCTGATGCATCATTAAGTAAAAATCCAAAATATAGATCAGGTACTAAATCAAACGAAAACACTGAACCAAATCTGTAAAATAAATCCTGATCAGACATAAAAGAGTATTTTTGTAGTCCGACAGATGCTCCAATATCAAATTCTTTTAATAATGGTAAATTCGTCAATTGAGTTGCTGTATGAAGCTGTGTTTGAGTTATGTATTCAGAGAAACTTCCGTTCTGCCTAATCCTTCCACTATACAACCCTGTATTCGGGATATTTCCTAGATTTTGATAAATATATGACAACCCAAAACTTACATCAAATAACTTTAAAGACATCGTAAAGTCATTATGAGATAGATCGTTTTCTAAAGTTGCTCCATACCAATAATTATTCCAACCATTATAGTGTGCTAAATTAGCAGGATTTAGTTGAACTGCATTAGGAACCAAGTATCCAGCAACTCCCGTATTCCCTAAACCAGCAAGCTCTGGGTAGTATCTACCTTTGGATATATCATATCCAGCAGCAACTACAAAGCATAATAGAAAGCTAATAAATAATAAATTTAGTAGTAGTTTTCGCATCTATCTTCTTTCCATTATCAATAATAATTGCTTTCAAAATATACATTCCTTTTGGAATGAGCGTTCCATTATTCAAAGTTCCATTAAAATCAAGAAGCTGATAATAATTATCTGCAAGTGATGCATTAAATGAATTAGACCAAACAGACTCACCTCTAGAGTTAAATAAATATAGCTTAACTTCACAGGATTTACTTAATTGATAACCAATCTTAAGAGGCGATGAAGTAATAGAATCTCGTGTTTTCCTAGTTGGGTAGACTAATAAATCTTTAATGTAAAACTGATCAGAGTCATAGACTGAGAACATTAAATTTGCTTCTGGATACATATTCCCAGCATTGTCATACAACATCAACTTAAGAGTATGCATACCCTTAGCAAAGTCTCCAATAATTATAGAGTTAGACTCAGTATCATACTTGTAGTTTGGCTCAGAAGAATACATATTTAGAGAAACAGCGTCTAAAAATACCTTCATTTTAGAAGTATCAAGATTGGATAAGGTATCTTTTAAGTAAATAATCAAATATTCGTCATTGCCTATAATGTCGTCATTTAGAAACTCAATACCACTTCTTGATCGAATAATCTGTTTAATATAAGTAGGGTAGTCCATATAAAAAATAGAGGCTTCAGGTAGGTCAACTGCCACTGACTCCTTAGCAGATACTAATCTTTGCCATCCAAATAAATCTTGTCGTTGCAATCTTACTTTATGCAAAGAAGTCTCGTACTCAGCAAGTGCGTCTAAGAATAAATTATTTTTCTTAAATTCAATATCACTGGTTATTGTATATGTAATAACCTTTTGCTCTGAAATATTTAAAGTAAAAGGGAAATTTAAGGTCGTTGTAACATTATATAGATAAGTCACATTTAAGCTTGATAAACTCGCTTCGTAAAACTGAGGGTATATACTATTAACTGTTACTTGCACCGGATTTGAATTTGCAACCTTAAGCGTTATGCTTAGATTACCAGTTGTCCAATTATTCGGAGTTAAACTAACTAGTTCTACAACTATTCCCTGAGTTGTAAAACTCATGTATCTATTATTCCTTGGGTAAGGGAAAAGACCTGCTGTTTTAGCAGAAGAAGTTGAAACTAAATCTATGTATATTTTAGGTCTTAAAATCTCACTAGAAATATTGGGGATGTCACTCATTTTTTGCCCCAAAGTATATAAAACCAAATATGAACGGTCATTGTAGTATAAATCATTAATATTAAACGTTATTCTTCTGCTAACATTGGTAAAATCTGTTTTTGTATCAATAACCTTATCCTTGGAAGTATAGGTATTACTATTATCAACATCCTCAATAAGCTTAACTGTTTTGATACCTAAATCATTGTTGGAATAAAAATCCTTATTAGTTTCCAAATAAAAGTTATAAGTCGTAAAATTATTACTATCATTACTTCTTAGCTTAAAACTAAGGATAGGTAGGTCATATGAGCCCTCTAAATTAGTAGTAGGGAAAAGATCGCTTCCAGGTGTAAAAACGTATTTTACAGATGATAATGTTACATTCTGAACGATTTGCTTATTGACTGTAATTACTTGAGTATCACCTGAAAGAGTATAGTGATATTTTTCTATAGAACTTCTTGCAATAATATTGTCATCGATTGCAGCATGTGTTGATAAATCAAATACAAAAAATAGGTCATTATACACTGAACCACTTATGGCAAGCTCATTAATGGTTATATATTTTTCTGTAAGCTTTTGGTCATCCATAAGATAAACATTCAACAAACGATCATCATGATCCCATACTTTATTATTATTCGAATCACGATATATATTTACTTCTTTAATCCTATTTTCATCAGAGGACATAGTGAATAAAAAACTATTCTGACTTACCATTAAGGTTAATCCATTAAAAGTAATATTATCGTAAAATGCTGAATATCCACATCTGAAAACAGGAATATCCATATTATCAATAAAGTTTCCGCTAACGATAGCAGAGTCTAGAGATACTCTAAGTCCAGCTAATCCTACACTAGCAGTTAAGTTATCACTAAAACAAGGAGTTTCATAACCATTTTCATACCCAGTACCTTTTATGTTTTTAATAATCACGTCAAAAGTACTTCCAGCATCTCTCTCATTATTAGGGTAATAGATAACCTTATAGTTTCTAGTCAATTCATTGTGGTCATAAGTAACTAAAGAATAAGAATATGGATCATTGTTATTATTAACTCTATCTGTAACACTTATTGTTACTATTGTATTATCTTCTTGCGAACCACCTGAGTAATTTTTTACTATATTTAAAGTACCTAAACTTAAACTAGAGTTTGTTTTAATTTCTAAGTCAAAGTTTAATGTTGAGGTTAGTCTTACTAAAGAAATAACTGAAAAAGTAGCTAAAACAAAAGAATCTTGCTGTCTATAGGGTAATGAGAAGTCTCTTTTTTCTTGTGTCATTATTAAACCTGTAACAGAAATTGTAGTAGAATTATTTATAAGATTTTCGTAAATAACTGGCTTTGCTTCATCAGTTATACTTTTAAACTCTCTGTAGTAGTAGATATTTGGAACTTCTAATGAAACATTATCAAGGCCAGTATCTGCAGTGGATGCAATTTCCATCATTAAAAAATAAGCTTTTGAAGGAGCATCATTGATTAATAAGATTTGTGCATTATTAATAGTTACTCTGTTTGATGATAAGTCATATTCTTTATTAATATTAACTTTAATGGTTGGTGCGTCACTGGAATCGATAACTTTATTACGGTTTAAATCATGAACTAAATAAAAGTTCAACTTATCTATCGGTAAAATCGAATTATTTTCAATAATAAATGTATCTAGCCGTACCATTGAATCAAAAACTGGAACTCCTTTATAAGAAAAATCAAAATAAGCTATCTGATTAGCATCTCCACCTCTTGGAAAATTGATTTTATGATTAGAAGTTACAAAGTATCCATTCATCCGTACTATTGCCTCACCTTGCATATTATATTTAAAAAAAACTTCATCTAGAAATAAGTTATCTAAGTCATGGTAAACCCAAAAACCAGTGAAATAGGTAATATTGCGAATCCGGGTTTCAAAACTACTTGCATCAGAAACACTATTGGTAAGAACATAGGAAATAGTCAAAACTAGGCTTTCTTCATTTACAAAAAAGTTTTGGATAATAGAATTTACAGTTATTTTTATTGTATCTTCATCAATAATGTCATACTCACCAACCGAAACTGTCAAAATAACAACATTATCTCTATAGATTAATACTTTCTGAATAACATCTGATGAATTAACGTTACTAAAATGAAAATCACCTGTTGCTACTAACTCAAAAGTATTTAAATTAGAAGTAATATAATATGAAGATAATTGAACATGAAATACAGGAATCTCACCACCAACGAACTCACTATTGGTTGGTGTCTTGGTGATGGCTGGATAAACCCCTGCTAACTGAATATCTGTTGTTGCCTTTTCATCGATTGATTTATAGATATATCCTTTGGCTCCATTACTTATATAAGACCCAATAATATCATTAATAGCAACATTAAAACTTAACCCTGTATTTGAATAGTTGTCATTGTAGTATCTTATAGAAAAGCTCTTAGAAGTTGTTCTAACTAAGTTATGTGAGTCGTCTGGCAATGTTAAAACAAAGTTGCTACTGCTTTTTAACTCTGAGGAAGCAATGATTGTAGTAGGGTAGTCATTCTGATAAATACGAATATAGCCAATTCCTTCATTTTCATTGGCATAATCTACATTAAAATCAAACGATATTTTACATTTAGAGTCATTACTTAACCTTAATTCAACATTAAATAGTTCCATCTCGTTATCTCCAATGAAATAGTCTGTCGTTAAAGTAGTCGTAATTACGGAATAAAGTCTTCCTAAGTTAAAGCTATATCCCCTAATATTTGAACTAAGAACTGCTATTTCTCCAATGCTGTTTATAAATTCATTAGGTGTTATTTGTAAGATAGCATCTACATCTGCAGTTTCACTGATATTTACAGCAATAAAATAAGCCTGTGTTGGTGAAATATCAAAATTTTCGTATAAAGAATTAATTGTTATTACGCTTGTTGTGTAGACGTCAGATTCTGTATCATTAACTTCATTTTTTTCTGAAGCATCAAGTGTGCCATTAAGGTTAACATCTTTATAGATTTTAATTATTGCCCAATTACTTGGGAAACTTGAATCAAGTATCTGAAATGAAGCTTCTTTCCATTCATCATCTGCATCACTACTAATAACTAGTCTATATATTATTATGTCTTGTCCTCCAATTGGCAGAACAGTTGGTCGTTGGCTGGCAGAAAGACTATTCTCAATATATAACTGAGAAAAAGAAACACTTAATATAGAAAATAATAGAGCTACTTTAAATAATTTTTTTAACATTTTCCCCCCAAGACAACGCTCAATATAGCAGACACTTAGAACTTCAATTAGTTTCTAGCTAACAACATTCTAAATCCAAAATCCAAATGACAAAATCCAAATAAATCATTAATCCTCCGTCAGTCTATCGACTGAGGGTTATTTCCCTTCACTTTTCACTTTTCACTAATATATATTAGCCATAAAAAACTATTATACAAAGTATTATATATAATAATTTTTAATGATTTTTAATATGACAAAAACAATCATTTTGACATTCCAAAGGTTTTCGTTATATCATTGTGCGCATGTCAATTTTGGATTGGTTTGCTACAAAAAATAGTGCGAATAAGAGTGTAACATCTAAGCTTGATATTCCAGGTAATCTCTGGATTAAGTGTATCGCTTGTGGAGAAACTTTATATAGTAAGGATTTTGAGCAAAATCTTAAAGTTTGTCCAAAATGTGAACATCATTTCAGACTAACATGTCATGAAAGATTAAATATTACAGTAGATGCTGATTCATTTATTGAAATAGATTATGACCTTTCACCAGCAGACTCATTAGATTTTACAGACATTAAGGCCTATAAAGATAGAATAGTTGAAGCAAATAAAAAAACAGGTCTTAATGATGCAATCATTACTGGAGAAGCTAAGATTAATGGCAGCGATGTTGCTATAGGAATAATGGACTTTGGATATATGGGTGGAAGTATGGGAGCTGTAGTAGGTGAAAAGATTACAAGATGCATAGAACTCGCTACCAAGAAACAGATTCCAGCCATCATTATGTCTTCCTCTGGTGGAGCTAGAATGCAAGAAGGAATGAATTCACTTATGCAAATGGCAAAGACATCAGCGGCATTATACAGACATAAGCAACAAAAATTACTATTCATTTCTGTTATGCTTGACCCAACAACGGGAGGAACAACTGCTTCCTTTGCTATGTTGGGAGATTTAAATATTACTGAACCAAAAGCACTTATAGGTTTTGCAGGAGCTAGAGTAATTGAACAAACAATTAAACAAAAGCTTCCTAAGGATTTTCAAAGAAGTGAATACTTACAAGAACATGGGATGATTGACCACATTGTACCTAGAAACAAAATGAAAAGCTTTTTAGCAAATATCATTGAAATGACTAACTATCATAAACAAAAAATTGAAGAAACAGAAACAGTGGAGCAAGAATAATGGCATCATCAACACATTTAGATTTTGAAAAACCAATTCTAGATTTATATAAAAAAATCGATGAACTACAAGCATTGTCTGACAAAGAAGGTCTAGACATGACAAAAGATATTGAACAATTAACACAAAAAGCAGAATTACTAAAAACAAAAATATATGAGAATTTAGAACCAATTAATATTGTTAAACTATCTCGTCATCCACAAAGACCTATTTCTGGTGATTATATAGAAAATATTTTTGAAGATTTCATTGAACTTCATGGCGACAGATCTTATGGTGATGATCATGCAATTATTGGTGGTTTAGCTAAGTTTGAAGGCAGACCTGTTATGATTATCGCGCAACAAAAAGGAAAAACAACTAAAGAAAACATTTACAGAAACTTTGGTATGCCTCAGCCAGAAGGATACAGGAAAGCTCTTAGATTAATGAGATTTGCAGAAAAGTTCGAGATACCTATTATTACACTAATTGATACGCCAGGTGCCTATCCTGGACTAACCAGTGAAGAAAGAGGAGTGGCAGAAGCTATTGCTCTGAATTTACAAGAAATGATTGGAATTAAAGTTCCTATTATTTCTGTAGTTATTGGAGAGGGTGGAAGTGGTGGAGCATTAGGTATTGCTATTGGGAACACTGTTGCTATGCTAACTTACTCTATCTACTCAGTTATTTCTCCTGAAGGTTGCGCTGCAATATTATGGAGAGATGCGGGGATGTCCCCACTTGCTGCAACAAATTTAGGGCTAATAAGCTCTAAACTAAAGGAACTTGGCATTATTGATTCTATCGTGGAAGAACCACTTGAAGGTGCTCACACTAATTACAAGAAAGTTTTTACAAAAATGAGAGCATTCCTTAAAAAAGAACTTACTAAATATAGTAAATATAGCCATGAAGAGCTAACGAACCAAAGATACGACAGATTCCGTAAACTAGGCAAATATACTGAGGCATAGTTTTGTTTTCCAATACTATTAAAGTTCGTTATAACGAAACTGACAAAGGTGGTCGAGTATATCATTCCAACTATTTAGTATGGCTTGATATGACTAGAACGGAGTTTTTACGATCATTAGGTGTAAGTTATGCCAATCTTGAAGATGAGGGAATATTTATCGTTGTCAGAAAAGCAGAAATAGAATATTTCTCTTCAGCTGAGTTTGATAAAGAGTACAATATAACCATTGATAGCATCAAGATTGATAAAATTAAACTTGACTTTTACTATTCACTTAAAGATAATAATAGCGATAAGTTGATTGCCAGTGCATATACAAAACTGGTAGTTGTTAATAAAATTGGTAAACCAATAAAAATTCCAGACCACTTAAAAGAAAAGTTACAAAAATTTCTTTAAGATTAAATTTAGTTGCCGAAGTGGCGGAATTGGTAGACGCGTTGGTCTCAAAAACCAATGGGACTTGCTCCCGTGCCGGTTCGATTCCGGCCTTCGGCACCAGGCTTCGCTCTGAATACAAAGCTTCGCCTGGGTAAACCCAAATAAAGGGTAGAACAGAAAATAGAGTTAGATACAAATCACATTTCCAAATCAGGAGGCAAAGATGGACAACGATAAACAAGAAAAAAGACCTAATAACTACAAAAGAAGATACTCAAACACAAATAGCAGCAATAACAAACCAAGACCAGTAAAAATTCAAGAAAATGAAGAATTTAACCAAGAGGAATATAATCCAGAGTTTAGTATAAACATCCTTCAGCTTCAACAAATGGAGCTAAAAGATTTATATGAGGTTGCTGAAAAATTTAGCATTGAGAATTACCGTATTCTTGCTAAAAACGATATTATCTTTAAAATATTAGAAGCTAATACAAAAAATAACGGATTTGTTTTTGCTGCAGGTGTCTTAGAAATACTTCAAGAAGGTTATGGCTTCTTAAGAATTAGCAACTATCTTCCAAGCGAAGATGACATTTACGTATCTCAAACACAAATACGCAGATTTATGTTAAATACTGGCGACTATGTTAGTGGTCAAGTTAGACCTCCAAAAGAGGGTGAACGTTATTATAGCCTTATTAGAGTAGAAGCCATTAATAACAGAGATCCAGAGCAAGCAAAGAAACGTTCGTTATTCACGAATCTTACTCCAATTTACCCACAAAAAATGCTTAAAATGGAAACTGATTCCAAGTCAATTTCTGGTAGGGTAATGGACTTAATTTCACCAATTGGAAAAGGACAAAGAGGACTAATTGTTTCCCCTCCAAAAGCTGGAAAAACAACAATTCTTAAAGATATCGCTAACAGCATTGCTAAAAATAACCCAGAAGTAATTATCAAAGTATTATTAGTAGACGAAAGACCTGAAGAAGTTACAGATATGGCTAGAAGCATCAAAGGTGAAGTTATCAGCTCTACTTTCGATGAACCTCCAGAAAGACATGTTAGAGTAGCTGAGCTTGTTCTAGAAAGCGCTAGAAGATTAGTAGAATGTGGTGAAGACGTTGTTGTATTACTGGATAGTATTACTCGTCTTGCAAGAGCATATAACTTAGTTGTTCCGCCAAGCGGAAGAACTCTTTCTGGAGGACTTGACCCAAGTTCACTTCATAAACCAAAAAGATTTTTTGGTGGAGCTAGACAGATAGAAAATGGTGGCAGTTTAACAATACTTGCTACAGCATTAGTAGACACTGGCTCAAGAATGGATGATGTAATCTATGAAGAGTTTAAAGGTACAGGTAATATGGAACTTCATTTAGATAGGAAAATGGCAAATAGAAGAATATTCCCTGCAATTGACATTATTGCTTCTGGAACTAGAAAAGAAGAATTGCTTATGGCAGAGGAAGACCTAAAGAAAATCTTTTTATTAAGAAAAAATATCGATTCAGAAACAGCAGTGGAAGAATTAATTAAGCTTCTAAAACATACAGCTAGTAATGAAGAGTTTTTAAATTCAGGTATTTTTAATTAGCAATACCTAGGCAGGTTTATAATACTGACACTCCATAGCTGATGTTTGAGCGACCTCATCGCATGGATATTTTTTGCTTTTAAAACCAAGTGCTTTGCATCCATAAGGAAATGTTCTTTCCCAAGTAATGTAAAAATACTTACAACCTTTACATTTTTTTGGGGTCATTAAACTTGCTGTTTAGGAATTTTTTTACTCATATATAGTAAAGTGTACTGTCCTGGAAGAAAAATATAAGATAGCTCGTCCATAATAGACTTCATTAAGTAGATACCTCTTCCTCCATGTCCCCATTCTCTCTTTAAACTTATTCTTTCAAAGAACTCAGGATTAAATTCTTTACCGCCATAATCTTTAATCTTAATGAAAAACAATCTACCTTCAACATTAAATTCAACATCTACAAAACTCTTAATATTAGACGAGGAACCATGATCAATCGCATTACTTAACCCTTCATTTAAAGCTATTTCTAAGTTAAGTAAATCTTCCTGTGAAAAGTTAAGTTCAGCACAAAAATCGCTCATTAACTTTCGTACAGTTTTTACTTGTTTTAAGTCGCAAGGTATTTGTATCTGTAATGACTTATTTTCCATTTACTTCTCCATGAAAAGGGATTAAATAACTGAATTTTGTTCCATCATGCTCATTACTAATAATGAAATCGCCACCATGTGATACTAAGATATGTTTAACATAAGCCAACTCGACATTAAGATCCTGAATTTCTACATCACTAACCATAAAACGCTCTACTTGTAGACTAGCTTTAGTTAGCTCATAGAGGTCCATTGTGTTATAAAAAATTCCTTGTTGTAAAAATTTAATAACAAAATAATCTTCTTCAAAATCACTTTCTACATATATGCTACTTAATTTGGTGTTTTTCGCTAAGATATAATCTAATAATAAATTCATGGACAGGGCAATATTATCAGAATCTATAAAGAAACGGTGTTCAGACTCAATAAGTTTAGTGGCTACTTGAATATTACTTGTGTTAAGTTCAGGAATTCTTTTTTCCAATAATTCAGAAATAAGTTTAGACAACAAAACTGGTTTTTTAAATAGTCTTAATGGACCTGAATCCATTTGTGTATGATAAATAAGCTTATTTAATAATAAGTTAGAAAAATTAATAACCTTAAACACAGACTCTGACATAGTTTCTGGATTAGCTTTATGTCTTCTAATTAAAGTACCTAACTCATTGTGCATAGTCGTAGCAGTCAAAAAGAATAGTTCTGATTTCTCTCGTTCTTTCCTCTTTGACTCAGTAATATTTCTTAAAATAAGAATATAAGTCTTTAGACCATTACTAAGTTCAGGTAATTCATCAATTTTCCCACTTAAAACTAGTCTCTCAGGCTTAAATAAAACTAAGTTAATAGTTGAAAATTTTCTATTTGAAAGTAAGTCGTTAATTAATACTTGTTTTTTTACTTGATTTAAAGAAAAGAAGTCTCTGGCTGATGGGTTTTCCATAATAATATTTTTATTCTCATCAAAAATAATTATTCCATCACTAAGTATATTAATAATTGATCCATACTTTTCAATAGCACCTTGTTCTTCATCTAGCACTTGAATAATCTTAAGTTGATTTGCAATAAAAACTGCCATAGTTTGAACTAACTCTTTATCATTATTATCAAATCCACCATTACGATTAAATATTTGTATAGTTCCTATAAACTCTTTATCCACTATTATAGGAATCTGCAAAAAATTATGAACCTTCTTAATAAGATCGGCTACAAAAATATCACAATCATTTTTGCAATCTGCGTTAGATAAATATGGAATATTTAATTGTTCAATATCCTCGATTTTAATGCTCTCCTTAACAATCATTGCTGGAACAGATTGCTCTATAAGTTGTTTTATATATACATCAGAGATTGCTCCAGGTTTCATTATAACCAAACTAATAATTTCTGGATGAAACATTTTATAAAGTGAATCTACAACTAAACTATATATTTTTTCAGCCTCATAAAATGAATGTGCTTGTAAGAAAAACTCAGTAAACTCATATCGCAACAACTTTTGTTCTTGCAGTAAATCTTCAACTTCTTCCTTTTCAAGAAAAAGATTATGAACTATTAAGTTTATTTTACTTGTTATTCCTTTATAAATACCTGGCTGAATGCACAATACATTAAAAAACTTGCCTTGAATAAACTCATCAAGACCTCTATGGAGAATAGTTGACTGAACTCTATAATAAATTATAGTGGAGGCTAATAAAAATAAAAGAATAATAATTATAAATATTTCCATATTATTGATACACTAACCTCGTTCTTATTATTTCGATTATATCAATATTAGGTATCTGTGAGAATATTTTGAGAGGATTAATTTGGAGTTGTGGAGTATTAACTATCTTAAAAATATATTTATTATTGCTAACTTCTTCCATTCCAAGAATCTTATCTGAAAATTGATTTTGAATCTCCTGAACAATAGAATCCTGACTAAAGACTATTTTATAAACAGCAGCAACTAGATGCTTACTAAACCACTTCGATGAATACTTGGTTTTAACTACTTTTTTTATAGTAAGTTTATTCTGCTGTTTTTCAGACAATAATCTTAATATGTCATCACCACTCATTTCTTCAGTCAAAGTAATATGAAGATACTCGTTATGTCCTTCCATTCCTAATGGCAAAGGTTGGATTAAATTAAGTCTCATTTTTTTGTTAAAACCTTGAGTGTATGCCACAGGAAGATTAGCCATTCTAGCTACTTTTTGCCAAAAATTCATTAAGTCTAGATGACCGATATATTTCATTTCACCTTTCTTCTGATAGGCGAGGATATAATAATATTCTTTTTCCATTACTTAATAATAACGTATTACCTATAAAGACTAAAGAGTGATATTGATTATTTGTTTATAACCCTCAGTCCATCTATTCATCTATTACTACATTTACTGTACAATTTAAATATGTCAAAGAACCTCTACATCGCAGCAACAGGCCAAAGTGATGGTAAAACAACTACCTCAATAGGATTATTTGATATTTTCAGAGAAAAAAAATTCAATGTTGGCTTTATTAAACCTGTTGGACAAAGATACATTAGTGTCGGCAATGACCAAATAGATAAAGATTCTTATCTGATTGAACAAATATTCCAGTCTAAATGCAACATTAAAGACATGAGCCCAATAGCTATCCCAGCAGGGTATACAACCCAATACATTGAAAATCGTCATGATTTAAAAGAGGAATTATTTGATAGGCTAGACTACTCGTTTAAATGTATATCTAATAATAGCGACGTAGTTATCGTAGAAGGCACTGGGCATGCTGGAGTAGGTTCTGTTCTAGACCTAAGCAATGCAAAAGTTGCATCACTAACCAAGTCTAAAGTAATACTAATTGCACCAGGTGGGGTAGGAAACACAATAGATGAAATCATGCTTAACAAAGCACTCTTTGATAAAGAAAACGTTGAAATATTAGGAGTCATTGTAAACAAGGTATTAGAGGATAAGTATGAGAAAAGCAAAAAGCTAGTGACTCAAGCTCTTTCATATTACAACATTCCTGTGCTTGGGTTTATTCCATACAAGGAATCACTTTCCAGCCCAAACATGGCTCTAATTCAAGAAAACTTAAAACAAGCAACGTGTATTAACCAGTGTTCAACTTCTTATAAAAACATCAACAAAATTGTAGTAGCTGCGATGACAACTAAACATGTAGTAGAGCATCTTGAAAAGGGTAGTCTGTTAATTGTACCAGGGGACAGACACTCCGTTATTGAGGCTGTTGTTTCAGCTTCTGCTTGTATTCCTGAAAAGCATGTTCGAGGAATTATTTTAACTGGTGGGATTCTCCCAAGGAAAAAGACTCTAGACCTTATAACTAGCCATGATATTCCAATACTTTCTGTGCCATATGAAACCTACGAGACCTCTAAGCTTGTTAGCAAGTTATTAGTTAAAATCACCCATAAAGATGTAAAAAAGATTGAACTAGCTAAAGAACTCATCAGAACTTTCGTTGATACTAATACAATTCTTGAAAGACTGTAACTGACCTCTTATAAATTTTCTGCTAAAATTAGCTCACTATGCAACAAGAGTTTATTAAAGTAGTAGGGGCTAAGGAAAATAATCTTAAGGATATTTCCGTCACTATCCCAAAAAACACTGTTACTGTCATAACTGGTGTAAGTGGTTCAGGTAAGAGTTCCTTAGCATTTGATACCATCTTTATTGAAGGTCAGAGAAAATATCTAGAGTCACTATCTTCATACGCTAGACAGTTCTTTGGACAATTCAAAAAACCAGATGTAGAGAGAATAGAAGGCCTGTCACCATCTATCTCCATTGAACAGAAAAGCGTTTCACACAACCCAAGAAGTACAGTTGGAACACTTACTGAGATATACGATTACTTAAGGCTCCTTTATTCCTCAATAGCCAAACCTTTTTGTCCAGAATGCGGTAAGCATATTGAAAACCAAACTATTGACCAAATTGTCACCAAGGTGACAAATGAGTTCCAAGGCAAAAAGAGCGTAATTATGGCACCAATTATTAAGAATCAAAAAGGTGAGTTCCGCAATATCATTGAGAAAGCCAGACAAGACGGGTTCCTAAGACTAAGGATTGATGGAGCTTATTTCCACCTAGACGAGGCTATTTCCTTAGATAAAAACAAAAAACATTCCATAGATTTAGTTATAGACAGAATAGTGCTAGAAGAGAGTAAGCTTGCTCGTATTTTTGAATCCATAGACATAGCGCTTCAAGAAGGAAATGGTTTCTGTACTATAGAAATAGATGAGAAAGACAATTACTATAGCACGCACTTCTCCTGCGCAGAGTGTGGCATAAGTTTACCAAAGATATCTCCTAGTATTTTCTCCTTTAATAACCCACAAGGAGCTTGTCCAACATGTAAAGGCTTAGGTGTTACAATGGACTTTACTTTAGATAGCTTCTTCTACCACAAGTCTGTAACGCTTAAGTACTGGCTTAACTATGTTGGTGGATTCTACGTTGTCAAACCCTTTACCTCTGAACTAAAGAAATACGCCAAGGATAAAGGCGTTAGCCTATTTCAACCAATAGAAAACATTCCTAGAGATTTCCTAGAAGGCGTTTTCTATGGCGATGACGATTATTTCACAATAGGATTAAGGGATATGCTACGAATCAGGTTCAGAGAAACCAAATCTGAATATCGCAAAAAGAATATGGAAAAAGCAATGGACCAATCCCCTTGCCCTGAATGTGGTGGCAAAAGACTAAGAAAAGAAGTCCTAGCTATGAAAATAGAAGACAAAAACATCATTGATTTAACCGAGCTATCTATCCGCAACTTACTTAACTTTGTTTCAAGTGTTAACCTTACACCAAGAGAAGAAGAGATAAGCAGACAAGTTATTCTTGAGCTCAAAAACAGACTTTCATTTATGCTAGACATTGGACTTGATTATTTAACACTAGAAAGAGCAGCCTCAACCTTAAGCGGTGGAGAAGCACAAAGACTTAGACTAGCTACGCAAATGGGATTTGGACTATCTGGAGTGCTTTATGTAATGGATGAGCCAACCATAGGACTACATCCAAGAGATAATGACAGACTTATTGTTGCACTCGGCAAACTGAAAGATCTTGGTAACACCTTAATTGTTGTTGAACATGATAGAGATGTAATGCTTAACGCTGATTACTTAGTAGAAATTGGCCCAGAGGCTGGAAGTAAAGGTGGACAACTGATGTTTGAAGGTAAATTAGATGAATATCTTAAGACCGACAACTTAACTGCTGACTATTTGAACAATAAAAAGCACGTTGTTATTCCTGCTCATCCAGACAGACAAGCTTCAGGTGAGATCGAAATAATAGGTGCAAAGATGCATAATCTCAAAGGGATAGATATTAAAATCCCGCTTGGACAATTTACCTGCGTAACTGGAGTATCTGGTAGCGGTAAAAGCACTTTGATTTTCGATGTTTTCTATAAAAACATAAAAAACTTTAGGTTTTCTAACCTTTTATCTCTTAAGGGTGGACCAGAAGATAATTACAAAGCGATTAACGGAATGAACAATCTCGACAAGCTAATCGTTATTGACCAGAGCCCTATAGGAAGAACTCCTAGAAGTAACCCAGCAACCTATATAGGGTTATTCGACAAAATAAGAACTATGTTCGCTGCTACCAAGGAAGCTAAAAAAAGAGGCTACAAACCAGGACGCTTTTCTTTCAATGTTCCAGGTGGAAGATGTGAAGCTTGCAAGGGTGACGGTAGCATGAAAATAGAAATGTTATTCCTTCCTGACGTTTATGTGCCTTGTGATGTCTGTAAAGGGAAACGCTACAATAGCCAAACACTAGAAGTTAAGTACAAAGGATATAGTATTGCTGACATACTAGATATGCCTGTTGCAGAAGCAGCAGAAGTTTTCGTTAATATCCCTACTATTATGAAGTATTTAAAGACTCTTTTAGAAGTAGGACTTGGCTACATTAAACTAGGGCAGAGCGCTACGACCTTGAGCGGTGGTGAAGCACAAAGAATTAAACTAGCTTCAGAACTTACCAAAACAGCTACTGGTAAAACTCTATATATCCTAGATGAACCAACAACCGGTCTACATTTTGCAGACGTAAACTTACTATTAAAAGTGCTACAAAAACTGGTAGATAAAGGCAACACTGTTCTTGTTATAGAGCATCATACAGATGTAATTAATTCAGCGGACTACATCGTTGACCTAGGCCCTGATGGTGGGGAAAAAGGTGGCGAGTTGGTATATCAAGGTTCCCTTGAGGGGATTAAGACCGTTAAGAGGTCGCATACAGCCAAATATCTTTAGTTAGTAGCGACTAACTGTGCTTTAAAAATTAATTTTTAGATTTTTTCTAAGGAGTATCCTTAACATTTATCTTCATTTTTTCTTGATACTTCGACAAGCTCAGTACAAGTCCAAACGAAGCAAAAAATCAAGAGTGCTCCAACTCGCTGCGTGACTTTTGGGTAATTTTCTTCGCACCACTGCGTGGGACTGTTGCAAAATAAAGTGAATTTTTTGTCATTTTGACCAAAAGCTGACTT
>DYQY01000001.1:0-53582 GCA_020719045.1 Candidatus Termititenax sp.
TTTATTAATCTAATGCGAAATGCTGAAACAGCAATGGCAAAAGAAGGGAATATTACTATCGAAACCTCAATTGATTACAATTTATTGTTAATTAAATTTATTGATAATGGACACGGTATTCCTAAAGAAAATATTGAAAAGATATGGGAACCGTTCTTCACAACAGAAAAAGACACTGGACATGGACTCGGATTATCTATATCCCACAATATCATTCAACAACATCAAGGCTCAATTACTGTTGAAAGTGAAGTAAATAAAGGTACTACCTTTACTATTCGGCTACCACTTGCTCTTTAACATTATTAGCTACTTTAAGCTCTTTGATCTTTTGTCTCATTAATTTACGCTTTGATTCAACCGCTGAGAAATAATCATAATCCTCAATAATAAGTTTTAAAACTGCAGCTAATTCTTCTTGTTCAACTGGCTTATTAAGATAATCACAAGCATATTCATTCATTGCTGTCCTATAATACTCTTCTTCCTGATATGCTGTTAAAAAGATTACTGGACAGTATCTTTCGAACATTCTCCATTTTTCACGCTTCCTTAATTTCTTAATGAATTCTGTGCCATCCATATTAGGCATACGCATATCTAATAAAATACAACTTATCCTATTACCAGAAAAACCCATGAATCGACTCTGATTACGAATCTGCTTTAATCCCTCAAATCCATCTTTAGCCCAGATAGCTTTATACTTTCCTATAGCTTCTATTTTCTTTAGAATAGCCTGTGCTTGTTGCACATCATCCTCAACTAATAGTATTACTTTTCTTCTGAAGCCCATGAAAATGCATCCTCCATATATGTTTTAAACTTATAATCCGTTCTTTTTTGTATCTGCATCTTTAAAACAACTTCTTGCCACTGATCAATAGCATAAATGAATCCAAGTATCGGACCAATAATGCTTCCAGCAATTACCTTAAATGGCCACAACACTAATCCCCAAATCCCATATATTAATAAAAATAATATTACAGGTGGTTCTTTTTCTTCTTTTTGATAACTTAAATCTTGTTGTTCCTTCTTATCCTTTAACTTGTTCCATAACTTTATGCTTTCTCCAGGAAACCATTTTTGCATCTTATATTTTTCGTTAAAGTGGTAATAAATAAACTCGAATGTTCCAATAGTCGTACCTATTGTTCCACAAAAAAATCCATAAATCACCCAAAGAATCATGGTTAAAGGTAAATATATTGTAGAAATGAAAATAGTAATTATTTTATTCATGATATCTTACATTATTATGTGCCCAATATTAAAAATATTAAACAATTTTTATGATTGAGGTCTAGTAGACACTCAAACGATTTTGACTTCTAACTATCTCTTAAAGATAAAAAGCATAATCTTTCTTAAGAAACTTGTTCGAGCTCTCTTAGTAAAAACATCATACTTATTTTTCTCAATCTGAGTAAGTATTGCTGAATATAACACTATTGCTGTAGATACTGCTAGCCTACCACTCTTATCTAATAGCTCTACACCCTGTTTGGAAGAATTATAAAGATTTCTAGCTCTATCAATCTGAAATTTCATGAAATCAATATACAGGTCATTAATCTTCCACTTTTTAAAGTCATCAACAGCCAACCCAAAGGAATCAAGCTCATCCTTTGGCATATAAACTCTATCTCTTAACAGCAAGTCTTCCTTTATATCTCTTAAAAAATTAGTTACCTGCATTGCATAACCCAAGTCCTTTGCATAATCCAAGGCTTTTGCATCTGAAAAACCTATTATGTAGCTCATCATAATTCCAACAACACCTGAGGAACCATACATATATTTTTCTAACTCCTCATAATTCTTATACTCCTTCTTGGTTAAATCCATTAGCATTGCATTTAAAAAAGCTTCACTATATTCATATGGAATCTGATACTCTTGAAACACCCAACTGGCCGCATTTAACACTGGATCATCGTGTGTCTTATACTTAAAGGCCATCTGCCAATTAGCTATCCATTGTCTTAAACTTTTATTCGCATCCTTAGTTTCTGAAGAATCAACTATTTCATCAGGAATCCTAAAAAAAGCATACAGCGCATAAGTAGCTAACTTCTGCTTTTGAGAAAAAAATTTTGTTACAAAGTAATACGATGTGCCATATTTCTTCTCTATTTTCCTACAATACTCTAAATCTAACTTTAATTTACTATCCATCAATCTGCTCAAAGCCATACTCCTCTCTAAGCATTTTTGCTAAATCCTGAACCAAATATTCTGGCGCTGATGCCCCAGCTGTAACACACAAGCAACTCACACCCTTCAACCATTCCTTAGTTACTTCTGACGCCTCATCAACTAAGACAGACTTTGCACCTAAACTTTCTGATATCTCCTTTAGCTTTTTTGAGTTTGAGCTATTCGCTGAACCTATTACAATAAATGCATCACATTTATCGGCATACTCTTTTACTGCCTGCTGTCTTGCACTGGTTGCAAAACAAATATCTTCTGTTTTGGGAAACTCAACATTATTAAGCCTACTTGCAATAATGTTTCTAAGCTCTTCAGTATCAAACATATTAAGCGTTGTTTGATTAAGCACCATATACTTTTCATACCCAGCTGCCTTGTCTATATCAGCCTCAGTTTGAACAACTGTTATTTGGTCTGGTGCTTCAGCAACAACACCAATAGCCTCGTCATGACTTGGGTTACCAATATAAATAATATGATATCCCTTGTTAGTATATTTCTGCACTTCAGCATGAACTTTCTCAACAAGATGACAAGTAGCATCAACAACCATAAGGTTTTTGTTCATAAAAAATGAACGTATTTTTGGAGAAACTCCATGAGCACTAAATATTACCACTGCACCATCTGGAACTTCTAAATGGTTCTGCGTAAAAATAACTCCACGAGCCTTAAGTCTATTAACAATTGTTTTATTGTGAACAATCTCGTTATATATATATATTTGCCTATCGGTATACTCAGCTAACGCCGTATCTGCAATCTCAAGTGCATTCTTAACTCCAAAACAAAAACCTCTTGGCTCAATTAAGATAAATTTCATTTTTTCTTCACAAACAATAAAGGAAAAACAATATCACTGAAACAGCAAGGTATCCATACTGCTAAAAACAAAAACACCGCAATAAATAAACTTTGATAAACACTAAAGGCCCCAGCCTGTGACTGCATTATATGAAACAAAGAAGCTGCCGTACTTAACAAAACATGCCCAGCATGTGGAAAATGCGTATCTTTAACAAGAAAAGATAATCCAACCCCAAAAAAAGCAGCCAAATTAATTACTATAGGCATTTCAATAATTCCAATGTGAGGATGCGCATGCTCTAGTCCTAAAAACAATTCAGCCCAATATGGAACTATTGAATCACTTAAAGTTGCTATTCCAATGGAACCAAAATACCCGATAAGAAACACTACGAAATAACCACCAGCTGTTTTTTTCTCTCTTTTTTGATAATTACTAAAAACTGTTGCTGTTACTAATGCACTCAAAACAACATGCAACGGATGGGATATCTCAAACAGTTGACCAGCAACCTCCATATTTAAAAAATCAGGAGCGATAAGTCTAATTAAAAACATAAACAAAACAGCTATAGCTGCTCCAGAAAATGTAAATCTAAAGTGTTCCTTAAGTTCATTTAGTATAGTTATCATCTTTACCTCCCACAATATCCATTATATCAGCTGGCTTAGCTACAATATAAGTAGCTCCGTTATTTACTAATTCTTGCTCTGTCCTAAATCCCCACAAAACACCTACACCTATCATACCTGCATTTACAGAAACTTGCATATCCACATCCGAATCTCCTACATAAATAATCTCTGACGGACTTACACTCAATTCCTGAGCAATCCTTAATAGCATTGTAGGGTCAGGCTTTTTGGGAATACCTTCATCAAGTCGCTCTCCATAAACAACCTCAAACCTATTAGGAAGTATAGTTTCTATCATTGCAACAGTGCTTGCGTGAGGCTTATTGGAAAAAACAGCCATTTTTATACCAATCATCTTAAGGGAATCTAACAGTTCAGCAATGCCTTCAAATGGAATAGAAGTCTCAAGCCACTTCTTACTATAGTGTTTTCTGAACCTCTCAACAAAATCATTTACGGTTTCCTCGTCTGACATTTCTTTTGGTAAAACACCGTCAACTAGCCTATCTAAGCCACTTCCAACCAAGTACTTATATTCTTCCTCTGTAAAGTTTGGTAAAGATAATTCATCTAAAGCGAGATTCATAGCATTTGAGATGTCTGTAATTGTATCTACTATCGTACCGTCCAAATCAAAAACAATAGCTTTTATTCCCATCAGAACTTAACGCTTACTCCAAAAAGTGGTGTCATGGGCATCATCTTAACTGACGTCTTAACTGAATAATCATCGCTCCATACATAGCCATAAATATTGTCAGCATTTAAAATATTTGCCACACCCATATAAGAGTACCCAGCAAACCCATCAAAAGGCCAAATAGGCTTCTTATGCTGGATGATTAAGGTTATATTGCTGTAGTTTGGAAGCCTTGATTGATTAAGCTTAGCCAAATTATCAAGGTAACCTATTCTCGCGTTTGCTGAAGTTGCACCAGTTATGTCCGTATATGGACGTCCTGTGTGATACTGCCAATCCAAAGCTAAGCTCCAATCTTTAAATATATCCCACTCACTTGATATGCTAAAAGTATCTTTCTGATCATGCTGAGACGGATATTTGCCTCTTGCATCTATATAGTAAGCTTCTTGATTAGTGTAAGCCATCATTGCTTTCCAGCCATCACTCTTTTTCTTCTTAAACAGCAACTCCAATCCTGTTGCAGCACCGCTCTTGTTGTTATCATAACCTGTAATCATCCCCTGATTATTTATCTGCTCACTAATCAAAGAGTTATAATTCTTTTGAAAAAGAGAAAAAGAAAACTCAGCAACAGTTCCGAAGTTATGTTCTATTCCTAAATTATACTGAATAGCTTCTTCTGGAAATAAATCTAAATATTCAGCACTAACAATTTTCGGGCTATATTGAGCATATTTTCCCACAGATAATTTAAGAGTTCCGCCTTCATCATTTATCACCTTTAAGCCAACTCTTGGCTGGAAAGATTTTGAATTAGATAAAGCAGTATCAGTAATAAAGCTATATCTGAGACCTGCATCCAAGAATAATTTATCTGGAACCAAAGTTTGTTCATTTTGGATATAAGCGCCATACAGAGAATACGCTTTATTATAGTCTTCCGAAGAAACCGCCTGTGCTATTCCAGGGTAACTATAATTACCTAAAAGATGTAAGTTATTGGATTCCTTGCCTGTTCTTTCCTGTCTATAGAATAAGCCTGAAGATATTAAATTATCCTTATTTTCTTTGTATTGAAGATCTGTCTTAATATAATATGGCTCTTGTCTTAATCTTTCAGAAACCCAATCAGAACCAACTAAGCTATCTCTACTTATTGTCGTGTTCTCCATACCTACAATAAAGTCAGTTTTTAGCTTATCGCCCCAATAGCTACTAAGCTTTGTTTGAAAAAAATTTCTCCTTGATACTGAAGAATGCTCTCCTGATTGACCAAGGTTAAAGTCTTTGTTCCCTATCTTATAAAAATCATAATATGTCTTAAAGTCAATGAAAAGCTCTTGTTCAGAAGAAAGCTTCATAAAAAACTTCTGACCATAGTTCTCTAAATGAGGTGCAATCCTATTAGCTGACTGATTCATCGCCTGAAGCAAATAATCATAATATGTGCGTCTAAGTGATATTAAAAAAGAACTTTTGCCTCTTAAGATAGGTCCCTCAACAACAAACTGAAGGTCTGATAAACTCTGCCCAGACTCCATCCTATACTGATACTTGTCACCTTCTCGTTCTTCAATATCAATAACCCCACTCAAAGCATCTGGGTAACAAACTGGGATACCAGACGTATATAATTTTGTTTCCTTAATAAGGTTTGGGTTAACCAAGCTACCCTTACCATCAAAGACAAACGCTTCATAAACTGGCTGACCATTTACCATGGTTATGGTTTCATAAGGACGTCCGCCTCTAAAATACAAAGATGCGTCATAATCTCCAGCATCAGAAACACCAGGAAGCTCTCTGTGGGCCATCTTTACATCAGGAAAAACTGTTAACCTGTTTTTCTCTTTATAATCTTCAGCGCCGATACTATATACAGAACCAGCTCCTCCACTGGAAGAAAAAGACGACTGCTTGGACTCATCTTTAACCTGCTCTAAAACCTCTAAATTATCTCTGACAACCGCTTTAACCACCTCTTTAAGATTAGTTCCCCTACTGTTTAAAAAATGAGTATGATTACTTGTCACAGAGAAGGAAACTGCTGAAAACAAAAAGATATAAAGAAATACAAGCCTATTCATCTCTACCCCATCTTAAAATCATTCATCAAAGTGATTACTATCACATTATTTATATGTTATCCTATTTAGTATTATACTGTACATTATCTCGGGGATATAATGAAAAAACTATTACTATATTTTTGTGTTTATTGTTTGTTATCTGTTCTTTATGCAAATGAAAAACCAACAGCTTCCTTTGCGATTGATTATCTAAACAAATCTGAAACACACATTTACCAAACATTTAACAGCACAAATATTACTAATGCCGATCTATCATTTGAAGAATATAGCAATTATCTTTTAGACTCATTTAAAGATATTCCTTTTTCTAAAATTCTTTACACTCCCACAAACTATCTCTGGTCTTCAGGAAACATTGTCTTTCTATTTGATGAGTCAAATATTGCTTCTGTCCTATTTCAAACAATACAAAGCGAAAAAGACTTTCAACGAATTGTTAATGCACATACAAAAAAATTTGGTGAACCTATTCTTTCTTCAAAACAAGGCAAAACCTCTAAATACGTTTGGGAAACGAATACAGGGAATATATATTTAAGCCACCTTGTTCGTCCTCTTGGTTTTACTTTACAAAACATGCTCACAGAAACCCCTCACCCAGGGTTTGCTTTTATTGACTTAGATGGAGTTAATTTTTCAACTTCCATGGGAATTTGGAAACTACTTAAAGAAAAAAACGTTATTGATGCAAATGGTCTAGCGATATATAAAGATTTAGGGAAAAACCTTTTAGCTCTTGATACTATTCTAGAACCTATTGGTCTTTCTTCTACAAATATCCAGAAAATAAAAGTTATGCTAATCTCAACAACCTATGGTGAAACGAACATCCTCTACCTTAACAAAAATAATGATTTTCTTCTTAACCGCACGGAAGACGAAGATTCAGAACTTATGATACAATAAATCACATGGAACGTAACCAATCCGTTGACCCAACCTACGAAGAACCTATTTTAGAGACCTCTCTTAGACCAAAATCTTTTGATCAATACATTGGACAAGAGAATATTAAAAAAAACCTAAAAATTCTTATCCAAGCAGCAGTCGAAAGAAAAGAAACCATCGACCACTTGCTTTTCTATGGTCCTCCTGGACTCGGAAAAACTACTCTAGCCAACATTATTGCTCATGAAATGAACGTAAACATTAAAACCACTTCTGGTCCAGCAATTGAAAGACCTGGCGATTTAGCCGCTATCCTTACAAACCTTCAAGAACACGACATCTTATTTATAGATGAAATACACAGACTAAGCAAAGGCGTAGAAGAGGTGCTCTATCCTTCAATGGAAGACTACAAGCTAGACATAATCATTGGAAAAGGGCCTTCGGCAAGGTCTATCAGGCTTGATATTCCTAAATTTACTCTTATTGGTGCTACAACAAAAGCTGGAATGCTTTCATCACCGCTAAGAGATAGATTTGGCTATGTTGCCAAGCTCAACTTTTACACCCAAGAAGAGCTTCTTCAAATTATCTATCATTCTGCCAATACTCTCGGCATAAAAATCGAAAAAGAAGCTGGTGTGGCTCTTGCAAAGAGAAGCAGAGGAACGCCAAGACTAACAAATAGACTTCTAAAAAGAGTAAGAGACTGGGCTCAAGTTCAAAAATCACCTAACATTACAACTGACATTGTAAATGAAGCAGTTGAATCTTTAGGCGTTGATAAGCTTGGTCTTGATGAACACGACAGAATGTTATTAGCAACAATTATTGAAAAGTTTAATGGAGGACCCGTTGGACTAGACACCATTGCTGCCGCACTTTCCGAAGACAGCAACACAATCGAAGATGTTGTTGAGCCATATCTTCTACAGCTAGGGCTTATTGATAGAACAGCAAGAGGAAGAGTTGCAACGAAAGCAGCCTATACTCACCTTGGGCTTAAAGCCCCTGCTACTTCCAACATAGAACAAAAGAACTTGTTTTGATTAATGAAATCATTACTTGATTTAAGCAAATCAAAATCAGAAAAAGAATACAAAGTTGGAATGATTATTAAGATTAACGACTTAATGTTAACCGACTATTCATATAAACTCACAGAACCAGTTGGACAGAATTATCATCCAGACTTTAAACCTGAATACACACCTCCAGAAATGCTAAAGTTTGGAGTTTTTGAAAGGAAATATCTTAATGACTGTACAGATGAGTTTCCAAAAGAATGGTATGAAAATGCTTGGGACAAGCTCTCAATTGTTGCCAATGAGAGTCTTAATTACTTCAAAATCAAATCCAGACAGCCTCTATCTGTGTGGATTGAGAAGGACTGGATAAAACTAGGCGATCCAGACATAAGACAAATAAAACGATGGAAAGCATTCAATCGACATGCTGGACAAATAGTCGCAAACTGTGAACCAAAAGACATGTCCTGCAGACCTCGCCAATGCCAAGCACTTCTGCAGTGGGCATACAACCCATTTATTTAAATCACCTTTATCTTTAGTCTTTTATCTTTAGTCTTTTATCTTTATAATAGAAACTATGGAAAGAAAAGCTTCGCTTACAAGAAACACCAAAGAAACACAGATTTTTGCTGAGTGGAATCTTGATGGACGTGGAATATACTCCCATAAAACTGGAGTTCCATTCCTTAACCATATGCTCGACCTGTTTGCAAAACACGGATACTTTGATTTAACTATTGAAGCAACTGGCGACATTGAGGTTGACCATCACCACCTAGTAGAAGACCTAGGCATTGTAATGGGTCAAATTTTTAAAACAGCACTTGGCGATAAAAAAGGCATCAAAAGATACGGATTCTTTTCTCTTCCAATGGATGAAGCACTTTCGCTTGTTAGTATTGATATCAGCAACCGTCCTTTTCTAAACCTAGAGGTAGAGTACGGTGAACAACTACAAGCATTTGACCATTCATTAATTAAAGAATTTTTCTCAGCCTTTGTTCTAAATGCTGGTATAACTCTGCACATAAACGTTATTTCTGGTGACAACACTCATCATATTGTTGAATCCATTTTTAAGGGATTCGCTAAAGCACTCGACATGGCAATCCAAAAAGAAGAAAGAGAAAGCGACGTTCCTTCAACAAAAGGAATTATTTAAGCTTAAACGCATGACAACTAACATAAAGCACAGCGTTGACGACCTTATATCAAGAATCACGGACGATATTATTGACGAGTATGAGGACTTTTCCTCTGTTATCCTTTTTGGCATAATTACCAGAGGACTCCCGCTTGCTCAAAGAATAGCAAAAAAAATATTTGATAAAACTGGTGAGAAAATAATTGTTGCTGGACTAGATATTACCCTATATCGAGACGACTTATCTCTTAAATCTAACGCCATACAACTACAGAACACAGAGATTACAGAAGATATTACGGATAAAGAAATTATCCTTGTTGATGATGTATTCTTTCACGGAAGAACTGCCAGGGCAGCAATCGAAGCTGTACTCAATCTAGGTAGACCAAAAAGAATAGAACTTGCTATACTAATAGACAGAGGTTACAGAGAACTACCTATCTCTGCCAACTTTACTGGTATTACAATTAATACAAAAGAAAAAGACCAAATCAAAGTTTTGCTACAAGAAACTGACGGAGAGGATAAGATTATAATCAATGACTGATAAAGAAAACAAAGAAACTAACAACATTAAAGACAAGCAAGACGTTAAGGACAAACAAGAAAAGCAAGAAGCTCAAAATAAAAATAACAAACCTAAAAAAGACAAAGAACCAAAAAAGCTTAACTTAAGATTCTTTTTCCTAGGAATAATTATTTTTCTTTTTATCTTATCTATTTTTTCTCCAGGTGCTATTGAATCTAGCAAATTTAAGCAAATAAACTTTTCTCAGCTACTAGCCATGGTTAATAGTAAGCAAGTTAAAGATATCTCCATTAATAATGTATCAATGTCCGCACAAGGCAAACTTGCTGATGGCACTATGTTTCAAACTAACATTATCAATTATCCCGGCCTGCTTGAATCACTTCAATCATCAGGAGCACAAATATCCATAAAAAATGCAGATAACGGTATTATGGTGCAAGTTCTTATCCAGCTATTACCTTTCTTAATTATTATTGGTATCTGGTTCTTCATCTTTAGACAAGCGCAAGGTGTTAATAATCAAGCTATGTCGTTTGGGAAAAGCAGAGCAAAACCATGGAAAAAAGAAGGCAATGAAAGAAAAATTACTTTCAAAGATGCTGGTGGCATCAAAGAAGCAGTTGAGGAGCTTGAAGAAATTGTAGATTTCCTTAAGAAACCTGAAAAATATATAAACATTGGAGCTAAAATTCCAAGGGGTGTACTTCTTATGGGGCCACCTGGAACAGGAAAAACTCTTTTAGCCAAAGCTATTGCTGGCGAAGCAGATGTGGCATTCTTTAGCCTAAGCGCTTCAGAGTTTGTAGAAATGTTTGTAGGTGTTGGTGCTAGCAGAGTAAGAGACCTATTTGCACAAGCTAAAAAAAGCCAACCAGCTATTGTTTTCATAGATGAAATAGATGCCGTTGGAAGACACAGAGGCGCTGGATTTGGTGGTGGGCACGATGAAAGAGAACAAACACTAAACCAACTCTTAGTTGAACTTGATGGCTTTGACGACAAATCATCTGTCATAGTTATAGCCGCAACCAATAGACCAGATATCCTTGATAAAGCACTTTTAAGACCTGGAAGGTTCGATAGACAAATAGTTATTGATGCTCCTGATATTGTTGGAAGAAAAGAAATTCTCGAAATACATAAACGAAAAAAGAAGATAGCTCCAAGCGTAGATTTAGAAGTAATCGCAAGAAGAACACCTGGTTTTTCAGGCGCTGATTTAGCAAACGTTATTAATGAGGCAGCCTTACTTTCTGCAAGAAGAAACAGAAAAACTGTTGGCATGAAAGAACTTGAAGAAGCAATTGATAGGCTTATTGCTGGTCCTCAGAAAAAAAGCAAAATCATGGAAGAGTCAGAACGTAAAACAATTGCTTATCATGAACTTGGACATGCAATTGTTGCAAAATCTCTTGTTGCAACTGACCCTGTTCATAAAATCTCAATACTTCCAAGAGGAATGGCGCTTGGCTATACATTACAGCTACCAGAAAAAGATAAGTTCCTCCGCTCAGAAACTGACTTAAAAAATGATATCACTATTCTAATGGGCGGTAGAGCTGCTGAAAAAGTTTTCTTAAACGACATTACCACTGGCGCCAGTAATGACATCAAAAGAGCAACAAAGTTAGCACACGACATTATTTGTAAATATGGGATGAGCCCATTAGGAAACAGGGCTTTTGGTAAAGATCAAGAAAATGTCTTCTTAGGTAGAGACTTTGGCGATCATGCAAAAGACTATAGTGAACAAACCGCAACAGAAATTGATAATGAACTTAACAAGGTTTTAGATGATTGTTTTAAGGTTGCTTTGGATATTATTAAAAATAATAAAACAAAACTCGAAAAAATTGCTGATGTTTTACTTAAAAAAGAAGTGTTAGAAGGTAACGAATTTGAGGCACTTCTTAATAAGAAATAGTCTACAATCCTTATTCTACAAGCATTTTTAAAAAAAATGTTTAAAGCCTATAAATTAGAGGTATAAGCTATTTACTAATAGAGAACCAAAATAGATTGAAATATATTGGTATTCTAAATTAGAATAAGAATGTACCGATAATTAAACAAAGGTATCTCTTTGGGGGAAGAGGGCAAAAATGGGGACTAAAAAACATATTATAAAATTACTCTTACTAAGCTCCATTGCTTCAGTTGTTATGGCACTATCTGGTGGACAACCTGGCGCATTCCTTAGCTACGGCGGAAATGCTAGAAGTATTGGATTAGGTAGAGCATTCTTAGCAATAGCAAATGATGCTTCTGCTGTCATGATAAACCCTGCTGGCATGATACAAGTTAAAAACATGGAAGCTTCATTTTTCCAAACTGGCCTATATGATGGATATTCTTTAATGGGACTTAATCTTCTTTACCCTCAAGTAAATAACACTTTAGGGTTTTCCTTTACCCAGCTTGCATCTCAACCAATGGACTTGCGTGATGTATACAATGACACACAAGGTTCCTTTACTGATTCACAAATGGCCATAGGACTTTCATATGCTCAACCAATTCTTCTACCAGAACTATCTGTTGGTGTTTCTGGTAAGTTTGTTAATAGAGCACTTCACACTCACACTGATTCAAGAGTACTGGCAGATACTGGTCTTTTATACCGTCCTTTTCCATTTCTATCGTTTGGTGCAATGATTCACAACTTGGTCGATTTCCAGTTAGGTGATGACTCTAAAGACAAATTCACACCATTACCTAGAGCTGGTGTTGCTTACAAGGACAAATACCTAACTATAGCCTTTGATATTGAAAATGATTTAGAAAACTGGTTCCTTGGTTCAGAGTACACTGTAAATGAATTTATTACCTTAAGAGGTGGGCTTAACTATGAATCTACAAACTTTGGATTTAGCTTGGCTTACAGCGCTATCCGTTTCGATTATGCCTTATCTAATGATGAGTTGGGCATGAACCACAGATTCTCTTTTAATCTAGGCGTTGGCCAACTAATTAATGGCTTCCAGAAAGACGCATCAGTTGATTGGAATAAACAGTCTATTGAAAAATACAATGAAGGCTTCTTCCTATTTGCTCTAGAAGATATGAAGAAAGCATATATTCTAAATCCAAATGACAAAGATGTTAAAGATAGACTTGATAGACTTAACAAAATAGAAGAAATCAGCGATAAACTTAACCTTGATGTTAAGACAGAAAAACAAGTATGGCCAAAATACAAACAAGCGAAAGATGCCTTTGATAAGGGAGATTTTGAAAACGCCTACAGGCTTGCTAAAGAACTTAAACAACAATTCCCAATAAATGCTAACGTATTAAAATTACTTGAAAAAATTGAGAAGTCCGGAAAAGTAAAAAAATAAAAGGAGTCAGCCATGAAAAGAAATATCTATCTAATAACCTTCATCTCTGTATTAATTATAAGCTGTAGTATTTATGCTGCTCCTACTACTACTGCTGCCCAAACCAATGATGAACTCAAAACACTTGATGAACAAAAAATGATGCTCGATGCACTTCGAAGCTTTGTCGATAATGACCCAAAAGCTGCTGATGAAATGGAATACATAATCCAAAAAAGAGAAGATGTTGCCAGGGAAAAAGCCAATAAACTTTTAGAACAAATGGCAGTTAGCACACCTGATGAAAAACAAGCAGAGCTTAATATGGGTGAGCTTGATTTTGTTTCTAGAAAACTAAATATGGCGCTTGTCTACTTTTATGAAACAAAATACTACCTAACAATCCAAGAATGTAACAATGTTATTAGAGTAGATACTAAAAACACACTTGCTTGGATAAGAAGAGGTTCAGGTTACTATATGCTAGAAAACTATGAGCAAGCTAAAAAGGATTGGGAAATTGCTCTTAAGCTAACTCCTACTGAAGAGCAAAAAACTGATTTAAATAAATATTTAACTAAAATTGCTGAAACGACTAAATAGCTAAGACCTTTTTAATACTAGTCTTGTCTTACTAAAAAGCTGCTCAAGTAAACTAACGTCTTCACGAAGTAGTTCTTTATTACGTCTTGCAACAACTATTTTTGCTGTTTCTAAAAATTTTTCAAACAAAAAGGTATCTCTCTGACCATCAACTATCCAAGAAAAAGGTGAAACTCTCTTGGGAATCTTAGAACCAACTACATTAACGCCTATCCCAATGATAGTTCCAGTGTTTATTAGTGTCCCAATACCGAACTTACAATGATCACCAATTATGCTTCCAAGCATCTTAGTTCCTGTATTACATTCACAATCTCCTAAATCCAAAACAATCTCTTTATAATTATTCTTTAAATCACTAGTAGTTGTCATTGCACCAAAATTAACCCACTCACCAATATATGAATGACCAACAAATCCAGCATGATACTTATTCGTGTTTGCTAAAAATACGGTTCCCTCAACCTCTCCTCCGATTCTACAATTCTCGCCAATAGAGGTATTCTCTCTTATATACCCAGGATATATTTTCGCACCATTGTCTATAAACGCTGGACCTTCAATCAAAACATGTGACTTTATCTCTACGCCACTTCCTAAATATACCGGTCCCTTGCTTGCATCAATATGAACAAAAGGAGCTATCTGGGTATTCTTTCCAATATAAATATCTGGCTCATTTGTCAGAACTGAATTATTGCCAACATTTGATAAAACTAATCCACCTTTGTCCACCATATTAAAATCATCTACAAGTATTGAGCCATTCTCTTTTATTATCTGCCAGATACTCTCTACTCTCTTTGCCTCAACGCTCTTTACCTTATACCCCTGCTCTTGCCTAAAATGGCTAATTACAAATTTATCGGTTATTTTTTGCGAAACTATCTTTTCAACAATTGAAGGCAACTTGCTTCCCTTTAAACGAAAACAAATAACTTTATCACCATTAACAAGAAGAAACTCATCATCACCAAAGCTTTCTATCTCTTGTTTTAACTCATTACTAAACAAAACCTTTCCATTAATAAAAAGGGTATCTAGTCCAACATTCAAGGTATTATGAAAAAAAGCTTGATACCTTTGTCTTACAACACCCTTAAGCTGTTCCCTATAAAATAAATGATATCTAGCTTCTGGATAAAGAAAAAAAATACGCTCAAGAAATGAAAACATTCCAGCCTTTAGCTCAAATACAGCTCTAAGTTGATCTAATGGATTAAATCCTGACTCTTCAATATCTTCATAAACAACAATATTTTTCATGTATTATATTCTATCATATTTACAGCTTACTCTGCGAGATAAAAACTTCTTATCACGCTAAGCGCTGCTATTGCTGCTGTTTCAGCACGCATTATACTCTCTCCAAAACTAACAACTGGCACCATTTTCTCTTGTAAGAAACTTAACTCTCTACCTGAAAACCCACCCTCTGGACCAACAAGAACGCCAAGGTTATCAGAAGGAACAATCTTATTCATAAACTCGAGTATTCCATTTCCCTTTACTCTTTCACCTAAACAAAAAATATTTGGAATTACTATTGCTTCACTAAAACTTATTGCTTTTTCAATAGAAGGAACACTATATCGCTCACTCTGCATTGCTGCTTCTTTGGCTATTAATGCTAGTCTAGTATAGTTAATAGCTCCAAGCTCAGATACTCTTTCTGTCATCACAGGAACTACGGAGTCTACTCCTAGCTCAACTGCCTTTTGAACAACTAACTCCATATTACTTTTCTTAATAACTGATTGGAATAACGTAATTTTTGTTTTACTTTGCTTCTTTTCAAAAACTGTTTTTACTTTAAAAGTTGCTTGATTCTTACTTAACAATATAAGCTCAGCATCAACATAACTATTACCACTGGTTTCTATTATTTTAAAAAACTGACCAGCTTTCTGACGTCTCACCTGCAAATGTGCAACATCTGCGCCATTAATGATTATTTCTTCTCCAGTAATACTATCTACAAAAATATGCATATCATAAGTATAGTTCAGAGCTTTTATAGTGTCACTATTTTTGACTTAGCTTTACAAGAGAAAGGTGTTCATCTATTCTTATTAGATATAAAATATTATCAAAAAGGCAAATCTTATGACAAGCAGCAGTCAAGACCTTGAAAAAATATTATCTGAGCTTCAAGCAAACAATAAAAACATATTTAATGTTCTTGAATTTTTCGAACTAAACGAAAACATTGCTCTTTTTAGAGCTATCCTTAAAAATATAAAACAAGAAACATACAGAGAATTATTTATAGAATATCTATCAACACTCCTTACCTTTAACGAGACACTGGAGAAAACATCTTTCGTGTTAACACATGAAACTGAAAAGATTAACACTTCAATTCAAAGTAGCTATGACTTTACCACTCTTTCTGAAAGCAAAAATACTTTCGTTGAGGAGATTTCCAAAATTTATCCTCTTCTGAAAAACAAACTTTTGTATTCATATATAGTCACTGTTTATGGTAGATTGCTTAAATATAACTTAACACCAAAATCATTAGAGGCTCTATATACTCTTTTTTCTAAATTAGAACTTCTCATTACTAACAGAAAAAATATTGTTACGCAGCTACTAGTTTATGATGAAGAAATAAAAGCACTTTTTAGAGACCACCTAAATGACCTTCTTACAAAAAACTATGCTAAACAAATTCTCGCTGGAATCTCCAAAACGATAAGAATTACTGCACACCTTTCAGACACTATTTCTCTAGATGTAGTACATAGCTTATCCTATTTTAAACAGGAAAAAGCTTCCAAAGAAACTCTGGTACTTGCAAAACAATTTACGGATGACGTGCTTCAGAAATTCTTTAAAGATGAGTACTTTGAACAAAACGTTAGTCTGACACTTAACTCCTCGAAATATAGAGACCTTAAAAAAATTCTTTCCGCTGCTTTAGTGAATCGCTCCAAGGATGAACTCATGTCCAATCACAACAGTGCAGAAGCTCTAATATATAGACTACTTATATCCAACAAAAACAGCATTTCCTAGCGCAAAATTAGTCTATTTTGTTTGACCTTGTTATAAAAAACATGATATATTTCATTAAATCAAAACGGTCGAATACTTAAAAACAACTAACGGAGGTAAAAAATGACAGTAAAATTAGCAATTAATGGTTTTGGAAGAATCGGTAGAAACGTTTTCAAAATCGCTTTAGAAAACCCAGCAGTAGAAGTCGTTGCAATCAATGACCTTACTAACACAAAAACACTTGCTCACCTATTAAAATATGATTCAACACAAGGAAAGTTCCCAGGAACAGTAGAATATGATGAAACAAACATCATTGTTAATGGAAAGAAAATCAAAGTTGACGCTTCAAGAAACCCAAAAGAAATCAATTGGGGAACAAACGTTGACGTTGTAGTAGAATCAACAGGCGTTTTCACATCTAAAGAAAGCCCAAAAGGTGGATATGGAGATCACCTACTTAATGCAAAATATCCAGCTAAAAAAGTAATATTAACAGTACCATCAAAAGATGATATTGATAACATGATTGTATTAGGTGTAAACGATGCTGCGCTTAAAGCAAGCGACATTTGCATCTCTAACGCATCTTGTACAACAAACTGTCTTGCTCCAGTAGCAAAAGTATTAAATGATACTTTCGGTATTGAAAACGGTATGATGGTAACAGTTCATGCTTATACAAATGACCAACAAATATTAGATGCTCCACACAGCGACCTAAGAAGAGCTCGTTCTGCTGCTGTATCTATTATCCCAACAACAACAGGTGCTGCAAAAGCTGTAGGAAAGATTATTCCTGAGCTAAAAGGCAAATTAGATGGTTATGCGCTAAGAGTTCCAACTCCAACTGGTTCAGTAGTTGACTTAACTGTTAACCTAAAAACAGAAGCTACTAAAGAAGCAATCAATGCTGCTATCAAAAAAGCTGCTGAAGGTCCAATGAAGGGTATTCTTGCTTATACTGAAGATGAAATAGTATCTGTGGATATCATCCATAATCCAGCATCTTCTATTTTTGATGCTAGTGCAACAATGTCTATGGGTAAAACCGCTAAGATCGTTACATGGTATGATAATGAGTGGGGTTATTCTAACAGAGTAGTTGAACTAGCTATTAAAGCCGCTAAACTATAAAGATAACTTAGTTACAATCAAAGAAAAAGCCCGGTTCAATGACCGGGCTTTTTCTTTGATAATTATTTTCTAGATAATATCTGCAAAGGTTCTGCGACATTACCACCTGGGGAGCTTTCACTCCCCAGTATTAAAAAAACTAAGAATTAATTATCTTTTTCGCACTTTCGTCTTGTACGTCTGTAACAAATGGTATACCTGTTACTGCTTCTGTTTCTCGGTTCAAAGAAAACAAATCATCTCTACTTATATTTTCTACATTGAACTTTCTTGCTCCAGCCAATAGTTGTTGTAAACCAGCTGCTAATTTGTCTGCTAGTGTCCATATAGCAATAGCACCATAAGGAACATTCTTCATTTCGTTCTTACCAACTTTTGCCTGTACATCATAGTAACCAGCGAAAATCTCTTCTGCGCTAGCACCTTCTTCTGCAACTGACTTAGGTAAGGATGTCCAATTACCATTAACCGTAGCTTTACGCTCTGGTTTAAGTACCCCTTCGATATTTGAACCTAAGTAGCCAGGAATCATAACTGACCTGCCCTGACAAACTAATTTTGTAAAAGGAGCACCAAGCGCTAGTGCCTTGAATATATGGTCTTCTCTTACTAATCCACCAGCAAAAGCCATGTCTACAACTTTTGTGCCTTTAGCGGCAAGCATTGTTGCATATTCCACAGCTTTTGATTGTAAATGTAGTGAAGGTACGCCCCATGTTTCCATCATATTCCATGGGCTCATTCCTGTTCCACCACCTGAACCATCAATGGTAAGAAGATCAAGACCTGTCTCTGATGCTAATTTAATAGCCATAGCCAAAGCTTCCATACCATAAGAACCTGTCTTTAAGGAAATTCTTGAAAAACCAAGTCCTCTTAAATGCTTAACTGCTTTTACAAAGTCTTTTGCTACTTCTTCTGGACTATTAAGACTTGTATATCCTAAACGACTATGTCTAGCAAAAGATTTAATAGCTCTATTCTTATAAGCTTCTTTTACTTCTGGCTTAGTTGGATCTGGGTCTACAATGTATCCTCTTTCTTTTAGGAATACTGCATAATCAATATCAGTTACTTGGATTTCTCCACCGATATCTTTTGCTCCTTGTCCCCACTTAAGCTCAATTACTATCTTATCTCCGTACTTCTTCGCCATGTACTCTGCAACACCGTTTCTAGTATCTTCCACATTTAGCTGAACGATTATCGCACCATAACCATCATAGTACTTCAAGAATGTATCTACTCTTCTTTCAAGTTCTGGTGCTTTTTCTATTACACCATTTTTCATAATAGATAGCTTATCTACACCAACTACGTTTTCACCAACCACGATTGGAAAACCAACTAAAGCTGCACCAGCAGCAAAAGATTCCCAATACTTCGCTGCAATAAAAGTAGAACCTAACGCACCACTCATAATTGGTAGTCTAAACTTTGTTTTAACTTTATTACCAAAAGAGCCTTCGATTTTTACATTTGGGAAAATACAATCATCAGCATTTGTTGTTAAACCTTTTGCTAAACCATGTGCCCCATAATTATAACCATTAATTCTTAGATTATTATAGTTAACGCCAAGGTGAGTAGTATTTGAGCTACCTGCAGTTATAGAGCCGAAATCTCTTGGATATAGAATCTTTCTTCCTTTAATACTTGATAACCATGTCTCACATTTTCCCTGACAATCAGACTTACATAGTGTGCAAAGACCTGATTCACAAGGGTTACCTCTATTTGCTGTTCCTAACGCGTCGTTTGTTTTTGGCCACTGTATCATTTCTGTCTCCTTTTTTTTATTATTTAACTCAAAAAGAATAACTACCAACTACACAGTTGATTGCCGTAAAAACCTTTCGACGTTGAAAGATTGCTTACTTTATTAAGTTAGCTTAACTTGCTCTGCTACTATAACAATATCCGCAATGTCTCTCATTGACTTACGGTTATCCATGGCAAACTTTTGTAACTTTAGATAAGCCTGTTCTTCACTAAGGCCATTATCTCGCATCAAAATTCCTTTAGCTCTCTCGACCCTTTTCCTTGTCTCTAGCTCTTCCTGAATAATCTTACTTTTCACCATTAAGTCTGTATTCTCTATAGCAACTGCTGCTTGATTTGCTATTGCGGTAATAGTACTAATTTCCGTCTTAGAAAACTTATGTTCTTCTGAGGTATAACAATTCAATACACCAATAACTTTATTCTTTACACACAAAGGAACTGAAAGCAATGACTTAAGACTTTCTTGTTTAGCGATATCTCGATACTTATATTCTTTGTCAGCCGTTACATCCTTTACATAAATTATTGTATTACTGCTTGCAACCTTACCAGCAATTCCCTCATTAAGCTTAAGTGGTCCCTTATTGTTATAGGCTTCACTAATACTCTGCGTGGCTCGTACCTCAAGTTCTCCAGTTTGTTCATTAATAAGCATCAAAGAACAAATCTTAGAGCTTAATAGTTCTGCTGTAACAACAACAATCAGCCTAAGGATATCTTCCAGATACTTGTCTGATGTTATTGCTGAACTAATTTTTGATAACGCTTTTAGTTGTGCATTTATTGTCATAATGATACTTTTTTATATTGATTACACTAAAAAATTATATCATAGTAAGTTTAAGAAAAAAACGGCACAACCCATATAAATAAAGGGATACAGCGAATTATTATAATCACTATTCGGTAGTTTTGAAGCAATCAACGTCAAAAAAAATATTTTTGTTTGCTGTTTTTCAGAATAGGTCTTTTTGGTAACTCAATATGCAACATATTTCTGCTAATATGCTATTTTTAATAACTAGCTATACTCTACTTTTTTGTTACCTTTTCTAATTCCTGCTGTTGGACAATTATTTACAATCTCATCACAAGCAAGACAATCAACCTCTTTCATCTCACCATTAAATGGTGGTTTTACCCTTGAGCTAAAGCCTCTTCCAGTTAAACCCAGAAGTTTATAGTTATCGTTAGCTTCTGCTATTCTTATACAAGATGCACAGTTTATACATTTATCAGTTTCAAGCACCACTTCATCATTTGAGTCCTTCTCATATTCCCGACTCTCTCCCTGAAACATTTTTGTATCAACATCATATAACTCAGAGTATTCCTTAAGCTTACAGTCATTAACCTCTACGCACCCACACAATAGGCATCTCTCTGCCTCATATTTCAGCTGTTCATCACTTGCTGGTAACTCAATTACATTAAACCCTTGTTTTCTTTCCTCAATTGAAATGTGAGGTATTATCATCCTAGATTTTTTCTCGTAAGTAGCAAACATTACCTCTGGAAGCTCACATAGCTCACCTGTTACAGAGCTAAATAATTTCTTCTCTCCAAAAGCAACTGCTTTCATTAAATAATTATCTATTGCAAAAGCTGCTTTCCTTCCAGCAGCCACAGCGGTAACTACTAAATCTGGACCTGTAACACAATCTCCTGCTGCAAATACTTTTTCGTTCCTTGTTTGCATATTGCTCTTATCTATTTCTGGAATACCTCTTTTTCCTAAAATATCCAAAGGCATAAACGATGAATCTACCCTCTGGCCTATTGCCATAATCATTGTATCTACTTGCAATTCATACTCGCTTCCCTTAACTGGGATTGGGCTTCTCCTACCAGAAGCATCCGGCTGGCTAAGTTCCATCTTAATACAAGTAACCTTCAGCTTATTTTTTACTTCTTCACATTTTACTGGTGCAGAAAGGTACTGAAACTCCACACCTTCTTCTATTGCTTCAGCGACCTCATCTTTACCTGGCATCTCTTCTTCGCTTCTACGATAAAGGATTGTTGTTTTTACTCCCATTCGCACAGCTGTCCTTGCAGCATCCATCGCTGTATGCCCACCACCAACAACCACTGTCTCGTTACCTATCTCTCTAGGTGTATGTTTTGCAACCAGCTCTAAATACTTAACGGCTGGCACAACTAACGATGAGTTTTCACCTGGAATATCCATTGAAGAAGATATTTGTGCTCCATTAGCAAGTAGCACAGCATCTGAACTCTCCATCAACTCTTCAAAACTAATATCTTTACCTACTTTTGTATTATAAAGAATCTCTACACCTAACTGAGCAATAATTGCATCCAGCTCTTTATCGATAATATCTTCTGGTAATCTGTAGTAAGGGATACCATATCTAGTCATTCCACCATGCTTTGGATGAGCCTCATAAACTTTTACTCTATGACCACTTAGTGCTAGAAAATAACTTGCTGTCATTCCTGCTGGACCTGCCCCAACTATGCTAACAACTTTACCAGTATCAGAGGCTTTCGCTGGCAGAAATGGACCACCTTGCTCAATCTCTTTATCAGAAATATAGCGCTTCTGGATACGAATACTTATTGGCTCATCTACCCTATTCCTCCTACAAACCTTTTCACAAGGCGCAGGACAAACCCTACCAAGAATATTTGGGATAGGTGCTTTCTGTCTTATTAGTTTTGCTGCTTCTTGGTATTTTCCCTCGCCCTCTAAAGCAAGAAAACCCTGAATGTTAATATTTGCTGGACATCCTTCTACCATACAAGGAGCCAAGCAATCTCCAAAATGGTCTGACATTAGTAATTCTAAAGCCATCTTACGAATACCTTTTACTCGCTCATTATCTGTTTCAACAATCATGCCGTCAGAACATGCTGTTGAACAAGATGGAACAATGCCTGCTCTTCCATTCTTAATCTCAACAACACAAACAAAACAACTTCCATATGGTGCAAGCTCTTTAACATGACAAAGGGTTGGTATATATATGTCGTTTTCAGCACAAACACTCAGAATCGTTTGTCCTTCATTAAAAAAATATTCCTTACTATTAAGTATTACTCTGCTCATAATTTACTCACCGCACCTACTGGGCAAACCTTTTCACAATTACCACATTTAATACACTTCTCTTGATGAATATAATGTGGTTTTTTAAGCGACCCTGAAATAGTGTCAACTGGACAATTCTTTGCACATTTTGTACAACCAATGCACTTCTGCTCATCTATTGTGTATATTACTAGTGCTTTGCAAACCCCTGTCGAGCATTTTTTCTCGTTTATATGTTCAAGATATTCACTCTCAAAATACCTTAGTGTTGTCATAACAGGGTTTGGTGCTGTTTTACCAAGCGCACATAAAGACGCCACGCCAATGTTCTGAGCAAGAGCTCTCAGTTTATTAAGCTCTTCCATATTTGATTTCCCTTCAGTCATCCTAGTAAGGATTTCTAACATCCTTTTTGTGCCAATCCTACAAAAAGTACATTTTCCGCAAGACTCACTCTGAATAAACTGCAAAAAATACTTTGCTAAATCAACCATACAAGTATCCTCATCTACCGCTACCATTCCGCCTGAGCCAACAATGGCACCCGTACTCATTAAGCTTTCATAGTCAACTAGGGTATCAAACATTTCTGCAGGGATACATCCTCCAGAAGGACCACCAAGCTGTACAGCTTTAACTTCTTTATTAGTGGAAGAACCTCCACCAATTCCATAAATAATATCTCGCAAAGAAACACCCATCTCTATCTCAATAAGCCCTGCATTTTTAATTTTTCCTGCCAATGAAAACACCTTTGTGCCAGGACTCTTTTCAGTACCAAGCGCACTAAAGCTGTCAGCACCTTTTCTAATTATCCAAGGAATGTTTGCTAGAGTTTCAACATTATTAATATTTGTTGGCTTTTCCCACAATCCTTTTGTAGCTGGAAAAGGAGGTTTAATTCTTGGCATGCCTCTTTGACCTTCAACCGAAGCAATAAGGGCTGTTTCTTCGCCGCAAACAAAAGCTCCTGCTCCTTCTTTAATAATTATCTCAAACCCAAAACCTGAATTAAGGACATTCTCTCCAAGCAAATTTGACTCTTTAGCATCAATAATTGCTTTTCTAAGCCTCATTATTGCCAGTGGATACTCTGCTCTACAATAGATGTATCCCTTGCTCGCACCAATGGCATAACCACAAATAATAAGTCCTTCGATAACCCTATGTGGATCTCCCTCCATAACAGCTCTATCCATAAAAGCACCTGGGTCACCCTCGTCAGCATTACAGATAACGTACTTTTGTTCGCTCTGTGCTTTTCTAGCCAGATCCCACTTAATACCCGTGCTAAACCCAGCTCCACCTCTTCCACGAAGACCAGACTTCTTGATGTTTTCTATCACTTCTTCCGGGCTGATATTATTCAAAACTTTTTTTAAAGCAACATAACCATCTTTTTCCAGATAATCATTTAGTTTGTCTGGATTAATTATTCCGCAGTTTTCCAAAACTATCCTGTTTTGTCCTTTAAGTTTTTTATCTTTTTCAATAACTAATACCTTAGAAGAAAGCAACTTCTTGTTAGTTAAATTTTCTAATAAAAAAGGTATCTGTTCTGCTGAAAGATTAGCTAGTAATAGGGTCTTTCCTTTTATGATTGTTTCAATTAGTGGCTCTAAATGACAAAACCCATTACAAGAAGTATAGTCGATTTCAATATTCTGGAAGTTCTTAACTTGCTCTTCAAGCTTATCATAAATTGCTCTTGCTCCTGCTGCGATACCACAAGTGCCCATCCCAACTTTTAATAACACTGACTGGGGGAGCTTAGAATTCATTCAATATTCCCCTCAATTTATCTGCTGTAAGTTTGCCATAAACTTCGTTATTAATCATGATTGCTGGTGCAAGTGAACAACAACCCAAACACGCAACCGTCTCCAAAGTAAACTTATTATCTGCTGTGGTCTCACCTATCCCAATACCTAGCTCTTCGCTAATAACATCTATCAAGTTGTCAGCACCACGCACATGGCAAGCAGTTCCTTTACATATTCTTATTAAGTTCTCTCCAGAAGGTGTAAGCTTGAATTGGCTATAAAAAGTAGCTATACCGAAGAGCCTGTTTTCTTTAATATCTGTCTTACTACAAACTTCCTTCATTTGTTCTTTGGAAATAAACCCATAATCATGTTGAATTGCTTGAAGAATTGGTATAGCAGCAGCTTCTTCTCTGCCACACATAGCTATAATCTGATCTATATTTCTTGCATTGTCAGACATAACAATAATGTTACTATGAAGCACCTTATAAGAAAAGAAAAAAGCGCCTTATTAATCTATTTTCTGTCTTATCCACAATTTAATTTTCATTACCAAGCAACCTTTTCTAACAATTTATTAGCAATTATACAAAATTGTTTCATCTCAACAGCTTAATATTGACCATTAATGCGTTTTGTAAGAAAATACCTAGGCGATGTGCAGAATAGGTGCAATAAAAAGTCTTAATCCAATCCATCCATCAATGGCGCTAACCCTTATGTTGTCTCAACAAAAAGGTCACGACAACTCTGGCTTTGCGATCGTCATGAAAGACCTCTATGGAATATTTGAACCATACAAAGATAAACCATTGCTCTCATATTCATGTACAGAAAAAGGCAAAACAATTATTGAAGAATTTATGATGGAAAAAGGTTTTTCTAAAAAAATATTTAGATGGGAACCTCCTGTAAAACCTTTTAAAGGTATGGATTTTGCCAAAATGCCCTTTTATGGTTTTGATGTTTTTAACTATCCTGATAACTTAATGAATGCTCCTTGGGAAACTAAAGAAGACGCTCTATTAGACACAAGACTTGAACTAAGAAAATTACTCGAAGAAACAGGGGATGGGTTTGTTTTTTCTTTTTGGCCAGATGTTTTAACCCTGAAAGAAATCGGTAATCCAAACCATATCGGTGAATACTTTGACCTTTGGACAAAAAGAGATGATATTTTATCTAAAAATATCGTTATCCAATACAGACAGAACACTAACTACGAAATCGTTCGCTACGCAGCGCATCCTTTCTTCTTACAAGGATACACGCTTTGTGCTAACGGCGAAAATACCTTCTATGTAAAAAACAAAGAATGTCAAAAAAGCCTTCACAAAGGATATATCGGATTTGAATCTGACTCACAGTGTTTCTTATACACACTGCACTATATACATCATGAGCTTAAATGGCCACTGCCTTACTATAAACATGTAATTACCCCTCTTCCTTTTGAAGATATTGATAAAATGGAAGCAGAAAAACAAAAATCATTATATAAAATAAGAGAATCTCTAGCTCACTTAGAGATAAATGGTCCTAATACTATTATTGGATTACTACCAGACAATTTAATGTTTACTTGCTGTGACTCAAAGAAGCTTAGACCTGTAGTTGTCGCATCTGACGGCGTTACGACTGTTATCACCTCGGAAGTATGTGGCGTAAATGATGTTCTTCCAAACAGAGATCCTGAAAAAGACATCTACCCTAACGAGCGAGAAATTGTTGCAATAACTAACGACATGGAGATAAAAAGATGGAAGCAACAGTAAAGATTAACGAAATAACGCAAAACGACCTCGACTGGAAGATTTGCTATGACAGCGAAAGATGTACTCGTTGTGGAAAATGTATAGCAACCTGCACATTCAATGCTCTTGAAATGCAAGTAGAAAAACGAGCATACACAGCAGTAGAACCTGAACTAGATAACCCAACAGCACATAAAAGAAAATTTAAAGCTGTTCCTGTTGTAAAACAAATATCAGACCTTAATCATAAGTGTGTTGGTTGTGGAATGTGCGAAAAAGTTTGCCCTAACGAAGCAATTAAACCTGAAAGAAACATCGATTCTAGAGAAGCTTTAATTAACCATCCTGGTGGTAGCCCTATAAAAAGAGGTGGCAGAACCAATTTAAGCACTGAAAGAACTTTAGATAAAATTAAAGTTGGAAGAATTTCACAAATGACAGACCCATCGCTTGATGCTCAACGTCATACCTTTGACCTAAAGACTCCTTTTGGTAGAATTCTCGGACCTGAAGAACTTCCTACTAAATTTATTGATGATGAAATGAAAATAGAAGGACCAACTCCTCCTGTTAGATGGATTTATCCTATTATTATTGGTGACATGTCAATCGGCGCTCTTTCAACAAGAGCATGGGAAGCGATTTGTATTGCAACTGCCTACCTAAACGAAAAACACGGCATTCAAATAAGAATGTGTTCTGGCGAGGGTGGGATGCCAATAAAATTATTAAAATCAAAATATCTAAAATATATGATTCTACAAATAGCTTCTGGTCATTTTGGCTGGAACAGAATTATTAAAGCTATGCCAGAAATGGTTGAAGACCCAGCTGGAATCCTAATCAAGATTGGACAAGGTGCAAAACCAGGCGATGGTGGTCTATTAATGGCTGCTAAAGTTGCTAAGCATATTCAAGAGATTAGAGGCGTACCTAAGTCCGACCTTCTCTCTCCTCCAAACCATCAAGGGCTATATAGTATTGAAGAATCTGTTCAAAAGATGTTCTTATCAATGAACGCAGCGTTCCAGTTCAGAGTACCAGTTGCTATTAAAGTAGCAGCATCTTCCTCTTCTGTTTCTGTTTATAATAACCTTCTACGTGATCCTTATCACATCGTTGGTGGCTTCTTTATGGATGGAATACAAGGTGGCACAGGTGCAGCCCACCAAGTTTCTCTTGACCATACAGGTCATCCAGTTATTTCCAAAGTTAGAGACGCATATCTTGCTGCTACTGCTCAAGGAAAGCAAGGAAGAATACCTCTCTTTGCAGGTGGTGGTATGGGAATGACTTACGATTTAGCAGCTGACGCATTTAAGGCTATTTGCCTTGGTGCTAATGGAATTTTTGCTGGAAAAATATTTATTCAACTGCTTGGTTGTATTGGTAACGATAACGGAAGATGTAATCAATGTAACACTGGTCTTTGCCCTACAGGAATATGTACTCAGGACTACAGGCTAGTACAACGACTTGATATTGATAAAGGCGCAGAGGCGATTGTTAACTACATGCTTAACGTTGACACAGAACTTAAGAAAATGATGGCTCCGATTGGAAACAGCTCGCTACCTGTTGGTAGAAGCGACGCTTTAGTTTCTGTTGATAAAGATATTGCTAGTAAACTACAAATACCATTTGTTTGTTAAGGAAATATAATGAAAACAATAAAAACAGTAACAGGACAGAAAAGATTATCAACCCAACAACTACTACAGGAAATATACTCTGCAGTAGATAAAGGTGAAACAAGCATTTCTATTGATGCCTGTGGTCAACATGACATTGGTGGCCCAATCTGGAACAAAGATGGCAAGGTTCTTACTTTTAATATTAAAAATCCTGGTCAACGTGTTGGCTCAATGTGTTTACCAAACACCAGAATTATTGTTGATGGCTCAGCTCCTGCTGATGTAGGTTGGCTAAATGCTGGTGGAGAAATAATCGTCAAAGGTGACGGTGGAGATACTTCTGCTCACTGTGCTGCAGCTGGTAAAATATTTATTGGTGGAAGAGTTGGAACAAGGTCTGGCTCACTAATGAAGCATGACCCTAAATTTGAAGCTCCTGAATTCTGGGTGCTTAAAAATACTGGCAGTTTTTCATTTGAATTCATGGGTGGCGGTGTTGGTGTTGTCTGTGGCCATGATTCTGAGGCCTTTGAGTCTGTTTTAGGCGACAGAGCATGTGTTGGCATGGTTGGCGGAGTAGTTTACGTTAGGGGCGCACTAAAAGGCGTCTCAGAAGAAGTTACAGTATCTGAACTTTCAGTTAGCGATATTGCTTTCCTGAAAGATGGCATTCCAGACTTCCTAGAAAAAATCGGAAAAAAAGATTTAGAAAAGCAACTTACTAAATGGGCTGATTGGAAGAAAATTGTTCCTTTATCCTATGAGAACGCTCACAAAAAATCAGGTTCAAGTATTAAAAATTTCAGAAAAGATGCTTGGGTAGAAGACGGTATCTTCTCTGACGTATTTCCTGATACTGGCAAATTAGTAGAGCTCATAACAACAGGTAGAGACAGATTGCGTTACCCTAAATGGGAAAACAAAAAGTTTGCAGCTCCTTGTGAGTTTAATTGTCCTGCAGGAATTCCTACGCAAGAAAGATTTAATCTACTTAGAAAAGATAAAACTCAGGAAGCGTTAGAACTTATCTACCAATACAGTCCTTTCCCAAAAACAGTTTGCGGGGAAGTTTGTCCTAACCTATGCATGACGGACTGTACAAGAAAAGACGTTGACCAGGCTATTGATATTCAGGGTTTAGGTACTGCTTGTGATATGCAAGTAACAAAGCCTGTAACAACCAAAAAACAAAAGATAGCTATTGTTGGTGCTGGTGTAGGTGGATTAACAACTGCTTGGCATCTACGCCTAAAAGGCTACCCTGTCACGGTTTTTGATAAGGATAGCAACATCGGTGGAAAACTTGCAAATGCAGTATCAAGGGAAAGACTTCAAGATGGATCTCTTCAAAAGGATTTAGAAAAGTTTTTTGAGCTTGGTATTGATTTCAAGTTAAACACACCTATTACAGCTAAGGAATATATCAAACTTAAATCAGATTTTGATTATGTTGTACTTGCAACTGGTGCTTATGCTCCAAAGGTTCCTCCTTTCCCAGGAAAAGAAAGACTTATGTATTCTTTAGATTTTCTTGCAAAAGTTAACAAAGGCGAAAAACCAAAAATCGGCAACAAGGTTATTGTTATTGGTGCAGGCAATACTGGTATGGACGTTGTCTTTGGTGCTTACAAATGTGGCGCAAAAGAAGTTACTTGTATCGATGTACAGAAGCCAGCTGCTTTCGCTAAAGAGATAGAACATGCCAAGAGCTTAGGTGCAGAGATTCGTTATCCTGTTTTTACAAAAGAGATTCTTGCTGACGGATTACTAACTTCTGATGGTGAAACAATTAAAGCTGATACTGTAATCCTAGCAATCGGTGAAGTGCCTATTCTTAACCATATTACTGACCCATATGAAACAACTAGAGGCTACATCAACGTAAAAGATAACTACCATTTAGGCGATAATGTTTATGCTATCGGTGATATTACAAAACTTGGTCTGCTAGTAGATGCAATAGGTCATGGTCGTGAACTAGCTAACATTCTTGATGCAAAAGCAACCAATCAGCCATATGCGCCTGTTATTAAAAAACTTGTCAGCAGAAATAACTTAGTTACAGCTTATTTTGACAAAGCTCAACCAAAAGACATCTGTGGTGGTTGCGCAGACAAAAGCCGTTGTATCAGCTGTGGGACATGTAGAGACTGTGAAATCTGTAAGGATAGCTGTCCTGAATTAGCAATTACTAGAGAACTAGATAAAGATGGTAACGCAGAATACATTGTTAACGAAGACAAATGTATTGGTTGCGGTATCTGTGTATCTATTTGCCCATGTGGTATTTGGAATCTTTATTCAAATTCTCCATATCACCCAGTCGAGGAAATAGAGGAGTAAACTCTCTTCGCTCATTAAAGACTTCTACATCCTTCCCGCAACGGCAACTTCGCATAGCCGCAAACGTTGTGTGCAAGCAAGACGAACGAAAATAGGCAGACAAATATAAATAAAAGACCTATATTAAACACGCAAATTTCAATACAGGATTTCAAAGACTTTTATTGGAATAAAGAGGAATTGGTTGATTTTTGTCGGTCAGAGAACTTAGATAAAAGGGGCGCACACTTAAAGGACGGAACCTTTAAACATACTCAAATCCTTCCCTTTTCAAGGGAAGGTGTCAGCCGGTCACTGAGCGAAGCCGAAGTGAAGCTGACGGAAGGGTAATTACAAGCTATAATAACCACATGATACATATAACTATTGGTATTGAATCTTCTTGTGATGAAACATCTGTTGCCATTGTAGAGAATGGAACCAAGGTTTTATCTAATATTATTTATTCACAAATAAAAGACCATCAAAAATACGGTGGAGTTGTACCAGAGATGGCTTCAAGGCTCCATGTAATGAACATAATTCCTTGTATCAAAAAAGCAATAAGCGAAGCAAACATAAAACAAGAAGACATTAGCCTAATAGCTACAACAAAAGGTCCTGGACTACTAGGTGCACTCAGCACAGGACTAACAGCAGCTAAAGCTATTGCATACACACTTAAAAATCCTTTCATCGCTGTACATCATTTAGAAGGACACATCTACTCTAATCTATTAGATGATAACGCTATTTTCGAATATCCATGTTTAGCGCTAGTTGCCTCAGGTGGACACACTCAACTTATCCTTATAAACACACCTTTTGAATATCAACTTGTAGGAAACACGCTAGATGATGCTATTGGTGAAGCGTTTGATAAGTCTGCAAGAATTGCTGGACTTGGCTATCCTGGTGGACCAATAATCGATAAGCTTGCCAAAGAAGGTGATCCTAAAAAATATAGATTCCCTCCTGTAAGAACTGAGAATCCTTTAGACTTCAGCTTTAGTGGACTAAAAACTGCTGCTCTTAACCTTAGCAAAGAACTAAATCTGCTTGAAGAACCTAAAGATAGTCAGCTAATGAAAGACTTCTGTGCTTCACTACAAGACAAACTCATCTCTGAGTTAACTAATAAAACATTTACAGCAGCTGATAAGTTTAAAGCTAAACAAATAATTATTGCTGGTGGGGTTGCAGCTAATTCCTTCCTTAGAAAAAACCTCTCTGAGCGAAGTGGTTACAATATTTCAATGCCACCGCTTAAATACTGCACAGATAATGCTGCAATGATGGCATGTGCTGGATACTTCAGATATCTTAATGGAGAAACAACTACTCTAGATATTGAGCCAAAAGCTAATTTGAACCTGTTCCAATCAGTATCCAGGTAATTACACCTTTCTCAACTTTTACATTATACTTATCCTTGAATATCTCTGGAGGTGCCTTTGTTTTCATGAAATACTCCAATCTAAACATTTAGCTTAATACCAAACTTGTATATTAATGCCTATTCCCTTTAACGGTGTTTCTTAAACATTTCTCTTATCGTAAATTATGAATGGAATTATTGAACAGAACTAAGAAAATTCCTTACACCAATAGTTCCTGATGAATTAAACAAGTTAATAACATGGCTTCCAATAACAGCTCCATCAGAAATGCCTCTTAGTTGCTCAACATGCTCTTTAGATGAAATACCAAACCCAGCAAGCACTGGTAGTTTCGTATAGCCTTTTAATCTTCTTACAAACTGCTTGCCCTCTTCGCTTATCTCTTTCATTGCACCAGTGATACCAACTTTAAGCGTGGTATAAACAAACCCTTCGGACTGACTAATAACATCTTTAAGACGACTGTCTTCCATGTCAGGAGATACAACCTGAATGGGACAAATGCCTTTTCCTTTTACCAAAGAAACATAATCTAGCCTCTCATCAAAGGGTACATCGGGAATAATAAGTCCATCAATGCCAACTCTGCTACACTCTTTTACAAAAGCTTCCATGCCATATCTAAAGGGAATATTCACATAACTCATAAACAATAGCGGTATATTAACCTTATCCCTTACAGACGCCACTAGCTCAAAACAATCACTGACAGTCACCCCATTATCTAAGGCTTTCTGACTAGCCTCCATTATAGTTGGTCCGTCTGCCATTGGGTCTGAAAAAGGAATCTGTATCTCAATTAAACTAACACCAGAATCAGCCATCGTCAGGATAAGCTCTCTACATGTATCCATGTCTGGATACCCTGCTACCACATGGGTCATAATACTGAACTTATTTTTTATCATTTCTATTCATTACCTCACCCCTAGCCCCTCTCCATCCTAACGGACGGAGAGGGGAACTTTATTATCTCATCAAGAACACTTGATAAGTTATCTAAAACTTTACCATTAGTAAATCTAACTACATGATATCCTAAATTGACTATCAGTTCTGATCTCAATTTATCATAATCTTCTTGAAATAAATGAATACTACCATCTATCTCAATAACAAGTTTTTTAATTGGAACATAAAAATCTGCAACGAACAATCTTCTTCTTTTTTCATAAACAAAACTAATTGGATGTTGTCTTTTTACTTTAAACCCAAGCTTATTATTTCTAACTGCCTGCCAAATTATAAACTCACTAGAAGTTTGTTCTTTTCTCAAATTACGAACAATTTCTTTAAATGACATTTTTGTCTTCCCCCTCTTTGTTTTGAGTAGAACGAGAAGTGGAGAGGGGGTCAGGGGGTGAGATGGTTTCATTAGTCAAAAACTTCTTCCAATTATCATTATCTAAAGCCTTTGCTGTTATAAAAATGTCTTTATCTCCTCTACCGGAAATGTTAACAACAACTATTTTATCCTTAGAAAGTTTTGGGGCTTCCTTTAATGCATAAGCAACTGCGTGCGAAGACTCAAGCGCTGGAATAATTCCCTCTGTCAGAGAAAGTAACTTAAACGCATCCAAGGTCTCTTGGTCTGACACACTTACATATTCAACCCTCTTTGCTTTGTGAAGATACGCATGTTCTGGGCCAATACCTGCATAATCAAGACCTGCACTTATTGAATGTGTATCACTTAACTGACCATCCTCGTTCTGTAAAAAATATGATCTATAGCCTTGAACAATTCCTTCTGTCGGAGTACCTACTGATAGTCTCGCTGCGTGCTCTCCTATCTTATTACCTGTTCCACCAGCCTCTACTCCAATAAGCCTTACTCCATCGTTTATAAAGTCACTAAACATGCCGATTGCATTTGAACCACCGCCAACACAAGCGATACAGACATCTGGCATTCGTCCCTCTTTGTCTTCCATCTGTTGTCTAATCTCTTTACCTATCACAGACTGAAAATCCCTTACAATTGTCGGATAAGGATGAGGCCCTAAGGCAGACCCTAAAAGATAATATGTGTCATCAAGGTTCTCTATCCAATACTTGAAGGCTGCATTAACTGCATCCTTGAGCGTTCGTGTTCCATACTTTACAGAAACAACCTCTGCTCCTAATAGCTTCATTGAAAAAACGTTTGGATATTGTCGCTTAATATCAACCTCGCCCATAAACACCTTACATTTCATGCCTACTTTTGCAGCAACTGTCGCCGTGGCTACACCGTGCTGACCTGCACCTGTTTCAGCTATCAAATATTTCTTCCCCATTCTTTTAGCTAGTAAAGCTTGTCCAACGGCATTGTTAATCTTGTGTGCACCTGTATGATTAAGGCTTTCTAATTTCAGATATACCTTTGCGCCACCAAGCATTTTGGTAAGGTTCTCTGCATAATACAAAGGGGATGGTCTACCAACATAATTGTTAAAAAGATTCGCTAGTTCAGCATGGAATCCTTCTTCCTTAATTGACGCTTCATAGCACTTTTCCAGCTCATCAAGAGCAGGAATAAGCATCTCGGGGACAAATCGTCCTCCAAACTGTCCGAAATATGAATTCATTTCTTTTTACCTTTCGCTACAGCAACTATCTCGCTACATTTTACTATATCTTTGTTGCCTGGACTAAGCTCAACTGAACTATTTACATCTATCTCTATTTGGGGAACCTTTAATACTTCCCTGACATTAGCTAATCCAATCCCGCCAGCAACAATTATGTTCTTAGTCTTAATATAGGCTTTTTCAATCAGCTCTATAGGAATACTTGTACCAGTTCCACCATAGTTATCCTTTGAGTAAGTATCCAAAAGAAACTTCGTTCCTTCTGGGAAATCATCAATAATATTTAAAGAACTTTCATCTTTAACCCTTATCACCTTCCAGAAAGGAAGACCTAACTCTTTACAGAACGCAGGAGACTCATCACCATGAAGCTGAACAATATCAATCTTTGCTTGTTTGTATATTTCTCTAATTCTATCTACATCTTCGTTAACAAAAACTCCTACCTTAATTACCTTATTACTCTTAAATTCAGCTACTTTATGAGGAGCAACATATCTTGGTGATTTCTCATAAAAAATAAAACCCAAATAATCAACGCCTAGCGCTGCTAAGGCATCAAAATCATTTATTGAAGTAATACCACAAATTTTTATCGAACGCTGACCTAGTAAATCATTTATCTTTGTCCGCACATCTCCACTTACCAAAATAGACTCTCCAATAAGTGCTCCAGCAAAACCAGCTTCTTTGAGCCTCTCAATAACCTCATTATTCTTTATTCCAGATTCACTGATAACCTTAATCTCCTTAGGTATCATTGCTTTCAACTTAAAGGAAGTCTCAATATCCACTTTGAATGTTTTAAGGTCTCTGTTATTTATTCCAAGCATAACAGGCTTTAATGCTAAGGCTCTATTTAACTCTTCTTCATTATGTATCTCAACTAATGGAGTCATTCCATAACTAACTATAAGGTCATAAAGCTCTTTGAGTTTTTCGTCATCAAGACAAGCAACTATAAGCAAAACAAGGTCTGCACCAAGTTCATATGCTTCATAAACCTGATAAGGATCGATTATAAAGTCTTTTCTAAGTACTGGAATGGTAATCGCTTGTTTAACCAGCGACAAATCAGCCTTGGCTCCATGAAAGTAGTTCTTCTCTGTTAAAACAGACACGGCAGATACACCAGCTCGCTCATATGCTTTTGCCAGCTCTACAGGAAGATAATCATCGACAATCACACCTTTTGATGGACTGGCTTTCTTACATTCAGCAATTAAAAAAAACTCGCCATCATCAACCTTCAAAGGCTTATCTTGCCTGGTCAAAGTAATTCTTGCTCTATCAAATAGCTCAAAAAACTTTTTCTCATCCTGCGCTATCTGACTAGTAATCTTAACTAAAATATCATCCATTAGTTACCTTTATAAGTTCATTTAACTTCTTAAGTGCCTTACCAGAATCAATCGATTCTTTTGCCATCTCTATCCCTACTTTTATGTCAACTTCTGGCAAACATAAAGCAATAGCAGCTCCAGCATTTAATAAAACGATATCTCTTTTTGGCCCAAGACTACCTTTAAGAATAGATAGAGCTATTTCTTTATTTACCTCTGAATCGCCACCCTTTAACTCTTCAGCTCCTACCAAAGAAAAACCAAACATCTCTGGATTAATAATCTGTTCTTTCAACTCACCATCGATAAGTAGAAATGCCTGAGATGTCGTTGTTAAGGTTATCTCATCTGTTCCATCATTCCCATGGACAACTAAAGCCCTCTTCACTCCTATATTACGAAGCACTTCAGCAAATACTCGTGTCAAATCCTTGCTGTATACACCAACAAGCATCGTATCTGCAAAAGCAGGATTTGCTAACGGTCCCAAAATATTAAAAACAGTCCTTATTTTAAGCTCTTTTCTAACCGGCATCACATGCTTCATGGATGGATGTAATCCTGGGGCAAAAAGGAAGGCTAATCCTACCTCACTTAAAGATTTCTCTAAAATCCTTGGTTCAGCATCTAAGTTTACTCCCAAAGAAGAAAAAACCTCCGCAGACCCGCATTTTGAAGTAACTGAACGGTTGCCATGCTTAGCAACTACAATACCAGCTCCAGAAGCTACAATTGCTGAAAGTGTTGAAATATTAAAGGTGTTGGAATGGTCTCCACCTGTTCCTACAATATCTAGAATAGCAGAGTCAGTTTTAACGTTTATCTTTCTTCCCTTATTTCTCATTACTTTAATAAACCCAGTTATCTCGCTTATGGTTTCGCCTTTCATTCTCAATGCCGTAAGCATAGCCGCAATAAACTCATTACTTGCTTCACCTGAAGTAAAATGGTCCATCACAAGATTAGCCTCTTCCTCCGTAAGGTCCTGCTTATTAATAACTTTGTCTAATAATTGTTTCATGACCTCTCCCTCGAACCACTAGTTATAAAATTATTTAAGATTTCCATCCCATATTCTGATCCGATAGACTCAGGATGAAACTGTACTCCCTCTATATCTAATGACTTATGCCTAACACCCATAATCTCATTATCTGGAGTTCTTGCTGTAATTTCTAGCTCTGGTGATAATGTTGCTTCTTCAATCACTAACGAGTGATATCTAGTTGCCTTGATCTCGCTTGGTAAACCACTAAAAACGCCTTTTCCATCGTTAATCATCATGTCTATCTTCCCATGACAAACCTGTTTTGCTTTAATAATGTTTGCTCCAAAAAAATGACCAATAGCTTGGTGCCCCAAACAAATCCCCAAAATAGACTTAACGCCTTTAAACTCTTTGATAACCTCAATTAAAATACCTGCATCTTCTGGTCTTCCTGGCCCTGGAGATAGAACAATATGATTAGGGTTAAGAACTCTGATATCATTAATTGTAATCTCATCATTTCTTTTAACTAAAACTTCTTGTCCAAGCCTTAAAAAATATTGGGCGATGTTATATGTAAAAGAATCATAATTATCTACAATAAGTATCATTTATCTTTATCCCTTCTGTGATGGTCTTTAGTAAAGCATTGGCCTTGTTAATCGTTTCCTGATATTCATTTTTCGGAATAGAGTCATAAACAATCCCAGCGCCTGCCTGAACAGAAGCCAACCCATCTTTTAACACTATTGTTCTAATTGTAATACATGAGTCCATATTTCCATTGTACCCCAAATTCAAAACCATTCCCCCATAAGGACCTCTTCTGTCTGATTCAAACTTGGATATAAGCTCCATCGCTTTTACTTTTGGTGCACCAGAAAGTGTGCCAGCTGGAAACGTTGCTCTAATAACATCAAAAACATCATACTTTTTATCTAATTTTGCTTTTACAGTAGAAACAATATGCATCACATGAGAATAACGTTCGATGGTCTGATAATCCACAACCTCAACAGACCCTGGTTCTGCTATTCTACCTAAATCATTTCTTCCAAGGTCTACAAGCATTATATGTTCTGCTATCTCTTTTGGATCGCTTAATAAATCCTTTTCAAGCTCCATATCCTCTTCTAGGCTCCTACCTCTAGGTCTCGTTCCTGCAATCGGCTTAAGTAAAACCTCGCCATCCTGTGAACGAACCATTACTTCAGGAGACGAACCAATTATCTGAAAATCACCCATATCTAGAAAGAACAAATATGGTGACGGATTCATTGTCCTTAAGATACGATACAACTGAAATGGGCTAGCTTGGGTCTTAATACTGAACCTTTGCGAAAGCACTATCTGAATAATATCTCCATTTGCTATATGCTCTTTTGCCTTATCTACCATGTCAGTAAACGATTGCTCATTAAAATTAGAATTAATCTCCTTCTCGCTATGCTCCACACCTTTTAAATCAACCGTGAATGATGAATTAAGCTTCTTCTCAATATCTGATAGCAGTCTATTTGCCTCGTTCTCATCTGGGCTATTCTCTTCTTCTGACACTGGAACAACTGCTGTAACAACTCGTTCGACTGCATCATATATTAAAACCACCTCAGGAATAACAAGAATCCCATCAGGCAAAGTTGCTTTATCTTGTTTCACATCTATGTTCTCAAAATATTGAACTGTCTCATAACCAAGATAGCCTATTGCACCACCCCAGAAAGGAGGCAAGTTGACTGTTTCTTGAACATCAAACTTTGCAAAATATTTCCTAACTTCGTTTAAAGGATTGTCAGCTATAAAACCATAGGTATTATACATAGCCTTATTTTTATAATGCTTAAAAGTAACTTCTTTCCCTCTAAACTCAATCTTTGTTCTTTTGCCAATGCCAATAATTGAGTGCTGTCCAACATATTTACCCTGTTCAACAGACTCAAGTAACTGATCTCCTCCCACCTTGAGAAACAAGGATAATGGAGTATCGAAATCTGCTATCCACTTTTTATATATCGGTCTAACTAAATAACTCATGTTACTATGCATAGTAACATGTCTTTGCCTTGAGTCAACATCTATTTTAACTGTCTTTTCACATATAGCTTTTAGCTTTATACTAACCTCCATGCAAATAGCAACTATCATTGGAACAATAGCGGGAATATTAACTACAGTATCTTTCTTGCCACAGGCAATTAAGGTATGGCAATCTAAGTCAGCAAAAGACCTATCTTTGATAATGTATATATTTTCCTCTGTTGGTGTCTTTCTCTGGATGATTTACGGAATAATGCTAAATGAACTACCTATTATTATCCCTAATTTCTTCACACTAATACTAGCTTTGTTCATCCTAACTATTAAAATTATTTACAAATAATTAAAAATAAATAAATTTCATTGAGATTTTTTAAATATTGATTCGATATTTTACAATGAAAAAGAAAATTATTAGCTTAACAAACCATTTTTCGATAGACCACTCAAGGCTTTACAAAGGACATCCCATAATCGACTATAGTCACTATCTGCTTGATATGCCAAAGGTGCTAGCTGACATAGAGTTGGTTGCTGCACATTTTCACAGAAAAGGTGTGACCCAAATTATCGGAATCGCAGACAAAGGACTTATCTTTGCAGAACTAATTGCACACCGGCTAGGACTACCCCTGATAGTGGCAGGTGAAGGACACAAAATGCCAGGACAAATGTTGTCTGTTGATATTGAGCCTAATAATAGAGTTCAATACCTTCAGATTTATAGAGGAGTAATTTCTCACGGACATGAAACATACGGGATTGTTGATGAAATAACAACTTCTGGAGAAACATTATTTGACACAATTCGAACACTAGAAGACCCACACAAATCTTGCGGAGCCACCTTTTCATTCATTTCCAATACAGCTGCACTAAATCCAGCCTATAGTGCTGCCTTTGAGGCAAATGTTTACGCTTCTTCTTACCTTTTTCAGAATGGAAATATTGAACACTCAAGGATACCTATTAGTTCTCCCTATATTATTCCTCCAAGTTTCAATCCTAAAACTATTGATGAACTGAAAGAAAACATTATCGTCTACCTAAATAAACTTAAGGGAAACATTCTTTGGACCAACGTTGACCATATACTTGCAGATCAACAGCTTATGAACGCAGCATGTGACTATATGGTTGAGCCATTTCTTAATCAAAAGGTGGATAAAGTTGTAGCTCTTGCAGTAAGAGGTTTCCACTTTGGAGCGCTCGCAGCAAAAAAGCTTGGAGCTGGGCTAATACTTGCAGAAAAAAGAGAAAAAATAATGAGTGACCATGTTGAGAGTACCCTATACGGAATGGAATATGCAGCACAACTGGAAATGGCTATAAAAAAGGGGCTTATTAAGCCTGGAGATAGAGTCCTAATTATTGATGACATTCTTGCAACAGGCGGAACATTAAATGCAGCCATTGAACTAGTTGAAAGGTTTGGAGCTACTGTTGTAGGAGCAAGCTGCTTAATAAGAATAAGCGACGTGTTTGATGATCCGAAAATCGGCATGAAAGTAGATGACAAAAAACACCAAATAACAACTCCACTAAACTTTAGTAATGAAGAGCTAAGACTCAAGGAAGAAAACCACAAATCAAAAATACGCAATTTTATTAGATAATAAAAATCAACAAGCATATTTTATTATTACACTAAATATTTTTCAAAATTAGTATTTAAAGAGATAAAAGATAATTTCTGGGAAGCGGGCGTAGATTAGTTTCGTGCGCTGATAGTTATTAAAGTCTCTACCATTAAGCATTGTTTCTTCATAAACCTTTATTTTGCTCTTTAAAGAATCAGGCATTGATTCGTAATCAACATCCCATAATGGCTCTGAAGTAAGTGCCTTGTTTTCGATCGTATACTCTATGCGATGGTCTTGTCCTGGCAATAAACTTATTACAAGCAAGCTGCTTAACGCTACCATATCATACTGTGGGGACATTTCATATTGCCCCTCATCAGAAGGTTGAGCACTATACATGGTTGTACAAACAAACTTTGTATCATTTCTTGAACTACTAATCTTAAGTCCAATATTAGAAATCTTATCCTCTAAATAAATACTATCCTTAAAAAACTGTTTAACTTCGCCATTAAGTGGGAAACTTCCTCCATCAAGCCTATAATTATCTCCTTCGTACCAATCAAGAGTTATTGGGAAAACGACAACAGGATTAAAGGAAATAACTCCATCTGATTTGTTCCAAATCTCTATCGCTACTTTATTACTATTTGTATGATATTTTTTTATTATATTAACTTCTTTTCCACCATAAAGAGCCCTACTAACAAAAGTAAGCATAGTTCCCCCATCAAACTCATCTTGATACAAAGCATCATCCAAATACTCTATATTTGGCATATCTAGCTCAATAAATGGCTTAAGTGGACGATTAATGACATCCGAAGGCATTAACCAAACTTGACCCATAGCTGTTGGATATGGTGATAGCATAGCTATTTCATTATCAAACACGTTCATTTGTGTTGGGTAGGTCTTTTTAGCTAAAGAGATATCCTTAACACCTGCTAAGTCTAATGCAGTAACTAATTCGTGCGATGATGTTGTCCCGCCAGCTTTAGCTACTAAAGCAAAATTTTCTACATCTTCTCTTCCAGCAACCATTTCCTTTAATAATGAAGAATAGCCTTCCCTGTGTCTACAAAAGCCAGCCACAATTGGATGAAGATTTTTTACATTGCTTGCAAATACAACATTACCTCTTTTGTCTATAATACGAATATCGTCATCTATTTTAACAAAGGTCCATATCTCATCCCCAATGCTCACTGTTTTAAATAACCTTGATGACTCATATAGTAGCGCTGCTAAGCTTGCTAACTGAAACCCTATATGGAGTCTAAAAAACAGAATGGACGCTCCTCCAAAAAAACCAATAAAGTTTGGGCAACTAGCCCTGTTTTTATTCCAAATATGAAACATATTTCCACACTGCGAACGATCATCGAATAAGCTGTTACAAATACTATCACTTGAAAAGTTATTTACATTTAACTCGTTATAAAAAAACTTGGATAGTTCATAATTAAGCTTAATCTCAGGATACTTTGACAGCTGACCGTTCTGCCAGCTAACTGGCTTTCTAATAAAATCTAAATACCACTCTATGTCTTGACTACTAATGCTTAGTTCTCTCAACTGTTGTTCATCTAATGTACGGATATCCTGAACACCAGCAAGACCCTTCTTTAAAAACTTAATTGTAAGATTTCTCCACCTATCTACCCTATGTGGCTCATTGTTCCAAATAATGGAAAACTCTTTGTATGAACTTGGATTTATTAATCCTATTTCGCTTAAAATTGGGTTATGTTCTTCTATTTCTTTCATGTGATAAGGGTTGAACATGTTTCCAGACTGCTCGATGTATCTTAAAAAATGTCTGTTTTCCTCAAATGCAAACTGATAGGTTCCAGTCCAACTTCCATTCTTTTCAAGATCGTCTACAAAAAATACAAACAAAGGTTCAAGCAATGCTAATCCATTCTTGGCATCACTCAAAAAACGTTCACACTCTTCACTTAGCTCACTTGCTCCCTGAACGGAAAAATTGTCTCTCTCATACGCATATTTATTTATTAACTCTTCATATTTGCCAATAAACCAATTAACTGCTTGCTTCTGATTATCTGTCCAAGCACTATTCATTAGATTAAAAAAGTATTGATTAACCTCTGCTGGCGAAGCTTGTGGCATAATTGCTCTTAAATGATTAGAGCTAACAAATATTTTTAGTCTTGGATACGTTGGGTTAATCCACCCAGTAAAAACATTTCCAGTCCAATCTCTTGGCAAAGAATGCTCAATAACGTTTTGATCAACTATTATATAAATGCTATCTCTGTCTTTAAAAAGATAGTTTGTTTCAGCTACCTTACTAATTATCTCTGATGTTTTCTCCTCAAAGAATCTTTCAGGTATCCAAACCACGGGAGCGATTGCCTGCTCACCGAACATATCATTAACTTTATAGTAAAAAGCATTAATTGCAGCGACTGAAAACTCAATATCGTCTGGACCAATAAAGGCCTCATCAAGCACACCACCTGCGATTTTTAAATGTCCAGTAGCAACTAAGTTCTTGATTCTTTCATATAAGGCTGTACTCTTATACTTAAGTTCATCTAGGTTTGCATCTGCCAAATGTAAATATAAGCAAACATCTCTTTCCTTCTTGGGCGAATCAAAGAATAAATACTCTAGCTCCTTAATACATGGCTCCAGTGTTCTATTATTCTTTATAACAAACTGATCTTTGCCTTGCATTGTTTCATTCTGTCTTGGCTGACAAAAATGGTGAAGCTGTAAGTGTGAAACCTGAATTTTACTATCAAAAAGACTGTAAATCTCTCCAAGAAGCTGCCTTTGCAGCATCTGTACAGCCGGATTATCAGCCGACTGCTTAAGTGTATCTGCCGCTGATAATGAAAACCACTTTATTGAATTATCCCCCATAGTAATCTCGATTATATTCCAACAAAATCTTCTTTACTATGTTTTTGAGTTTTTTAATCCGAAAATTCTATATCGTTCTGCTCGTTCTTCCTATTAATTGCTTCCATAACTACTGCCTTATTTAAAGAAGGATATTTATTCAAAACTATGTTGAATTTATCTTTAATGAACTTAAGAACTGTCATATCTGTCGTTGCTATAACTGTTGCTGTTGCTTTTCCTTTTCCCAAAAGAGACATTTCTCCAATTATATCGCCTTGCTTTACCTCTGCGATATGATTATTGTCCCTAATTACTCCAGCTTTTCCTTCTACTATGAAAAACAAAAAAGGGCTTTTTACGCCCTGTTTATAAATAACTTCACCTTTAGCTATCTTGTTAGTAACTGCTCTTGAAAAAATATCATCAATAGCAATCTTTGATAACCCAAACCTTGTTTGAAAGTCTTCTGAAATACCTGAAATAAGATCTTTATTATCAGACATTAGCTTCTAGAAATGCCGAAATATTCCTTTAAAAAGCCATCGTAAACTTCTGACATGTTTTTTGTGTTCACACAATAAAAAACGTTTCTACCTTGCTTTCTTGAATCGAGCAGTCCTACGTTCTTTAAGTAGTTCAAATGATGAGAGGTTGTGGATTGTTCCATAAAAAAACTTTTCTCTATATCAGAAGCACATAATTCGCCTTCTCTAAATAATTTTAGAATTATTTCTAGTCTTTCCTCATTTGCTAACGCTCTAAAAAGTTTTATGTATTTGTCTTTATCCACGATATGTTCCTCCTAATTTATATTAATTATCTCTGTTTTTAAATAATCTTGCAATAAGAAAGGCACTTTTATGCTTCCGTCTTTTTGTTGATAGTTTTCTAAAATTGCGGCAACTGTTCTTCCTATAGCAAGCCCTGAGCCGTTTAGTGTATGAACTAGCGTGGTGTTACTTTGTGCATCTTTGTATCTTATTTTTGCTCTTCTTGCCTGGAAATCCAAGAAATTACTACAAGAAGATATTTCTCTATACGTGTTTTGTGATGGTAACCAGACCTCTAAATCGTAAGTTTTAGCAGATGAAAAACCTAAATCGCCTGAGCAAAGTTGTACTTTTCTATATGGAAGTTCCAATTTCTGCAAAATATCCTCTGCATCTGCTGTGAGCTTTTCCAGCATTTGCATACTTTCTTCTGGCTTTGAATACATTACTAACTCAACTTTATTAAACTGATGCTGTCTAATAAGGCCTGCGGTGTCTTTACCATAACTTCCTGCTTCTTTTCTAAAACATGGTGTGTATGCACAAAACAACTTTGGCAATGATTCGCCTAGCATAATCTCATCAGCATATAAGTTAGTTACAGGAACTTCTGCTGTTGGAATTAAATATAATTGCCCGCTTTCTTCATCGCTTGCACACTTATATAAATCTTCCTCAAACTTAGGCAACTGACCTGTCCCTTGCATTGTTTGTCTTGTAACTAAAAAAGGTGGGAGTATTTCTAAATAACCTTTTGCAGAGTGCGTCTCAAGCATAAAGTTAATAAGAGCTCTCTCTAGTTTAGCTCCATATCCTTTATAGACCGTAAATCTACTACCTGACAGCTTAACTCCTCTCTCAAAATCCAGAATGTCTAAATCCTTGCCGATTTGGTCATGCGATTTAACCTCAAAATCAAATTTCTTTGGCTCTCCCCATTTAAAAACTTCAATATTATTATCAGAACACTCGCCAATTGGAGTATCTTCAGTAATAACGTTAGGGAAATATAACGATTTTTGCTCACAAACTGCTTGTTTTTCCTTTTGCTCAACCATTAGTTGCTTAATGGTTTCTGATAATTCTTTTAGCTGATTAAGCTGTTCCTGCGTTGGCTTTCCTTTTGGGGTAAGCCTATTTTGCTCAGCTTTCAATTGTTCAACTTTAGTCAAAATCTCTCTATATTCTTTGTCTTCCTTTATCCATTCATCAAGAATAACTGTGTCCTGTTTTCTTGCTTGTAAGCATTTTCTTACAAAAGACTCTTCTTCTCTTATCATCTTAGCTGCTAGCATTTGAAGTTATACCTTTCTCTTTCTTCGTCTGAAAGTTCAACATTCTGTATCTTTTCTTTCTCGTATGATTCCTCAAAAAGACATACTTCTATTTTAGACTCCATAAGCATTTGAACCGAAAGCTCATCAGGGTAATAACCCTTAAATACTATGCGCTCAATTCCTGCATTAATCATCATTTTAGAACAAATTACACATGGCATATGTGTGCAATATAAGGTTGCCCCACTAATATTAACGCCATGTCTTGCTGCTTGAATAATAGCGTTCTGCTCGGCATGTAGGCCCCTACAAAGCTCATGATGCGTTCCGGAAGGCACTTGCAACTGATCTCTAAGACATCCAACCTCTGTTGCATGCTTCATGCCGTTTGGTGCCCCATTATATCCCGTAGATAGAATCTGCTTATCTTTCACAATTACTGCTCCGATTTTACGCTTCAAACACGTAGCACGAGTCGATACCTCTTCAGCAATATTCATAAAATATGTATCCCAGCTTGGACGCTTTAGATATGCTTCTTTATTCACAAATATCCCCTAAGAATACAATGGAAATTTAGCACAAAGATTAGCTACTTTGCCTGCAACTTCCATATGAACTTTCTCGTCTTCAATATTCTCTAATACGTCAGCAATTAAATTAGCAATCAAAATCATTTCTGACTCTTTCATTCCTCTTGTTGTCATTGCAGGGGAACCTATTCTAATTCCACTAGTTATAAAAGGACTTTCTGTCTCAAATGGAATCGTGTTCTTATTAACAGTTATTCCAACTTCATCCAGAGTAGCTTCTGCTTGTTTACCAGTTAAACCTTTTGCCTTAACATCTACAAGTAGTAAATGATTATCCGTTCCCCCTGATACTATCCTAAACTCTCTTTCAGATAAAGTTCTAGCAATAGCAGCTGTATTTTTAACAACTTGCTCTTGATATGTCTTGAAACCTGGCTCAAGTGCTTCTTTAAATGCAACTGCTTTTCCAGCAATAATATGCATTAATGGTCCGCCCTGAATTCCGGGAAATACTGCTCTGTTTATATCTTTAGCATACTTTTCTTTGCAAAGAATTAGCCCGCCTCTTGGTCCTCTTAATGTCTTATGCGTTGTTGTTGTTACAACATCACAAAAAGGAACTGGGTTAGGATGTAATCCAGTTGCCACAAGACCAGCTATATGAGCCATATCAACGAATAATAACGCACCAACCTTATTAGCAATCTGCTTCATTCTTGCAAAATCAATAATTCTTGGATATGCACTTGCTCCTCCAACTATCATCTTTGGCTTATGTTCAACTGCTAACGCTTCTAACTTATCGTAATCGATTCTTTCATCTTCTTTGGAAACACCATAAGCAACAAACTTGTATAAAAGACCTGAAATATTTAATGGATGACCGTGTGTTAAATGCCCACCATGCGAAAGGTCTAGACCTAAAACCACATCTCCTGGACTTAGTAACGCCTGATAAACTGCTGTGTTAGCTTGAGCGCCTGAATGAGGCTGTACGTTTGCATGCTCAGCACCAAATAATTCCTTTGCTCTATCAATTGCTAACTGTTCTGCAACATCAACATGCTCACATCCACCATAGTATCTTTTACCTGGGTATCCTTCAGCATATTTATTAGTAAGTACTGAACCACAAGCTGCCATTACAGCTCTTGAAGTAAAGTTTTCAGAAGCAATAAGCTCTATTTTGTTTTGCTGTCTATTTAACTCCTTCTCTATTGCATCGGCTAACATTGGGTCTACTTGTTTGGTATATTCTAATGAAAACATATGAGCTCCTTTTCTTTCTGAAATTAGATATGTGTATTTTAGCTCATTTTAGGAGAACGGTGAATACACCATATTAAATTAATATAAAAATAAACCCCAAGTTGGGGGAAGTTGGGGTTTATTTTTGGATGAAAACCAGAAGGTTTTTATTTTATTTTGATTTCGAGTTCTTTTGGTTTCTTTTCCTCTGCTTTAGGAATTACAACCTCAAGTATCCCGTTATCCGTCTTTGCATTAATTTGCTCACCTTTAACATTCTCAGGTAGAGTAAAGCTTCTTTTAAACGACACTTTCCTTATTTCCTTAATGTCGGTTCTTGGAGCAAAACGCATTCCTCCTGTTTTATGCCCTGCAGAATATGTGTTTAATGCATCAAAAAATCCATTGAATACATCAAACTCTCTTAGTGGATTGTAACCTCTGTACAGTAGTGTCCGGTAGTTTTTCAGCCGTCCGAGTTGCTTGTAAAAAGTTTCTTTCATTGCTATTAATTGCAATAATTTTATTAAGCATGACAAGTTATCGTTGAAAAGTTCTAGATATACACACAAATTGTTGCTCTAAGATTTCTCAATCTTGTAAACCGTGATAGAATTGTTTATTAAATAGGAGGCGATGATTTTAAATGAAAGTTAATGAACTTAAAAAAGACGGTAGTTTAGTTACGTTGGAACTTGAGGAAGGTTACTCGGAATTAGCTAGTTATGTAGATATAAAGTATAAAAAAGAAGTAAAAAACATGAAAGTGCCTGGATTTAGAAAAGGTAAAGCACCTAAAGGTATTTTTATTAGTTATTATGGTAAAGAACGACTAGATTTTGATGCACTTATTGAGATGTTAAATGCTAAATACCCAACAATCGTTCAGGAAAATAACTTAGAAGTTATTGATCAGCCAAAGGATTTTGACATTGTTCAACTAGAAGAAGGAAAACCAATTAAGGTTAAGCTTTCAGTTGAAGTTAAGCCAGAAGCTAAGATTTCTAAATACAAAGGACTTAAGCTAGAAAAAGACTTTGTTAAGGTAACAGACGCTGATGTTCAAGCAGAGCTAGAAGCACTTGCTGATAAGCATATTGATTACGATTTAGATGATAATGCTGCAATTAAAGACGGTGACTTGGTTACGGCTAGTATTAACGCAACGATTGGGTCAGAGCCATATTCTCCCTGGACAAGAGAAAGTGATGTGTTTAAAGCTGGCAAAAGTATTATTGGTCCAAAGTTTGATAGTGCATTATATGGTCTAAAAGCGAATGAAGAGAAAACTTTTTCAATAGAGTTTCCTAAAGATACTCCTAATAAAGAGATTGCTAATAAAGCAGTTGATTTTACTGTAAAAATTAACAAAGTTAAGTCAGCAAAGATACCAAAAATTACTGACGAATTTATTGCAGAAAAAACAGAAAGCATGTCATTAGCTGATTACAAGAAGGAAACTGAAGAAAAACTTAGAGCTAATATGGAGCTTGCTTCCGAGAATAAGCTTAAAGAAGATGTTTCTAAATGGGTTATCGATAATGTAAAGGTTGATGTTCCAAGAGTAATGATTGAAAGAGAAATCGATTATTTGCTTAAGAGAATGGAAAACGGTCTTCGTATGTACAATATGGGATTAGATAGTTATTTAAGTATTGTGAAAAAGTCTATTGAGGAATTGCGAAGTGACTATGAAAAAGAAGCTATGGATACAGTTAAACTTAGATTAGGTCTTGAAGCTATAGCAACAGAAGAAAATATTAAAGCTTCAGCTGAAGATATAGCGGAAGAGATTGAAGAGTCTATTAAAGACCAAAAAGATGAAGCAACAAAAAGTGATTATCGTAAACAGCTAGAGTCTGTTAGGGAAAACATTGCTGAATCTGTTACGAGCAAGAAAGTTATAGATTTTATTCTTGAAAACGCAAAGATAAAGAAAAAAAATAAATAAAGAGGAGATGACAGTATGAATTTAGTGCCTATGGTCATTGAGCAAACTGGAAGAGGGGAACGTTCTTATGATATTTACTCTCGTTTATTAAAAGAAAGAATTATTTTTGTAGGTGGAGAGATAAATGACGATTCAGCTGATTTAGTTGTTTCTCAGTTACTATTTTTGGAAGCAGAGAACCCAGAAAAAGACGCTTTTATGTATGTAAACAGTCCTGGAGGGGTTGTAACCGCTGGTCTCGCTATTTTCGATACTATGAGATACATCAAGACGCCTGTCTCAACGATTTGCTTAGGACAAGCTGCAAGCATGGGTGCTATTTTATTAACAGCAGGAGCTAAAGGTAAGCGTTATGCATTGCCAAGCTCAAGGATTATGATTCATCAGCCATTAGGTGGTGCTCAAGGTCAGGCAACTGATATTGAGATACAGACAAAGGAAATTCTTAGATTAAAGCAATATCTAAATGAGATTCTAGTTGAACAAACTGGTCAGCCAATGGATGTAATTAAAAAAGATACAGATAGGGACTTCTTTTTGTCAGCACAGGAAGCAGTTGCTTATGGGCTTATTGACGAGGTTTTAGTCTCTAAGGCTTAACTATATGACAAAAGATAAGAAGATTTGTATATTCTGTGGTGTGACTGAAAAAGAAGCTGATTACTTCTTTAAAAGTGACCTAGAAGGATACGAAGATAATTATATTTGTGATAAATGTCTTGAGGCAGGTCATGAAATAATTAACCAAGCAGCAGCTGGTAAGGATTTTGAGTTAAAGGTAATTAAGCCAAAAGAGATTAAGAACTATCTGGATCAGCATATTATTGGTCAGGATACTGGCAAGAAAGTAATATCTGTAGCTGTGTATAATCATTACAAAAGACTACTTCATGTTTCACAAGCGCTTAGTAATGATGTTGAGATTCAAAAATCTAACATTTTATTAGTAGGTCCAACAGGATCAGGAAAGACTTTATTTGCACAAGTTCTAGCAAAGTTACTAGACGTTCCATTTACAATCGCTGATGCTACAACACTAACAGAGTCTGGCTATGTTGGAGAAGATGTTGAGTCTGTTATTTTTCGTTTATTACAAATAGCTAATGATGATATTGAGAAAGCGGAGCGAGGTATAATTTATATTGATGAAATAGATAAGATTTCTCGTCTTAGTGAAAACCGTTCAATTACTAGAGATGTTTCAGGAGAAGGTGTTCAGCAATCATTACTCAAATTGTTAGAAGGAACTGTTGTTAATGTTCCGATGCATCCTGGAAGAAAACATCCACATGATGATTTTGTACAAGTAGACACAAAGAATATCCTCTTCATCTGTGGAGGAGCTTTTGATGGTTTAGATGAAATCATGGAAAAGAGAATGAATAAGGGTGTTATTGGTTTCCTAAGTGGAGACGGTGACGATGCAGAAGCTCAAAAGCAAGTTGAGACAGAAGACCTTATTAAGTATGGAATTATTCCAGAACTTGTAGGCAGATTACCAATAGTTTGTTCACTGGAAGCATTAACAGAAGAACAGATGGTACAGATTTTAACAGAGCCTAAAAATGCTTTGGTTAAACAGTACAAGAAATTGATGGAATATGATAATGTAGAATTAGAGTTTACGGTTGAGGCTTTGAATGTTATTGCAAGATTAGCTGTTGATAAAAAGATGGGGGCAAGAGCTTTGAGGGCAATCACTGAGCAATTAATGTTAGAATATATGTATGACCTTCCTACAGATGAAAAGAGTAGTAAGAAAGTGAAAATCAAAATAACAGAGAAAGATATCATTGGCAGATTCCCCAAAGCAGAAAAGCTCGGGAAAAATGTGGCATAAACGACAACCAGTAATACCTCTTAAAAATATTGTCATTTACCCTAATATCATTATCCCTGTGTTTGTTGGAAGAAATCGCTCTTTACATGCGTTACTAAGTATAGTTAAAGATGTTTCCAATAAGTCAAAAGAAATAATTTTTGTTCTTCAATCAAACGCAAATGACGAACCAATCTCCGAAAACTTATATGGTGTAGGAATTCTGGCTGAGTTAACTAGTATAAAGCGATTAGACAAAAGTACATATAAGGTATTAGTTAACGGCATGAAACGTGTTGCTTGGCAGAAAGTGGAGGATAATGGCAAGTTCTTTACTGTAAAATCAATCGTGCTTGAAACCATTGATACATTAACTTCTGAACAAAAGATTGCTTATCAAAGCAGAATTTCCGAGACACTAAAGACGTATCTTAATTTTCATAAAAATATCTCAGCAAAAATTATTCAAGAAATGATAAACGAGTCCTCGCTTGAGCAAATGATTTATGTGATTTCTCATTTTCTGATGTTTCAAGTTGAGAAGAAGCAAGGTATTTTGGAAGAAAATGATTTGAAAACAAGGGCAGATATGTTGCTTGATTTGCTTGAGTCAGAAACAGAAATAACGGAGCTTGAGGATAACTTGCATGTTGCAGTTAAGGAAAGAGTGGAGAAAAGTCAGAAGGAATTCTATCTAAAAGAAAAGATGAAAGCTATCCAAGAACAGTTAGGTTCTGATACTGAGTATATTGATGAGATTAGTGACTATAAAGAAAAAATAGAAGCATCAAAAATGCCAGATGATGTAAAGAAGAAGGCGCTTAGGGAAGTAGCTAAGTTAAGAAACGTATCAAATATGTCAGCCGAGTCAGGTGTTATTAAGGGATACCTGGAATGGTTATTAGAAGTTCCTTGGTCTTCTAGTTTTAATAAAGATGATTTGGATATAAGCTCCTGCAAAAGGCTACTTAACATGAACCATTATGGTTTAGAGAAGGTTAAGGAAAGAATAATTGAGTTTCTTGGAGTAGTTAAGCTTACTGGTAATGTTCAGGGGTCAATACTTTGTTTGGCTGGTCCAAGTGGAGTAGGCAAGACAAGTATAGTTAAATCTATTGCTCAGGCAATGGGTAAAGAGTTTTTTAAAATATCACTAGGTGGCCTTAATGATGAGTCGGAGTTAAGAGGTCATCGTAGAGCTTATGTTGGAGCAATGCCGGGCAGGATTGTTCAGGCACTACATTCAACTGGGAAGAGAGACTCCGTGATATTGCTTGATGAGATTGATAAGCTTTCTACAAGGCTTAATAGTAACCCATCAGCAGTGCTCTTAGAGATTTTAGATCCAGAGCAAAATAAGCAGTTTTATGATTATTATTTAGAGGTTCCTTATGATATTAGCAATGTATTATTCGTAGCTACAGCAAATAATGTTCAGGATATTCCTTCTCCGTTACTTGATAGAATGGAAGTTATAAAGTTAAGTGGATATTCACTTGAAGAGAAGCGAAGTATTGTAAAAGAACATCTTTGGCCTAAGCTTGTTAAAGCACATGGATTAGATGTAAATGATTTAGAGATATCAGACGGTGCAATAGATGAGATAATTATAAAATACACAAGCGAGTCAGGACTAAGGCAACTCGAAAGGGAATTGTCGACTATAATAAGGAAGATGGTTCTAGAAAAACTTGCAACCAACAAGAAAACAAAGATAACGACTAAAATGGTAGTTGACTTGTTAGGTTTTTCTAAGTATTCATATAACAACATTCCTGATAAGCCAACAGTTGGAACAGCGATTGGTTTAGCCTACACTGAGCGTGGTGGTGCAATAATGCCTATAGAGGTTTCTGTCTTTAAGGGTGGAGGAGAAGTTAAGTTAACTGGCAAAATGGGTGAAGTGATGCAAGAGTCAGCACAGGCAGCTATAAGCTATGTTCGGTTTGTTTCTGCTCGTTTAAACATTAAGTCATCATTCTATAAAGACAATGATATTCACATTCATATTCCAGAGAACGCAGTTCCAAAGGATGGTCCTTCTGCTGGAGTGACAATTGCGGTTGCTTTAATATCGGCCCTAAAGGGAGAGTGTGTGAATAATAATGTGGCTATGACGGGCGAGATTTCCTTGCATGGGAAGGTTCTCCCGGTTGGTGGACTCCGAGAGAAGCTCATGGCTGCTGAGCAAAATTCCCTTAAGACCGTTTTTGTTCCAAGACAGAACCTGGAAGAGGTACGCTCAATAAAAGATTCATTTATAAACAACATAGAAATAATAGGGATTGATATGGCAGATGAAATATTTGATAGAATTTTCGTCTTTAAAAAACAAAAATTTAATGATAAAAAGCCACTTAAGAAAACAAAACTTAAATGGCTTAGTTAATGAATTCTTGTATAAAAAAACAATAAAGTCTTTATGTCTAAAATTATTTTAATTAACTTTAATAAAAGCTCCATCTCTAAACACTAAGCCAGTTGTATCTGTCACGGCATTTTCTTTACTTATACCTCCAACAATTCCACCACCATCACCTAACTTGTCTATAGTAACACGTAAAAATTTATGCCATTTTTCACCAGATGGATCTTGTTTGGCTATTTCAGAAGTATCAAAAATATATACCTTATAGTTTGGAGTGTTTTTTAAACCAACCTGGAGATATACATAATCAGCAAAAGTTCCTTTTCTCGACATTTCTTTTGGATCGCTGACTGCTTTCACGTCAGGATAGTCTTTCAATAATGAATCAAGTGGGTTAGTAGATAAGTCGGGAGCTTCAGTGTTTATGCCAGTAGTTTTA
>DYQY01000001.1:53682-228206 GCA_020719045.1 Candidatus Termititenax sp.
TGCTGTTCCCATCTTTCTCGTTGAGCTGTAATATTAGTTAAGTCGGGAGCTTCAGTGTTTATGCCAGTAGTTTTATGCTGTTCCCATCTTTCTCGTTGAGCTGTAATATTAGTTAAGTCGGGAGCTTCAGCGGCAGTTAAATCAGCACTTGGAATTTTCATCCCATATCTACGAATCCAATTTGCAGGGTCTTCGTTTTCAGAAAGCCTATGGTCAAATGCTCTAGCAAGTCTATCAGCAACTTTGTCGAGAAATGAAGGGATTCTAATAGGCTCAGCACTAATAAATGGAGCTTTAGTTGACATTCTTTGTAAATCTGGTCTATTCAAAGGAGCTATGAACTTACCTCCTTGAGGGAATAATCCGCTGAATGGATTTAAAGCTTTAAGGAAACCTTTAAATGAAGCAAAAGTAGGATAAGCGTTATGGTTGTTGGCTTGTCCTGCAGAAGGGTTAAAAGGACCAGCACCTGTTTGATGTTTAAGCCCAGAGCTAGCAAATTCATTTCCAGCGTCACGAGGAAAAGAAGCTGAAGAAGCTTCACGCATTAATGTAGAGCCAAAAGCTTCAACTGATTGACCTAATGCATAGTCTATATCTCCATGCAATCCGATTAGAGCATTAAATCTTGTTGTATTTCTTGCTGTATCATTTGGCATAGCTATTACTTTATTTTTCATTATTAGCACCTACTTTTTAGATTTTAAATATTCACCTTATACTTATTCCCAAGTTTATTAGTTTCTAAACATTTTTGCTGCTTCTTGGGTGGTAATAAGTAGCAAAAGACAGCTAGTAGATGCGTAGTGGCAAGGTATTGGTGGATGTATTGTTTTTTTGTGTTGCATTTATGAGGCTTTTCGTTTTACTGGATCCTCTGGTCAAGCCAGAGGATGACAATTATGACACAGTCTGGTTGGTCGGGATGACCTTCACTCATTTTATGAATATTCCAACAAAACACGCTATTGAACTTTATAAAGATAGCCATTGAGTGTTAGAATATATTTAATGATGAATCCAAACCAGATTAATGAAAACACATCGAAATTTGATCAAAAAGTTTTTTTAAAAGACACAGACTTTTCCTCTCTTTCAATTATTCGTAAAAATATAGTAGATTCTTATGTTATTTTTCTTAAAAAAGGAGAGCAATTTGAGCTAATACGGTCTAACGGTATAGAGAAAGATATAATAGATTCCTTTGCCGTAGATACTTCATCGATGGTTTATAGTTTATTGCGTTCTACTGATATTAAGCTTGGTCAGCAAGAAGTTCTAAGCGTGTGCAAAGAGAGTATCTTCTTTCAAAGAGAATCAACTCAAAAATTAAGACTAGAAATAGAGTATTGGGAAAAGTTAGCATTAGAGTTTTTTTATCCAGTTAGGTATGAATCCCATGGATTAATCGGGTTTGTGGTCTTTTCAACTAGGGGCAAATCAATAGGAAAAGGTCATGAGAAGAGATTCAAGGTAGCTATAGAAGAAAGTGTTATTGAAAGCTTTAAGGCCTTGTATAGCATTACCATAGAAAAAGATATTTTTATGTATAAAGGTTTATTTGAGCTTCAACGTGAGCTACTTAGCTTGAAGGAAGAAGAGAAGTACTTGAAGGTTTATTATTATTTTCAAGATATCTTAAATCATAAAGCTTCTATAATGTACCTTTTTCAGGATAAGTATTTTTCGCCAGTGCAGTTTGATAAGATTACGTTTATGAAGCCCTTGTCAAAAAGTGTGTTTAGCGAATTGGGCAAAGTAACCATGCTGAAAATGTCCAAAGATGATTTTTTGTATAATGAGTTTGGATTTGGGGATGTAATTATTTTAAAACTAACACATAAGGCAGTTTTTGCTTATAAGGTTGATAGCAACAGTGGTATGCGAGACAGAGAGTTTTTGACTGTTTTGTTAGATATTTTGGGGAAATTTATTGATGACTAAGTTGTTAGAGAAGGCTCAAGTAGTTGAGAATAAAGAAGTAGCTTCTGGTATATATAAGTGCAGGCTTAGAACTAGCAAAATAGCAAAAGAATGTAAGCCAGGTAACTTTATAAACATTTCAGTTGGTAGCAACTCACAGTTTTTATTGAAACGACCGTTTGGTGTTCATAATGTAATTGGTAATGAGCTAGAAATATTGTACCGTGTTCGTGGTAAGGGGACAGATGTTATGACTAGCTTAGTTGCTGGCGATAGTTTGGACTTACTTGGTCCTCTTGGTAACGGGTTTTCTTTGTTTGAAGGCAAGAAAATCCTTCTTTTAGGTGGTGGGATGGGGATAGCTCCTTTGTATTATTTAGAAAAGGAATTAAGCAAAGATAATGAAGTAATAACAATGTATGCTGTTAAGACAAGAGAAGAGTTAGTTGATATTAAAGTATCTAACCTTGTTGTGCATATAGATAAAGAAGAGGGTTGTTTTGCTTGTGATAAGTTAGAGGATGTTCTAATAAAGAATAATATAGAAATGTTATATATTTGTGGTCCTGACGCATTAATGAAATTATCATATCAGATAGCAAAGAAGCATGGTGTTTATACTGAGGTTTCTTTGGAAGCAAGAATGGCTTGTGGCTTTGGCGCTTGTGTTGGTTGTGTCGTGGAAACAGTTAGTGGATTGAAGAAGGTTTGCAACGAAGGACCGGTTTTTAAGGCAGAGGAAATATGGGGATAATACCCTTCCGTCTCAGCTAAAGCTGAGCCACCTTCCCTTGAAAAGGGAAGGATTAAAAAGAAAAAGAGGTTGAAGAGTTGAAGAGTTTAGAAGTTAATCTTGGCAAACTAGTTTTACAGAATCCAATCACGACTGCTTCAGGTTGCTTTGGGTATGGAACAGAGTATAGTGATTTTGTTGATTTAGACTCACTCGGGGCTATTACTCTTAAGAGCATAACATTAAATCAAAGAGAAGGAAATCCTACGCCGAGGATAGCCGAAACGCCTTCTGGTATGATGAACTCAATAGGATTAGCGAATTGTGGTATTAAGGAATTTATTCAAGAGAAGTTGCCTGCACTTGAGCATTTAAAGAAAGTAAAAGTAATTGCTAACATCGCTGGTCATTCCACAGAAGAGAATGTTGAGTTAGCCGAGATATTGGACGGGCAGAAGAGAGTAGATGCAATCGAGCTAAATATTTCTTGTCCGAACGTAGATGCTGGCGGGTTAGCCTTTTGTCAGGACATGGCGCAACTTAAGGTGCTTCTTAATAAGGTAAGAGCAAAGACTGACAAGCCACTTATTGTGAAACTTGCAGCGAATGTTCATGATATAGTCAACTTAGCACAGGTTTGTGAAGGAGAGGGCGCTGATATGCTTTCTTTGATTAATACTGTTACTGGATTAGAAGTAGACATTGAGAATCGCAAACTATTTTTTAGTAGAGGATATGCTGGACTTAGCGGACCGGCAATAAGGCCAATAGCCCTTAAGGCAGTATATGATGTATCTAGAGTTGTTAAACTTCCGATTATTGGGATGGGTGGTATTGCTAATATCGATGACGTAGTGAAGTTTCTAATGGTAGGCGCGGATGCTGTATCTGTAGGTATGATGAACTTTGTAGAACCTGACATTTCTCAAAGATTAGTTGGCGGACTTCAAGGATATATAAGAGCGAAGAATATTGGATTAAAAGACCTTACTCTTAATTAGTTGCAATAAAACATATTTCACTTCGAAATATTAATATGAGAACAAAAATTATTTCAAATAGTGATACTTATAAAGACACCGGCAGGACAGTTGATGCTGAAACATATACTTTTTTGACTGGTGGCAATGACGTTGGTGAACGAAAAGTATATGCCTCTCCATATGCTATAGAGATGGATGGTATAACTATACAAAAAGATGCTCGTTTTATATTTTTAAACAAATCAGATGTTATTTTTTATTGTTTAAATGATCAACCAATAGGGTCTGGTGTTGTCCCTGCTGGATCTCTTTTATGGTTTCATGACGGACAGTTAGTCTCTTCAATTTTTAATGCAGATACATCTTTTACAGATATTAATTTTAAAAAAGGAAGCGCGTTGTATTTTTATCTAGGCAAGCAGATTTCTTCAGGAGTTTTAGCTAAAGATACTAACGTTCAAGGGTTTATGCTCAAGGAAAATACAACAGTCAATTTATATGAAAATGGGCAGCTTTGTGAAGGCAGGTTGGCAGTTAGCACCACCTTAAATGGAGCATTTTTTATCAAAGGAACATTGGTTGTATTGGATAATAGTGTTTTGGAGCATGTTGAACTAGAAGAGGATGTTTTAGCGAAAAGTTATTTGTTCCGAAAGAATTCTACTCTACATTTTCATCCCAACGGCCAAGTTTCTGTTGGAATGTTAGCAAGGGAAGAAGAGATTCGGGGCATAAGTTTCTCAAAACTGTCTGATTTGTTTTTTGATGATAAAGGTAATATTATAAAAGCTGAGGTTGAAGAATTTGTTTTCAGACACGAAAGCAAGGAATACCCATTATTTTTGAAAGATGCTGAAATAAATGGAGTCACAATTAAGTTATCTCCAAAAGAGAGTTGGTTAATAACGAAAACTGCGTTTTCATATAAAGGAGTAACCTATCCAGCCGGTTCTGTTTTGTATTTTGATGGCAATAATCATGCAGAAAGCATCTTAGTCAAAGAGCCTATCAGCATAAACAGAAAATCATACCCCGCTAATACTCATTTTTGGTTTAGACCTGGTGGTACTCCCTATGTTCCTAAATAACAGATTGTGATTAAGTCGTTCAAATAATTTAACCAGTAATTAGCATTTGAGTTTAGTTAGAAGAAAATACCCTTTGATTCTTTTTATGTTATATCGTATTATTGCGATATTGCGATATTGCTTTATGAAAGGAGTTTAAATGTTGGATATAAATCATGAAAAGATGGGCCATATTTTGAAGGCACTTGCTCATCCTGTGAGGTTACAAATGGTACAATTATTGCTTGATAATGAATGTTGTGTGAATAATTTATGTAATATTTTGGATATACCACAGTCAACATCTTCACAACATTTAGGAGTTTTAAGAAACAGTGGTATTGTTTACCCAACTAAGAAAGGTAATAGAACTTGTTATGTTGTTAAGAATAAGGAGGCTATCCAAGTATTAGCTATTTTAAAGAATATGCAAAGTAAGTCATAAAATATTTAAAAAAGGAGAAATAAATGAAAAATGAGCAAAAAAATAACAGGGAAGATGTTTATGAATTGAATAGATTAAAGAATTTTCCTATTTCTTTTTTTTCAATATCCTTAGGGCTTATTGGTTTTACACTTGCCTGGCAAAAAGCTGAGCAAATTTTAGAAATTAATTTAAAGTTTAGTAGTTACTTGTTGTATTTATCTCTTTTGATTATTGTGATTACTGCTTTAATCTATATATCAAAATTAGTAAAATATCCAAGCTTAATAGGAGAAGAGTTACGTCATCCTATTAAAATAAACTTTTTTCCAATAATTGCCAAAATTTTTCTTATTACCAGTATAATTTACCTTCCATTAGATATTGTTATTTCTAAGTATCTTTGGTGGATTGGTGTTGTTGCACAGTTTATTTTTTCAATTACAACTATGTCATCTTGGATTAGGCATACTAGTTTTGAAATACCACACCTTAATCCTTCATGGTTTATTCCTGTTGTTGGCTCTATTATTGTGCCAATTGCAGGCGTTACACATTTTTCGCCTGAGCTATCATGGTTCTTTTTTAGTATAGGTTTTTTTTGGTGGCTAATTTTGACAGTAATAGTTGTAAATAGGATTATTTTTTTCCATCCTATTCCAGATAAATTATTGCCAACAATGTTTATTTTATTCGCCCCTCCTATCATAGGATTTATATCTTTAACAAAGCTAGTTGGAGTAACATATTTTGGCAATATGCTTTACTATTTTGGATTGTTTATGTTTATTCTTGTTATCGCTCAACTGAAAACATTTTTAAAGATAAAGTTTTATTTGTCTTGGTGGGCTTATTCTTTTCCGTTAGACGCCTTGGTTATAGGCACATTACTTATGTACCATGAGACTGGTTCAGTTTTTTTCAGAGTAATATCATGGGGATTGTTGCTGTTATTAAATTTTGTTATCTTATTATTGGGGTTTAAAACAATAATTGCCATTAAAAACAAGCAAATTTGTATTGAAGAGTAAGAAAATAATGAGAGATATTAATGTTGATGTTTTAATAATTGGAGCTGGTCCAGCCGGTTTATCTGCAGCGATTTATACAGCAAGGGCGGGAAAGAAGACGGTTGTATTAAAAGGAAAAACAAAGTCCCATTTGGAACTTGCACATAAGGTTGAGAACTATCCAGGGATTGATTCAATTTCAGGGCATGAGTTATTAAAGAGATTCGAAGACCAGGCAACTAAGTTTGGAGCTGAAATAATAGTAGCAGATGTATTAGAAATGTCACTTGAGTTTGAACCTAAAATGGCAACTACTCGCTCAGAGTTTATTCAGGCTAAGGTTGTTATTATTGCCATGGGTAAAGGTGAACATAAAAAGGATATTATTGGTGAGTCTGATTTTCTTGGTGCAGGAGTGTCTTATTGTGCTACTTGTGATGGAGATTTTTATAAAGGTAAGAAGGTTGTTGTTTATGGTAACGACTTTGAGGCAGTTCATGATGCACAGATGTTGATTCAATTAGGTTGTGACGTGACGCTTGTCTCATATTGCAAAGATCAAACGTGTCCAGAAAGTTTATTGAAGCTTGCACAGGAAAAAGGAGTTCATCTGATAAATAATACTGAGATTATTGAGGTAATGGGTTCTGGAACAGTTGAAAAGATACGCATTAAGAATAGTGATGGAGAAATAGAGCTAGAGACTTCAGGTTTATTTATTATTCAGGCTATTCCATCTTCAGCGTTGTTGTCTAAGATGGGCGTGACTCTTTCAACTAAAGACTGTATCGCAGTTGATCGTGAGATGAAAACAAATTTCCCAGGGGTGTATGCAGCTGGCGATATTACTTGTGGTGGTTGGCAGATTGCTATAGCTAATGGAGAAGGTTCTGTTGCTGCACTGAGTGCTCTTAAGTATTTAAGAGACCATAAATGAATAGGAGTAAGTTGTGGATTGTTTAGCTTGTTCAAGTAAAAACTGTAAATCAAATGCACAAGATTGTAATGGTCAACGAGAGTCTGTTTTAAGTAATTATTCTATTGAATCACTAAAACAAAGCTACCTAAATTCCGATAAGTTGGTGGCAAATGGTCGAGCAGGACAGCTGTCTAGGATACAGGAAATAGTTGAGTATGCAAAATTGCAGAATTATAAAAATATAGCGATTGCGTATTGCTTTTGCATGGAAAATTTAGCAAAAGAAGTGATGGAAATTTTCTCTAATGAAGGATTTAAAACAAGCTCAGTGCGTTGCACCATTAATGGTATTCGTGAAAAGCAAATCGATAGTTCGTTGGGAGAGAGTGTTAATTGTAACCCAATTGGACAAGCATTAGAAATAAATAATAGTGAGGCAGAGTTTGCTATAGATATGGGGCTTTGTATGGGTCATGATGTGCTTTATCGTCAGCATTTAACAAAACCAGGAACAACGTTAATCGTTAAAGATCGTGTATACAATCATAATCCAGCGAAAGCATTAAAAAGTTATAAGGAGTAGCTATGACTACGAAAACAGGTTGTTTAGTATGTGCAAAGGAATTGAAATATGGCGAGATAAGAGAATTGTCTTGTCATTATTGCGGAGAAAAAACAGACACGCAGGTAGCTTGTGTTGATGGTCATTATGTTTGTGATAACTGTCATCAAGCAGATAGTTTAGAATTTCTGGAAACTTATATAAAAAATAGCAAGAAAACAGACCCGATTGCCATGCTTGAAGAAATCATGAAGCATCCTTCTTATAATATGCATGGACCAGAGCATCATTATATTATTCCTGCTATATTTTTAACTGCTATGAAAAATTCAGGCATAAAAATAATAGATAATTATTGGCAATTAGTTTTAGCTCGTTGTTCTGATTTGCCTGGGGGCACTTGTGGTTATTGGGGAGCTTGTGCAGCAGCTCTTGGAAGCGGGATTACTTTAAGCATTTTAAAGGAGTGCACACCTTTAAAGAAAAGTTTCTATGGTGAGATACATGGAGCTACTGCAAATGTATTAAATTCTATTGCCAAAGTAGGTGGTCCTCGTTGTTGTAAGCGAAATGTTACATTAACCGCAGAATCACTGCTATTAACATTAAAGAATGAATTTGGGATTGACCTTAAGGCAACCAATTATGTTTGTTCTTTTATGAGGTATAATAAAGAATGTTTGTATCAAGATTGTCCATATTTTCCTAAGAAGGCTGTGGGGTAATGACTAATACTTTAGTTGAAGAACGTTATGCAAAAATTGTAGACGAGTCTAACTTGGGATGTGCCAATGTCTCTGGTTTTATTGTTTTACTGGGTGGCGAAAAAGTGTTGGACTTGGGCTGTGGGAATGGCTCGCAGGTTCATCGATTTGCTAGGCTTGTAGGTAAAGAGGGTATGGCATGCGGGTTAGACACAACAGAAAAAATGATTGAGCGTGCAAAGGCTAATTATTTCCTACCAAACACCGACTACCTGGTCGGAGATATTCATAGCCTTCCATATGAGCCAGGCTTTTTTGATGTTATTACAAGTAATTGCGTTATCAACCATTCACTAAACAAGAGAAGGGTGTTTGAGGAAATTTACCGTGTAATAAAGCAAGGGGGGTTTTTTGTTATAGGAGACGTTATGGCTGTAAATAAGCTACCAGATTCAGTTGTAAATAATCCTCAAAATATCGCAGATTGTTGGGGTGGAGCAATTCCAAAAAAAGATTATTTGGACATTGTTAGTGAAGTTGGGTTTACAAGTATTGAGGTTTTAAGTTCTCGCAAGTATATTAAGAATGGGTATGGGTTGGAGAGTATAATATTAAAGGGGGTGAAGAAATGAAGAAAGTAACAGAAGTGAATGTACATAAAGCAGAATCTTGTTGTGGTAATGCAGATAGTTCAGTTGCACAGTGTTGTGCAAAGTCAACAAAACTTGTGATGGGGTGTCATGATTAATGGATAAATTATTTAAATCTAGGTATAACCAAATAACCAAGATGAATGAGGACCATTATGCAGTTTTTAATCCACTCTCTGGAGCTTTTGATGTAGCAGATGCTGATAGCGTTAAATCTTTTGAGAGTGGTATTCCGCGCAATGAAGAAGAGAAGAAATACTGGCTTCTGCGTGGTTATTATTTTGCTGATAAAGCAAGCGAGAAAATATACATTGCTAAGAGGTATCAGGACTTCTTAGAGGTTTCTGAGGAAAACGAGATTCAGTTCTTATTAGTTCCAACTTATGGTTGTAATTTTAATTGTCCTTACTGTTATCAGAAAGGGATTGATATAAATAAAAATATAATGTCACAAGAGATGCTAGATGCTTTTGTCGATTATGTAGTTAATTATCGTAATAAAAACAATAAAAAGGTTACTGTAACTCTTTTTGGTGGTGAGCCACTATTGTTAAATGAACATCAAAAGACACTTGTGTCTTCTTTGGTTGATAAGTTGGTAGAACATAGTATAACTTTAGCTGTTGTTACCAATGGTTATAATTTGGAAGAGTATATTCCTATATTACAAAAAGCCATGATTAAAGAAATACATGTCTCTTTAGATGGTGCAGAGACAGAACACAATAGGCGACGTAGCACAAAAGATGGCAAAGATAGCTATCAAAAGATAATGCGAGGTCTGGAAGTAGCTAAAGAGATTGGTCTTCCCTTAAATGCTAGGTTAATAACAGATAAACAAACACTTAAGACCTTCCTTGAGTTAGCTAAGGACTTGGAGAAACGAGGGTTTTTGGATTTACCAAAAGGTATGTTTAAAACGTCATTGGGTCGTAATTATGAGCTGATAGACGAGTCTATGACACAAGCTGATTTGCTATCTTTAGATGAAATGCATAGAGAGTATACAGAGTTGATGTTGCTTAATCCAGTTTTAAGAAAACTACATATTCCTAACTATTTTGGTGTTAAGAAAATGGTGGATTCTGGAGAGATGTATGTTCCCTCTTTTGACACTTGTCCGGCAGGCAAATCGGAATTTGTCTTTGATGCTTCTGGGAATATTTTTGGTTGTACTGCAAGCTGTGGTCGTGAGGGGTACGAGCTTGGTAGTTATTTCCCAGTACTAAAGTTTAATGAGCAAGTCTTAAAAGATTGGCAAACACGTAATATCTTAAATATTGCTGAGTGCGTAGATTGTTCTGTTGGGGTGGTGTGTGGCGGAGGCTGTGGTGTTATAGCCAAGGACCGTAATGGTGAAATCCATTCGCCAAATTGTAAGCCTATCAAAGAGGTTATGGATATAGGAATAAATTACTATAGGAAAGAGATTTTAGATAAAGCAAAGTAAAAATATAATAAATATGGAGGCAAATAATGGTTAAAGATATTTCAGCAGTAGAATACGAAGAGTTAGTATTAAAGAGCAAGGGTCCAGTAATTGTAGATTTTTACTCTACAGAATGTCCTCCTTGTGAAGCTTTAGCCTCAAAGTATAATTATTTTGCTGGTCTGTATGACAAAGAGATTTCATTTTATAAAATATTTAGGCAAGGTAATAAAGAGCTATCTTCAGGACTAAACGTCAAAGGTTCTCCAACAGTATTATTCTATAAAGATGGCAAAGAAATAGGCAAAAGATTGTCAGGCGCTGTTTTGAAAAGCGAGTTAAAGAATTCTATTTTGGGAAATTTTGATGTTGAAGAGAAAGATAAAGTAGATAAGCGTGAAGTTATTGATTGCGATGTAGCAATTATTGGTGGAGGTCCAGCTGGGCTAGCAGCTGCAATTTACACGGCTCGTGCAAAACTGAAAACAGTTGTGGTGGATAAAGGACAACCTGGAGGATTAGTTAACCTAACCCATCTTGTATCAAATTATCCTGGTACTGGCGAAGATATTAAGGGATTTATGTTAATGCATCATACAACAGAGCAAGCAAAGGCTTCTGGTGCAGAGATAATTATGGCAGCAGATGTGACTAGTATAAATCTATCCGAGAAGACTATGGACATTGATGATGATAAGACAATTAATGCTAAAACTATTATTCTTGCTACTGGTTCAAAGCCAAGGGAATTGGGTATTCCAGGTGAGAAGGAGTTGTTTGGTAAAGGAGTTTCTTATTGTGCTACTTGTGATGGTGCTTTTTATGAAGGAAAGGAAGTTTATGTTATTGGTGGTGGAAACTCTGCTGTTGAAGAATCTTTGTTTTTAACAAAGTTTGTTAATAAACTTACGATAATTCATCAGTTTGATTCATTTCAAGCAAATGCAGTTGCAATTGATGAGGCTTTAAGTAATCCAAAGATTGAAGTTTTGTGGTCACATGAGCCAAGAGCCTTTTTGGGTAATGAGGGGTTTAAAGCAATAGAGGTAGAGGACTTGAAAACAGGAGAGAGAAAGATTCTAGATAAAGCAGATGGGCTATTTGTTTTTGTTGGGTATCAGCCACAAAATGCTTTATTTAAAAACGATTTAACTTTAGACAAATGGGGAACAGTTGTTGCAACAGAAGATATGGAAACAAATATTCCAGGTGTTTTCGTGGCTGGAGATGTTCGTAGCAAAAAATACAGACAAATAACAACTGCTGTAAGCGATGGGACAATAGCTGCATTACAAGCAGAAAAATATATTAAGGAAAAAGCTCAGCAAAATAAATAATTGTTATTAATCTTTTTCTATAAGAAAATAGTAGTATGAGCTTACAACTAACTTTGCTTGGAACAGGGACATCGGACGGCGTTCCACTTATTGGTTGTAGTTGTCCTGTCTGTGTAAGCACAAATCCAAGAAATAAACGGTTAAGAACATCCGCGTGGATTCATAATGAAGACCAATCAATAAGCATTCTTATAGATTGTGGACCAGATTTTAGAGAGCAAGCATTAGTTTATGGTATTAAGCGAGTTGATGCTGTTCTTATTACTCATACCCATTGGGACCATATAGCTGGTATAGATGACCTTAGGCCATTGGCGTTAAAAAATGGGAAAGAAATCCGCCGAGGTAATAAAATTGATATTTACGTTTTCAGCGAACTTGCTGAGAGTCTAAAACGACCATTCCCATACATCTTTGGTGAGCCAGAACAGATAGGTGGAGGTGTTCCTGCTGTTGAGATAAAGGAACTTATAGAAGGACAGGTTTTTTATATAAAGGGTATCCGTTTTGAGCCACTAGTTGGGTTTCACGGTAAGATGAAAGTTTTTGGCTTCTCTTTTAAAGATACTGTATTTATTACAGATGTAAACGAGCTTCCACATAATACTGTAGACTTAATTAAGAATAAGAAAACAGTTATTTTGAACGCATTAAGGTATAGTGAACACTCAACTCATTTTAATGTTAATCAAAGCATAGAAATGTTAGTTAAAGTAGCTCCAGCTCAGGCATATTTAGTACATACTACTCACGATTTAGAATATGATAAATTAAACAGTGAATTGCCTGATGGTATTGAAATGGGATACGATGGATTAAGTATTAATCTTAAATAGAAGGCATTTTATGAAATATGTTTGTAGCATATGTGGCTTAGAGAAGTATTCAGATAATAAAACGGAAATCCCTATGTGTTGCAGTGAGAAGATGTTGCCTTGTACAAAAGTTCAGGATGCTGAGATGGCTAAATTTACTGATGAAGATGGTCCTTGTGATGATAGTAGGGGGACACAAAGAATAATCGTTAAAGAGTAAATATTCTAATCTTAGTTGTTTTTTCACTGTTAAGGTAAGGAAGACCTGCTACAAAAAGAACCTTATCCCCTTTGTTAAGGAAAGTTTCAGTTGTTATTTTGTTTGAAATATCCTGTAGCGACTTGTCGTCAAATTCTACCGAATATATGTCATGATAAACTGGGAGTATTCCCCAAAACAGATTTAGCTCCTTACAGAGCTTAGCCTGATTGCTTAGTGCAATTATTGGAAACTTAATCCTAGCTTTGGAAAGAACTGTAGCCGTGTATCCGCTAGTTGTGATAGCAACAACAGCCTTAATATCTAAATCATTACAAAGGTTGGAGATTGCTATGTCGTGATTCATGTCTATGCTTCTGTCCGTGTGATGCTCCATAAGAAATTTTAAAGAATCTTTGTAGTATTCGCTTTTTTCTATTTCTTCTGCAATGCGTTCCATTATATTAACTGCTTGTATTGGAAATTTACCTACAGATGTTTCTGCTGACAGCATGATGGCATCAGTTCCATCTAAGATAGAGTTTGCAACATCATTTGCTTCAGCTCTTGTAGGGATTGGATCATTAATCATTGATTCCAACATTTGGGTGGCAATAATAACTGGTTTTCCCGCTATGTTAGATTTTTCTACTATCATTTTTTGAACAAGAGGAACTTTTTCTGGAGAGAGCTCAATTCCTAAGTCGCCTCTGGCAACCATTATTCCGTCAGCCTCTCGTATTATTTCATCGATTCTTTCAACTGCTTGAGGCTTTTCTATCTTCGCAATTACTGGAATATTTTTCCCGTAAGATTGTATTATTTGTTTTGCTTGAATAATATCTTTTTCAGAACGAACAAATGATAATGCGATATAGGATATGTCGTTTTGTGCGGCAAAATGGATGAACTCTTTGTCTCTTTCTGTAATTGCTGGGGTGCTTACTTCTGTTCCTGGTAGATTAATTCCTTTTCTGGATGATAGTATTCCTCCATTAATTACTGTACAGCCTATTCTTTTGTTATTTACCCAATCTGCTTTAAGTCTTATTTTGCCGTCATTTATAAAGATATCATCTCTAGGTTTAACATCTTTAACAATATTCTTATAGTCAACAGGAATGTCTTGGTTTTCTATTTTATCTGCAGTAGTCAGAACAATCTCTTGTCCATCTTCAAGTAGGATATCTTCCTTTAACTGTCCCATTCTTATTTTGGGGCCTTGTAGGTCTATTAGAATAGCAATGTTGCATTTCTTTTCATTCGAGATAGCTTTTATGAGCTTAATGGTTTCTTGATGCTTCTCTGGGCTACCGTGTGAACTGTTAATGCGGAAAACATCAACGCCAGCATCTATTAGAGAGCTTATCATTTGATGGTTGTCGCTGGCAGGACCAACAGTTATAACTATTTTAGTGTTATTTGGTTTTTTAATAGTTTGCATGTCGAACATATATAATAGCAGACAATATCTTACAAGATAAGTTATATTTTTGTGAATATTTAATGGGTTTTGAATAATGACGAGCTAATTTTAGTAACGGCATATTTATCTTTGTTTCTTCCATTTTTTATCCTCCTTTTTGTTAAGTATACACCTCTAGTTTTCAAATTCAATTAAGATATAAAAAAAGCCCCCTTTCGGGGGCTTTTAAATTTACATTATTGTCTCATCAAAAAACTATTTCAATAAACCTTCGTTCTTATTCATAATGTCTTTACCTATAAGGAAAAAACCATGTTTCTTAAATAGGCTTTGACCAGCTGATGAAAGCTCATACTTAATGAACGCTTTACCTTCTGGAGTAGCCTTATTCGAAATATACTGATACAAGAACCTTGAAAGTGGGTATTTACCTGCATTAACAGCAGCAACATCAGTAGCAGAATATGCTGTTCCGCCAGTCTTTTCAGAAACTGACAACTTTGTTATACCTGGAATTACCTTACCGTCTACGATAACAGCAGATGCACCAACGTATCCAATCGCTCCTGGGTCCTTCTTAACTGCTTCAACAATAGCAGAATTGTCTACCATACTAATCATTGTATCTGCATAGTTTCCTTTAATGATATCTTCTTTCACAAATGCGTAAGTTCCTGAATTGCTGAATCTTCCATAAAGCACTATTGGTTGATTAGCTCCACCAACATCACTCCAATTCTTATATTCTCCAGTATAAATCTTAGTTATCTGCTCTACAGATAAGCTCTTAACTTTATTGCTTGGATTAACAATCATAGAAAGAGCATCAATAGCAAGAATTATTTCCTTAATCTCTAGACCACTTTCTTTACCTTTGGCTATTTCTTTATCCTTAATCTGTCTTGAAGCATTAGCTATCTCTGTTGAACCTTTAAGTAAAGCTGTAATCCCAGCACCTGATCCTCCACCAGAAACATTAATTCCCTCTGCCTTATACCCTTTAGCAATCTCTTCTACAGAATCAAGTAAAGTATCTGAACCTTTAACGGTAACAGGCGCCGCAAAAGCCATTGATAACAAAACTAACATTACTAATAATTTTTTCATTTCTCTCTCCTTAATTAATTTAATCTAAACACGGTTTTCTTACTTATCACCTCCGTTAACAATTACTGATAAATTATCAACGATATCCTTAACATTGACTGCTTGCGCTTTAAACTGGACGCTAGTTGCTGATAGCTCTGTTGAAACAGCATTAATATCATTAGCTGAATCAAACAAGGCATGCATGTTCTGCCCTATCTGAACAATAGCTTGATTTTGGCTGTTATTTAAGGTTGAAGCACTATCCATAATTTCAGAAATACTCTGGACTCCTTCCATAATATTTGTCAAAACGCTTGATGTGTTATCAACAATAGAAACTCCTTCCTCAGTCATCAGTATTGAATTTGCTATTAACTCGCTAGTTTCCTTTGCTGCTTCTGAACTTTTTTCTGCAAGACTTCTTACTTCTTTTGCTACAACAGCAAATCCCTTACCTGCATCTCCTGCCCTACTAGCTTCTACTGCGGCATTTAACGAAAGAAGATTTGTCTGAGTAGCTATATCGTTTATTGTTTTAATAATAGTCTCCATTTTTTCAGTTGATTCTTTTATATTTGTCATACTTTTCTGCATCAACGTCATACACCTATATCCGTCTTGAACCTTACCACTTATATGTCTCGAAGAATCTGTTGCTTCTTGCATCTTTACTAAGTTGGTTTGCGAAATAGCCTTTATATCCTCTACTTCTTTTGTGGTTGAAGAAATGCTACTAACTTGCCTATTAGAAGTAGCACTGGTATGGTCACTAACTTTATTAATTTCCCCTGATGCTTGGTAAAGATTACTGGCTGATGTTGATAATAATACCATAATACTATTTATTGGATTAGAAATCCCTTTAGCTACAAGAACTGCTAGAGTAACTGCTATTATAATAATTATGCTTACTCCAAAAACAAACAAAAAAATTGTTCGTTTATGGCTTTTTAAAGAATCTGTATACTTTTTCTGACTTAAATCATTTTCTAAAACCAACAATTCTTTGATTGTCGTATTTAAACTATCAAATTGCTTTGTTGCAGACATCAGGTAAAGAGTTGCAGTTGACGTGTCGTCTATAATAACATCCATTATTTGAGAATGAACACTTAGATACTGACTTAACACAGTATCAAATTTCGTAAGATAACCCTCTTCTTCAGTGCCAGTCTTTACGTTATCCCTGAACTCTTTTTGAGTTTCAGTCAATTTTGACTTATACTCATTAATACCCTTAACCACTGCATCTAGCTGATCCTCATCAAAACCTTGGTCAACTAAATTAATTAAAGAACTTGTTGATAAATGAATTGAGGTAAGATAATTCATTAGGTCAGAGCTAAATTTATAATTCTGAAACCTAACTGTGTGAATCTCTTTAACAATCTTTATCTGCTTATTGATTGCTACTGTTGCGACAACAGCAATTAATATACAAAACAGTATTACCGTTACTTGAGAACCTATAATTTTTTTAAATAAACTGAGTTTTTCTAACAAAATATTTCCCCCTCAAAAACCAATTATAGTTATAACAAATTTACAGATATTTAACAATAAATAGTGATAAATATTATATTAACGATTCCCTTTCTACTAATTTTAAACAAAAATGTCCATTAGCCTTAGTCTTTCATCTTTCATCTTTAATCTATATAATACAATCGGCCAGTCGAGTCATCGTCTGTATTTATTTACGGGAGGAAAGTCCGGACTCCATAGAGCACTGTAGCGGGTAACGCCCGTCCGGCGCAAGCCGAGGACTAGTGGAACAGAAACGATCCTATTAAGTTAGGCTGAAACGGCTAAACTCTACAGGGAGCAAGACCAAATAGGCAAAGAGGAGTTGCTCGCTCCATTTGGATTTGCGGGTAGGTTGCTAGAGATAAACAGCAATGTTTGTCCAAGATAAATGATGACATAGAACAGGATCCGGCTTATGGACTGGCCACTTATTTTTATTCGTCCTCAAGAGCTACAAGCTCCGCAGAAACACTGCGTAGGCGACTTGAAAGACGCTTTGCGAAATTCCTCGTGAGTGTGAGGAAAATTGCCTGATGGTCCTTCAATAATTTCTTATAAGACTCTACTGTCAAAACGAAAAGACTACCTTCCTCTGTTGCTGTAACAGATGATGAACGCGGCTCTTCAGAAAACAATGCAATTTCTCCAAAATGTTCGCCTGCGCCATAAGTAATTAGCCTTCTTTGATCGTCAATATTATTCGAAGGACAGTACAGAACACTGAACTCCCCTCTCCTAATAAAATACACCTCACATGCCACATCGCCTGCCGAGTAAACCAAATCACCTACCATGAAATCACGACTTACAAGATACCCTGATAAGATTTCTAGCTGAGTATCTGAAAGTCCCTGACATGACGTTAGTTCAGACAAGGGAAGCAACGTATCTTTTTTGGATACGGTTGCTTTATGTCCATGACGAATAAGTAAACTATCTTCACAGGCTTCCGTTGCCAAATCTATATCTATAAAAAGATGCTCTTCGCCCACGCTTCTAAGAATCTCTAACTCATCCAGCATATTCTTAAATTTGCTTTTCTTCATTAACCCTGACAGACAAATAGTCTTACCTGTCTTAAGTATATGGTCTACCAATTCCTTTAACATCTGACCGCCAGTTAGGTCGATGGATTGAACATGACGCATATCTAAAATAATCTCTTGTACTACCTTGATTTCTTTTTCAATAATTTCTGAAAACCGATCTACTGTACCAAAAAAAACACTTCCCTCTAGTTCTACTACTATAATCTCTCTTCCATGACGATTTAAGATTTTATTGGCGACATCGCTTCTAAGCTTACGTGAGCGCATTACATTCCCATAACGAATACTTCTAACAACACGAGATGCTATCTGACTCTTTATAAAAACTATAAAAGCCAAAAGCAAACCTATTCCTACTGCTATAATTAAATCCACTAAAACCGTAATTATTGTTACTGCCAACATAATAAGCACATCTTCTTTTACCGATTTCTTTGAAATCAACTTAAAGCTCCAAATATCAATCATTTTTACTGCTGTTACCAACAAAATTCCAGCAAGGACTGACATTGGAATCCACTGTGCAAAAACACCTAAAAAGATTAGCACAAACAACAGAATTATACTGTGCACCATTCCAGCTATCTTTGTTTTCCCTCCTGCGTCAATATTGCATACAGTGCGAACTGTTGCTCCTGCCCCTGGTAGACCACCAAATAAGCCTGAAAGCACGTTACCGATACCCTGACCAATTAATTCACGATTACTGTTATGCTTTTCTTTAGTTTTAAGATCAGCAATAACAGAAGTAAGCAAAGTATCTATTGCGCCCAGCAACCCTATGATAATTGCTTGCTGAATCATAAGTTTCCAAATATCTAAATCAAACAAAGCAAAAAATGATAAATGCAAGAAAAAAACAGGCTTAGGAAGAACATTAGGAATTGGCCCGATTATTAGTGAATTATTTTGTAGGCTAAGAAAGGATGGTTCAATAAAATACCCAACTGCTAAATAAGCGACCACTCCACTTATTAATGCAAACAATGAAGATGGGATTCTTTTCGTTATTATTGGTAACAATACCATGCTCAAGACTGTTACTACTCCAACTCCAATTATTAGAATATTCTTAGTGTGAAATATTGTTAAGATTTCAGACCATCTTGTCTGGCTAGTAACCCCCAAAAAAGGCTTAATCTGGCTAATAAAAATTATCACAGCAATACCATTCATAAATCCAGCCAAAACGGAATAAGGAATAAACTTAATAAGCTTCCCCGTACGGGTAATGCCCAAAATAATTTCCACCAGTCCTCCCATAATAATGGTAATGGAAAAGATAAGTATAACTGCTGCAATCTGATCCTGCTGAGGTATCTTATGCAAAAAACCAGTTGCAATTACCGTTGCTATCGTGGATTTTGTAACCACAGACATCGGACCAGTTGGGCCTGTTACCTGTGAGGGGCAACCACCAAAAAGCGATGCAAAAAAACCAGTAAAAATAGCGCCTGTTAAACCAGCCACTGCTCCTATTGGAATAAAGGCAGGACCTAGTGGGGAAAAAGCGGCTACGCCAAATGCAATTGCCAATGGCAATGCAATGACCGAAACAACCATTCCACTCAGAACATCTTTCTTCCAGTTAGAAAAGTCTATACTTATAATCTTGTGCCACCTTTTATTTGTATTTTACTCTAATCCATTTTACTTCGGTTAATAGAAACAATCCAACTTAAATTATCTATTTTGCTTATGTCCGCAAGCAAAATAGGTAATAATACTATTTGCCAACTTTATTATTCCTTTGCTTAGTATAGCGTTTAGCTTTATAATACAACCGACCATATCATAAGGAGGAGATTTTTATGTCAGAAATAATAGATATTCACGCAAGAGAGGTTCTTGATTCAAGAGGAAACCCTACTGTTGAAGTAGATGTTTTTTGCGAAGATGGAGCTATGGGAAGAGCAATTGTTCCTTCCGGAGCATCAACAGGTGCACACGAAGCAGTAGAGCTTAGAGATGGAGACAAAAACAGATATTTAGGTAAAGGTGTTCTAAAAGCTGTTGAGAACGTAAATGAAATTATAGCTGAAGAACTAATCGGTTATGACGCTGTTGAACAAAGAAACATCGATAACACGATGATTGAATTAGATGGAACAGAAAACAAAGGCAAATTAGGCGCAAACGCTATTCTAGGTGTTTCACTAGCTTGTGCTAAAGCCGCTGCAATGAGCAGTGGTCTTCCATTATATTCATACATTGGTGGAACAAACGCACATCAGCTTCCAGTTCCTATGATGAACATCATTAATGGTGGTTCACATGCTGATAACACAGTAGACATCCAAGAATTTATGGTAATGCCAGTTGGCGCTCCATCATTCCGAGAAGCTCTTCGCTGTGGTGCAGAAGTTTTTCATGCACTTAAAAAAGTATTAAACGGCAAAGACATGAGTACTGCTGTTGGAGACGAAGGTGGATTTGCACCTAATCTAAAAACAAACGAAGAAGCTATTCAAGTAATAATGGAAGCTGCTACAAAAGCAGGATATAAGCCTGGCGTTGACGTTATGATTGCTTTAGACGTTGCAGCAACTGAAATGTTTCAAAAAGGAATATACACTTTCAAAGGCGAAGGCGTTGTAAGAACTTCTACTGAAATGGTAGCTTATTATGAGATGCTATGCAGCAAATACCCAATCATCTCTATTGAAGACGGTCTTGCGGAAGACGATTGGAATGGCTTTAAGTTAATGACTGAAAAATTAGGTTCAAAAGTACAAATCGTTGGTGATGACCTATTTGTAACAAATACAAAAAGATTAGCTGAGGGTATTTCCAAAGGTATTGGAAACTCAATTCTTGTTAAAGTAAATCAAATTGGTACATTAAGCGAAACTCTAGATGCTATCCAAATGGCAAAAGAAGCTGGATACACTGCAATTGTTTCACATAGATCCGGTGAATCTGAAGACACAACAATTGCTGATATCGTTGTAGCGACTAACGCAGGACAGATTAAAACTGGTTCAGCAAGCAGAACAGATAGAATAGCTAAATACAATCAACTACTAAGAATTGAAGAAGAGCTTGGAGCTGATGCTGTTTACAAGGGTATTAAATCATTTTATAATCTGAAAGTATAAAAAGGCTTTTTGATTTAGTGTTAGATACGTTTATAAGAAGTCGGTTCTTTACGTTTCTTTTAGTTCTGATGGTTGGTAGTATGTTATACCAGAATCTTAGAATTCTGTATTACAATATTAGCTACAGTCAAAAGATTAAGTCAACGAACCGACTTATTATTTTGGAAGAAGAAAAGAACAAGATGCTAAATGAGCAGCTTGTATATGCTGGGTCGATAGGTAATGTAGAGCAAAAAGCTCGAACTATCTTAGGTCTAGTAAAACAAAATGAGGTAGCGTACAAGATAGTACGCAAAAAAGGTGATTAACATAGAAAACGAAGAAAATATACTAGAAAAAGACTCCATTGTAGACGGCGTAGTAACGGGCGTTACTAGTTTCGGAGCCTTTGTCAAACTCCCAGGAAATAACGAAGGTCTTGTTCATATTTCAGAAGTTGCAAACGAATATGTTACAGACATTAACAAACACGTTGCCTTAAACGATAACGTAAAAGTTAAGGTGCTAGGCAAAAACCCAAAAGGTAAATATGACCTTTCTATGAAAAAAGCAGCTCCTCCAAAAGAAGTTGAAGAATCTGATAATTCCGAAGAAAACAGAATCGCGACAATGGACAGAAGGAAAGCTAAAAAACTTGCAGAAACTGGAGAACTTAATCCATTTGAATCTAAAATGCTTAACTTCCTAAAGAAAAGCGAAGAAAAACAAATAGATTTAAAGCGTAATATTCAGTTAAAACAGGGTTTCAAGAAAAAGAAAAAGCTTAAAAAATAGCGCTTGTTAGCTACGAATTTCTACTAACATTTCTTTCATTATAACTTCAAGTTTCATGGCACTTTCAATAGAATAATCTCTACTATCATTGTCCCAGTCATATACTTGTGGCTTACCAACGATAGTTTTAATTTCAAGTAACGTAATATTTTTCTCAGCTTTATTAAAAATCTTAAATAAAGGATCATTCACCACGGGAATGATCGGTGTCTGCGTCTGAAAGGCTACCTGCAGGCTTCCCCTCTTTATCTTTTGAATCTCACCATCAACTGACCTAGTTCCTTCTGGAAACACCAAAACAGAGTGTCCACTAAGTAATTCGTCTTTGATTTTATCCAATGTTTCTGCCGAACGCCTTACGTTCTTTCTATCTATTGTTAAATAGTCTGCCATTTTAATCAGTGAACCAATAATCGGTGCTTTTAATAACTCTTCCTTAGCTACAAACAAAAAGCCAGGCGGAAGTATTGCTAAAGAAAGGATTATATCTAAATCGCTTTGATGGTTCATACAGTAAACAAAAGTTCCTTTTGTTGGGAACTCACCCTTAACCTTAGGACTAACCCCCTGAAGCAAAAGAATAAAATTAGAGTTAAGCTTATACAATCTTCTTAAATAATAGATAGCCTTCTTACCAAAAATTAATTTAATAATAATTGATTGAAGATAAGTGCCCAGAACAACAACAAACCCTACTAACACAAAATAAATAGAATATAGTTTTTTAAAAATACTTTTCATAAAAATCATTATAGTACTTATGCTCTTTCCTTAAAAGAAAGTAAAACTAACACGACAACATTACATAATTGTAAAAACAGGTCTAATAGTTGCCAGAGATCCCATTAAAAAACAAATGCTTTATTGGAATCAAATTAAACAAGAAACACGTGCCGAATACCAAACAATAAAGGATATTCTAGAAGCTCAAGGATTTGAGATATTAGGCGTAGTTATTGCTGAAATATTCTCTAAATAGACCCCCGTTTTGTCCATTAGACCTAAATTTCATTTTTGTTTTAGGGGGTAGTGTAGCTTCACTACCCCCAGTCAACAAATGAGAGAGAGAGAGAAATGTTAACCGATAGCTTTACTACCTTTTTCGCCTGTCCTGATACGAATTGTTGCTTCAAGATCAAGAACGAAAATCTTACCGTCACCAACTTCACCAGTCTGAGCTCCAGAAACAATAGCTTTTACAGTTGCTTCAACAAAAGCATCGTTAACAGCAATTTCTAATTTAATTTTTCTTAGAAGATTACCACTTTCCTTATTGCCTCTATAATACTCTGCAATTCCCATCTGACGTCCGTGCCCTAATACTTCACTAACTGTCATTAAGTTTACTTCTGCATCGTATAGCGCCTGTTTAACTTCTTCTAATCGATGTGGCTGAATAATAGCAATTATGTATTTCATCATTAACCCCTTTCTATTCTAAGAGTGTGTAAGCACGCTCATTATGCTGACTAACATCAAGACCAATAGCTTCTTCTTTTTCACTTACACGCATTCCAATTACTAAATCAACTACTTTATAAATAACTGCAGTTAGAATAAATGAATATACAATTGTAAATCCTACAGCAATCAACTGAACCTTAAGCTGGTCAGGATTACCGAAAAAGAAACCTTTGTATGCACTCTGGATAACTGGTGTAGCAAATAAACCGGTAGCAATGGCTCCCCAAATACCACCAATACCATGAACTCCAAAAGCGTCTAACGCATCATCATATTTGAAAAAACCTTTAACAAATACTACGAACACATAACAAACTAAACTTACTACGGCGCCTATTATAAGTGCACCAGTAACGTCTACAAACCCAGCTGCAGGAGTAATAGCAACTAACCCAGCAACTGCACCTGTAGCAACACCAAACATAGTAGGCTTACGATGGAATAACCAATCTAATGCTCCCCAAGCCAAAGCAGCCATTGCTGCTGCAATGTGTGTAACAACAAAAGCACTTGCAGCAAGTCCATCAGCAGCAAGTCCACTGCCTGCATTAAATCCAAACCAACCAAACCATAGTAAAGCTGCACCAACCATTGTAAAAACTAGATTGTGTGGTGGAGCAATCTTTGAATCCTTGCGACGTCCTATCATAATTGCTACAACTAATGCAGCAATACCAGCATTAACGTGAACAACTGTTCCTCCTGCGAAGTCTAATGCACCTAACTTGAATAACCATCCATCTGCTGACCATACCATATGTGCAATTGGTGCATATACAAGTAGTGACCAAGCAATAGTAAATAGCACAAATGCTGAGAATTTCATTCTTTCAGCAAAAGCACCAATAATAAGAGCTGGTGTTATAACAGCAAACATACACTGAAAAATCATAAATACCAAATGTGGAATTCGTGCATTTGCTTGTGAAATATAGTATGGACTAACATCCATTCCAACATTCTTTAAAAATGCCCAATCCAATCCACCAATAAATCCAGCCAAGGCACCATGTCCAGGACCAAAAGCTAAACTATATCCTACGGTCACCCAAATTACGCTAACAAGAGCTAGAGTAACCATTGATTGCATTAAAATACTTAAAATATTTTTACGCTTTACTAAGCCTCCATAAAAAAGTCCAAGACCTGGGGCAGTCATTAACAAAACCAGAGCAGCACACATTAACATCCAAGCTGTATTTCCAAAGTCTACATAAGGAGTAACAGCAGCAACAACCGTTTCCATAAAAATCACCTTCCTATTTTAAAACTTATAAACCTAACCTTTTAACTTACATTTTCTTATTTCCTAAAAACAACCAAAGACTCTCTCGTTAAATTGCTGACCTCCTTCCATCATTAATAGCTATTCTAGCAAAACTATTTTATTACTTCAAAACATAATGTCAAGCACATTTGTTACAATTATCGTATTATTTTTATATTTGTCCAAACAATCTATTAAAAAATGTACTTTTGTTTTGCAAAAAAATAAAATTATACGTAAAAGTAATTATTTTTATTTGATAACTTGTGTTTTTACAAAACTCTGGGTCTGTCTTATAATGATTCAAGCTTTATATTTACTCAGGAGGACTATTATGCAGAAACAAACAATTAAAGACATTAAATCGCTAAACGGAAAGAGAGTCCTGGTTAGATGTGACTTCAATGTTCCAGTAGATGGCGACAAAATTACAGACGATATTAGAATTGTTGAAGCATTACCTACCATTAAATTCCTTAAGGATGCTGGCGCAAAAGTTATTCTATGCAGCCACTTCGGTAGACCAAAAGATGGTCCTGACCCTGTATTTTCTTTAGCGCCTGTTGCAAAGAATCTTACTAAGCACCTTGGCCAAGAAGTTTCGTTAGCTCCTGATTGTATTGGTGAAGCTGTCGCTTCGTTAGTATCTAAAATGAACAATGGTGACGTTCTTTTACTTGAAAATGTTCGTTTCTATAAAGAAGAAACCAAAAATGATCCTGAGTTCTCTAAAAAACTTGCTTCTGTTGCTGATATCTACGTAAACGATGCGTTTGGTTCTGCACACAGAGCACATTCGTCCACAGAAGGTGTTACAAGGTACTTACCAGCATACGCAGGTTTCCTAATCGAAAAAGAATTAGAATATTTTGGCAAGGCTTTAACAAATCCTAAAAGACCTTTTGTTGCAATTATCGGTGGAGCAAAGGTTTCTTCTAAGATTACAGTTCTAAAGCACCTACTAGATAAGGTAGACATGCTACTTATTGGTGGCGGGATGAGCTATACTTTCTTTAAAGCTCAAGGACACAGTGTTGGAAAATCAATCTGTGAACCAGACTTCATAGATACTGCTAAAGAAATTGTTGAATACGCTAAACAAAAGAAAGTAGCAATTCATTTTGCTGATGACATTGTGGTTGGTGATGACTATAGCGCCGATGCTAACTCACAAATCGTTCCCTTTGATGCAATACCTGATGGTTGGGAAGGTCTAGACATCGGACCAAAAACCATTAAAAAGTTTGAAGAAATAATCAAAACTGCAGGAACCGTTATTTGGAACGGTCCTGTCGGCGTTTTTGAAATGGACAAATTCGCTGGTGGTACTAATGCAATTGCTAAAGCACTCGCGGCATCTCCTGCAATAACAATTATTGGCGGTGGCGACAGTGCTGCGGCTATCAAAAAGGTTGGCCTTGAAGACAAAATGGACCACATATCAACTGGTGGAGGGGCTTCTTTAGAACTACTTGAAGGCAAGGTTCTTCCTGGAATTGCAGCTCTTCTAGACTAATAATGCCTTATTTATTCATTATACTATTAATGGCCGATCAGCTAACTAAGCTATCGGTCATTTTATTTGGTGCTAAAATCAACCTAACAATAATTCATAATACTGGCGTTGCATTTGGAATGCTCAGCCACAAATCTGCTCTTGTTATAATTCTGACAGCAACTATGCTAATAACCCTATATATTATGAAAAAAACTTTCTTTCTAAATAACGTTTGGCACGAAAAAGCAATATACTTCATCTTGGCTGGTGGAGCCGGTAACCTAATTGATAGGCTTGTTTATGGACATGTAGTTGATTTTATTAAGGTTCCACTAATCCCGTATTTTAACCTTGCAGATCTTTTTATAAATATCGGTATGTTTTTATATATTTTAGGTTTATTCAAGAAAAAATATGAACCTCGTTTATAACAATACAGAGCCTGCTCGTCTTGATGTTTGGTTAAGCGAACAAACTGGCAGAAGTCGCTCTTTTATAAAAACTTGTCACCAAAACGACCCAATAACTATTAATAACAAACCAATTAAACTTAGCCATTTGCTAAAAAATGGTGATTCTATTACGCTCTCTTTAGATGAAAAGCCTTTGGAGTACCAGCCGACAGAAATAAAGCTAGATATTATTTTCGAAGATGAACATTTGATAGTTATAAATAAACCTGTTGGCCTGACTGTTCACCCAGGCGCTGGCAACAAGGATAACACGCTTGTTAATGCCCTTCTGCACTATGGAAAAGAACTTTCAACTATTGGTGGTCTTGAAAGACCAGGCATTGTACACAGACTAGATAAAGACACTTCTGGACTTATGGTTGTAGCTAAAACTAACCTAGCTCACGAAAAAATGGCTAAACTCTTTGAAACAAGAAACATAGAGAAAAAGTATCTTGCTCTCGTTCATGGCTATTTGCCACATGACAACGGCTCTATTGATGCACCCATCGGAAGAATGCCAAATAACTATAAAAAAATGCAAGTTAATTATGAAAATGGCAAACAATCATTAACAGATTATGTAGTAATTAAAGCCTCCAACGAAAAGTCTCTAGTAGAGCTAACTCTTCACACTGGCAGAACACATCAAATCAGGGTACATTTGGCGCATCTAGGCCATCCTGTTGTTGGAGATTCTGTTTATGGAAAAGCTGGAAAAGGCAAAACTCAGCTACTTCACTCCTATTCACTTAAGTTCAACCATCCTATTACTTCTGAGCCTCTTTTTTTCAAAACCGAGCTGCCAACCTGGGGCAAGTTCTAAAAAACATCGAAAGAACTATTGAAACTGTTGTATTTTTCCGTATAATATAAGCATTGCAGGGGGAATGCATGAAATTTTCAGAAAAAATCCGTGAAACTCGACGTGTTGTCGAGGACACGAAAACTGTTGACTCAATTCGCTTAATTGGCGTAACTAAATACCTTGACCTTAAAGGAACAGAAGAAGCTATACTTTCTGGCCTTACAGATATTGGTGAAAACAGACTTCAATCTGCTGAAGAAAAGATAATAACCCTAAAACCAAAATACCCAAACATTTCTTGGCATTTCCTAGGAAGACTACAAACAAACAAAGCCAAAAAAATTATTCAACTATTCAACTACATCCACTCTATTGATTCCTTTGAAAAACTTGAACTTATTGATAACCTTTGTTTACAAGAAAACAAAGACATTAACCTGCTAATCCAATTGGATATCTCCGGTGAAGAAACCAAACAAGGAATGACAGAAGAAGAACTATTTGCAAACCTTGAGGCTATTAAGAATTTGAAGAAAGCAAAATTTGTTGGATTAATGACAATGGCACCACTTATTCAAGACGAAAATATCTTAAGGGGGATATTTAAAAAAACAAAAGAAATAAAAAAGGAGTTGATAAAAAAAGGAATCAAGTGTCAAGAACTATCAATGGGAATGAGCAATGACTACATCATAGCGCTTCAGGAAGAAGCTACTATGCTACGGTTAGGAACCGTATTATTTTTACAGGAGGGAACCAATGAACGTTAAGCAAAATACAAAATTCTTTGAACAATGTAAACTTTTTTTAGGACTTGAGGATATGACTGAAGTAAAGAAAAAGCAAACAGGAGGAAGTACAAAATCAACCAACGCACTAAGCTTAGCTTACTTTAAAAAATCATCATCAGAAATAAAAATTGTTTCACCAAAATCATTTGCTGATGGAGCTCCTATTGTTGAATTTATAAAACAAGATATTCCAGTTATTATCAATCTTCAAAGCCTTAATACAATGCAAGTTGGTAGATTTATGGATTTTATTTCTGGCACAATTTGTTCACTAAATGGAACCTGCGTTAAGTTATCAGAAACTTTACTAATGATTTGCTCTGAAAGAACATCTATTACTGAGGAAGATCTTAGAAAACCAATAGTTACAAACAATGCTAATGAAGAAATTATAATGAATATGATGACTGTAAACTAATAAAGGATTTATAATAAGAATCATGAAAAAATCTATTTGTTTTTTAGGTGCAGGCAACATGGGAGAAGCCTTAATTAAAGGTTGCTTATCATCTATGAATAAAAACGAGATTGGTTTTATAGAAACTAATGAACAAAAAACAAAATATATTTGTGATACTTATAAAATAAATAAACTAACGTCTTTTCAGGAAATAAATGACTACAAAACACTAATAATAGCCATAAAACCACAAAGCGTACCTTCTGTAATTACGGAGCTAAGCTCTACAGTATCAACTGACATTATTATTGTATCTATTGCTGCTGGTATCACTATTGGATACTATCAGAAACATTTTCCTTCCAATAAAATAATAAGAGTAATGCCAAACACGCCATGCTTAATAAATAAAGGAATCAGCGTAATCAGCCTAGACGAAAATTGTTCCAAGTACGACGAATCATTAGTTGAAAAAATATTTCTTTCAACAGGAAAAGTTCTCTTCATGCCAGAAAGCAAAATTAATGCTGTTACTGCTATAAGTGGAAGCGGTCCAGCCTATTTCTACCATCTAGCAGATACCTATGCAAAAGAAGCCAGCAGTATCGGACTAGACTACGACGATGCACTGCAACTAATAACAAATACAATGCTTGGTTCTGCTGAAATGATCTTACAATCAAATAAAAAAACTGACGAATTAATTGCACAAGTTCGCTCTCCAGGCGGCACTACAGAAGAAGCGCTAAAGAAGCTTCAAATTAACGAACTATCTCAAATAATCAAAGAAAGCATAACTGCTGCCAATAATCGTGCTTCAGAATTAAGCTTAAAGGAGTAAAAATGCCAACCATAATCGAACTTATATCTTTCCTATTTGAAGCATACAAAATTCTACTAATTGTAAGGATTATGCTCTCTTGGGTGCCACATGACAGCTCTCATTTTCTAGTAAATAAAATACACGAATTAACAGACCCATACTTAAACCTTTTCCGTTCCCTAAATCTAAATTTTGGTGGAATTGATCTCTCTCCAATTGTTGCTTTTTTTGTATTAAGTTTTGTTCAGAAAATACTAATTCACATTCTCTACTTTTAAAATGATTAACCTCTATCTTATTTTTAAAATTATCTATGTGTTACTGATTATTAGAGCTATTACTAACTATCTCAGACATAAACAACCAAGAAGAAATAGCCATATAAATATACTTACTATTGTTGAAGTAATTACTAATCCACTATGTAAGCCATTTCAGCATATATTTTATTTTCAATATGACACATCTCCCATTATTGCCATTGCCTTTGTCCGTTACTTGGGTGAACCTTTTACGCACATGATTTATAATTTATGCATGAAACTAATACTACTCATACTATAGCCATAACTGTTATAACTAATGCTCAAAAGGAGTCTATCTCCGAATTTGGTGATAGATATAAAGTTAAAATTAATGCCATTCCAGAAAAAGGAAAAGCCAATGAAAGTATTATTAAATTATTAGCCAAAAGATTGAAAATTTCACAAAAAAATATCAAAATTATTAAAGGGGAGCTATCTAATAAAAAAACTATTGTAATCAGTAAATTTGCTGGTTCTATTTCTGAAATTTTGGACTAATATTAATAGAGATGACTTAGTCATGAGGGGATAATGTTTCAAAGGTATATTGCCTATCTATTATTAATCTTTTCTTGTTTGCTTTTTGGAGTATCAGATTCGTTTGTTGTCAGCCAAAATGATGACTTGAGTTCTGATGAACTACAAAATATTATATCGCTTATCCCAACCGAAAATCTGCAAGAAATATCCTTTCTCATTCCTTCAGAAAACCCTAATACAGACACTACAAACTTAAATATCTCAACCGAAAGTATCCCAACGCAAAACATTGAACCTCTTCTGCCACCACTACCACCGCCCAAAGTAATCTTTACCAATGAACTATTCAAACCAAAAGAAATACAAAAAACTAATAGATTACTAGTCATTACTGATAATCGCTCATACCTTGAATCCAAAAAGAAAAAAGAGCCTAGTCCGGATGTAGACGATGAATGGAAAGACTTTAAATGGGAACAATGGGAAGAAGCTAAAGACCCGCTTGCTGCCTTCAAGTCTCCACCATATGTTGACGGTTTCGGAGAAATAAAAGTTTACTCCTTACAAGTAAATGCAGACAACAAGAATAGAGCCTACGCGCTTAATGACGAAGTCTATAAGTTCTTAACTTCAAAAGTTAAGGAGGTAGCATTCCAAATAGATTACAGATTTAATTTACTTATTCAAGCAAAAATAAGCGAAGAAGCAGAAGTCTACTATAATGTCTCGCAAGAACCAGACCTGCCTCAAAAAACAGATGTTTCCCTTAAAGTAAGACAAACCTGGGTAAGATTTGGATACACAGAAAAAAGATTTGTTGTCGGCTCTTTTACCGATGTAAGCAAAAAGATTGACGGTGTATCTGTTGAAGGTACAGAAGGTCCATTTACCTATAACTTTGCGTTTGGTTCTGAAAAAAGCAAGTCAGATGTTTTTACCAGACAAGGTAATGGTGGGGATGAGTACGAACTAAGAAATAAACCTGTATTAGAAAAATCTGTTCAGGTTTGGGTGAACGATAGACTTCAAACAATTAACAAAGACTATACTGTAAACTATTTTGAAGGAAAAGTAATTTTTGCTACCATTAAAACCTCTGCTGAAACCTTAAAATTCTCTTACCAATACACCAACCCAATAGAAGAATTCATTCCCATTGCAAGTAACGTAAATTTAATAGGTATTAATGCAAAATATGATAACAAAAACAAACAAACTATAATAAAAAAACTAGGCTCATATACTGAAACTTTCGCTTCTTTACCAGCTGAAAACGAGATAAGGGTTTTTAGCTACCCTATAGAGCTTAACTCAGAAAAAATATATGCCAACAATACTGAGCTCCAAAAGAATGTTGATTATTATATCCAATATTCGTCCGGAGAAATTTTCTTCCATAACAAAAATATATCGAATATTAAAATCAGTTATATGTCCCCTGAAACAAAACTCCATCAAGAAAAACTACAAGGTAACGGAGAAAAAATAGCCTTCAACATAAAAAACACCCCTATCTTAAACAACAGTGAAGTTGTATCTCTTCAAGGAAATATCTTAGAAAAAAACAAAGATTACAAAATAGAAAACGAAAAAGGAATGCTTATTTTAAAGTACCCAATTGCCTCAAACGAAACAGTTTCAATATCGTATCGCCAACTGCAATTCGAAACAAAAACCTTTAGCAGCGCAACTGACGCTGACTTTAACATAAACTTTGCCTACATAAGACAATTTGCAAAGTCTCAAGACGATATTAACTCCAAGCTCACATCTGAAAGGATTACATCATCAACCAACTTTTCTTCAACTGTAACAATTAATCTCAAAAACTGGCCTATTGTAAATTCTTCAGTGTCTTTATTACTAAACAATTCTACAATTACAGCTGATTCGATTAGCCTTGACTACTACACTGGATTTATGACGATAAATGCTTCTGCCCTAAACACTGCAACTGGCACCCTACAAATAAATTATTCATACTATAAAGAGTTTGGCCCACAACAATGGAACTTCTCTGGTTCTAGCAGGGAACTAGAAAACTATATTTTCTATAATAATAAAATTGGATATAGAATCAAATCAAACCTGCCTCACCCTATGAAATATGACCCAAACAGCCAATATATTAAAGTTGAACATAAAAACAACGCAAACATTTATAAAACGCTTAAAAGAGGCTATGACTATGATATTCTTTTTAATGTAGATTCCGTAAAAGAAGGCCAAGTCTACTTAATACTCTATCATAGCCACGGAGTTACGGTAGACTCTAGTTCAGAGCTTGTAAGTTATGGGCTACCTTCATCACTAGGCAATGATGACCTATTTAAAATAACTTACTACTATACTAATTCTAATATTCCTGACTCAGGTGAAATAATCAACGAACAGTTTGCTGTTGTTTACAATCAACAATTTGATCAAAACTTTGGATATTCTGTTGAAGTTGCTCGTTCCCATAAAGAATACTCGAAATCCACCAAAACAACCACAGATGTTCTCGCTGGAACAGGTGAATTCAACAAAGCATACACTCTCTCAGCAACCAATATTGTTGAAAACTCAGAAGTAGTCTACTTAAATGAAAATGTGGCTATTAGAGATATTAACTACTATATAAACTATAACACTGGTCAAATAACCTTTATCAATCTTAATCCAAGTGCAACAGACTATATTAGAATTGAATTTAGCTATTTTACCAAGAGTTCTGGCGGACAAGTCACCAAATATGATGAAGCTGGTTCTGCTATTGGAATTAAGGCAAATTTGAAAAATACATTCCACGACACAAGTACCCAATTATTTTTTGTTGATGACAACTTCTCTCCAGTAGGAACATCACAGTACAGAAAAGGCTCTAATGTATTTATATTAGGCTCAAAAATGAGACCTTCAAAAGAATTAAACATTAATACAGAGCTCTTTACCAACAATCAAAAATCAACTTTTCAATCAATCTCCGCTGGAAGATATTTAGGCTATAGTGAAAATAAATATAAACTCGGTGCATCCTACGCACCACTTGATATTTTTAACGTTCAAGGCGAAGCTGATATTCAAAACTATGCAACAGAAAAAAATCCAGATAACGGACTAAAACCCATTGATAAATCGCTTAACGCCTATAAATTCTCAGTAGCCTCAGGTCCATCAGTTTTCAAAACCTCCTTTTTCCTGAATAAATACAATAACATTGATAAATCAAACAGAACCACAAACCTTGAAACCATTGGGCAATCTCTTGAGCTAAATAATGACCTTATTCTTTTTGAAAACAACTTAAGGCTGATTTCTGCATTTAAAGAAACAACTGAATTCCAAACATCAAGCAACCAAAACACAAACAACTTAAATAACAGAAAATATGGCTTCGATCTTGGAGTAAGACCAATATCTTTCTTAAGACTAAACGGTAATTACTCGCAAGAAAACTTGGAAAAAAATAATTATGTAAGCACAACACTTAGTGCGACTAAAGAAGAAGCTCGAAATTATGGAACCAATCTTTCACTTACCCCACCCATAGAATTTCCCCTCTTTCAAAAACCAAACTATGGATTTGCATTACTAAATTCTGAAAAAAGGTCATTACTGTCAACCTATAAACCAGAAGCAAATAAATCTATTGGAAACAACTTATCTTTTGGAATCTTTGACCTAAGCAACATTGCACTAAGAAACTCACTTGCTAACTCACTTCAAAGTGACGAAAAAATACTCAAAGACTCTTATCTGGAAGAATACTCCATAAGTGGGTTTACGGTATTAGGAAACATTTTACCAATCACCCTTAAACCTTTTTCAAGAAGATTTACTCGTTCTTCAGCATCAGATGGCATAGGCAACTCCTCTACCATAAGTAGCTCTGGAAGAAATTGGGGTGACTCAACCAAATATGGAATTAGCTGGTCTCCATTAAAAGAGTACAATGGCGGATTTGATTATACTCTCAACGAAAACTATTACTTATCTACTGAAAATAAAGCTATTGAAGTAATCCACTCATATCAAACCAAACCTAACAGTTCCTTAGTATTATTTAATAATATTAACGCAGCCGACCTTCTTAAAACAAATCACACCTATCAGAACAATGAAGATAAAGAACAAAAATTTACCTACTATAAAGCAACCTCTGATTTATCTATCACGAACATCACCACCTACAACAAAACAAGTCACCTATATTCTAATATCTTTAAAAACGTTTTACTTGAGAAGATTCATCCTGTCTACTTTAACAACAGCTACGTTGATGATGACTTCATAGATACTGCAAAGGGTATAAAACTTAGAAAACAGGAAGATTACGAACTATATTCTGATTTTAAAGTTTTAAGCTCTCTCACACTTAAACCAAAAATTAATTATAGCCAAATAGATCAACATACTAGCATCTCAGATAACTATTCACTTGAGTCCATTAAATCATTGTATGATCAAAGAATTTATAATAACAAACTTATTTCTTCCTTAGGAGCAGCATATCCTGTTATTGAAAAAACCAATGTTCTTGCTAATATTGGCTACGACAATATTAAAGAAAATGTATATACAAAAAACTCGGGTGGCATATCTGAAAACCTAAAAGAGTTTGATGTTTACAGCCTCGGGGTAGGTGTAGATACAACCATTATTGATGGATTATTTTTAAAAGGAACTTATACTCTAAAAAACAGTTTAGACAAAAATGCTACTCAAAAAGCATTTAATGGTAGCCAAACAATCAGGATTGAAGGAACCTATAAACCTTCTACTCATTTTAATGTTTCTAACGTAGAAACTATTGGTGATATGTTAGTTGTTGTCTTAAACAAATCAACAGTCGGGTTCTTTTTAGAACACAATAAAGGAACTGGTATCAATTCCTATACTGTTGAAGAAACCGAAAACTTAGTAGGAAAAACTGTTGAAACAAAAATTGAAGAAATCGACAACCTAAGAATTAAAGGCTCCTTTGTTTCACAAGTTGAAGTTCCGCTAAAAGAGCAAAGTAGCGGGATGATAGAAAAGTTTGTCTTTTCATCTGACGCACATATTGTTATAAAAAATGACTACGCATCCACCTCTGGAATAAACTACTCAGTGCTTGGACTTATCTTTAGCGGAAAACTTATCTTCTAAATAGTTTCGCTAATCTGACTAAGCGGAATAATCATTACATAACCCAAAACAATTATTACTAGTGCTATTACAGCTATCGAAAAACTACTTATCAGATTAGCCAATAATCCTTGTGTCTCTCTTTGTTTCTCCTCAGCTTCAATAATAAAGTTTTTATACAGACTCATCTTTCTCTCATTATCAGTTGCTAATACTGATAGCACTCTTTGCTTATTTGGTATTACCTTAATCTCAAGTGCCTTTTCTAAAGATAGTCCCATTGTTAGTCTAGAAAAAATTGTTGATAAATAATAGACATTTATCCCCTTCTTCTCCTGTTTTATGTATTCACTTATAAGCTCCTCCAGAGGCACACCAGTTTCTATAGCCATTAACGCAATCTGCCAAAAGTATGTCTGGAATTTTGCTTTATATAAATAATTTATTAACCTCGTTTCTGCCTTTACCTTCACCGGAACTAACTTGTAGGCAAAATAAACCATCAAGACCAATATTGCTAAAAAGGAAACTACTATCCACAAGTACTCTCTACTGATTATCCTTAACAAGAACGGTACTGCTTGTCCACTATCTTGAAAAAACAGCATAAAATTAGGAAGAATATTATATGAAACAAAAACTATCATTCCAAAACATGCCATCAATAAAACTGTCGGATAAGTTAGTCTGTTAACCAAATCTTTTGTATTTTTTACTCTTGCTCTTAGTATAACCACCATCTTTTCAAATAACTTCTGATTAATTGCTAATCTGTTCACTGTTAAAGAAGAAACTATCTCCTCACAAAACAAGTTTGATTCTCTTAAAATCGTAGTAAAATCTTGTCCTCTTCTAAGTTCTGCCAAAACAAATTTACAAACATCCTTTATCTCTCTACTAGCAAACTTTTGATACTGCAAAAGTAGACTATAAATATTTTGTCCGTCTGAATAATAGAGTGCCAAAAACTCAAAAATCTCTAGCTGCTTAATAAGAGACAACTTACTTTTTAACTTTATAAAGAAAACTTTCTTTATTATAAAACGCTCAATCTGATTCTGCGTAACCAGACTAAATCGCAATCCATTACGAGATAAATACAAAGCTCTAAATAGCACCAAAATAAAACCTTTCTGCATTGTTAGTTGTTATGGTAACAACTTCAGTATAACTCATACCAAGCAGCTCTGACAAAAATTCAACCGTTGTCTTAAGATATTCTGGCAAATTAGTTTTCCCTCTATATGGAACCGGAGCCAAGTATGGCCCATCAGACTCAACAAAAATCCTCTCCAGTGGGACCTTTTTTGCGATATCTCTTACGTTTTGTGCTCCCTTAAAGCTCATCATGCCATTAAATGAGAAAAAAGCCCCTAGTCTCAAATAATCATCAACCAAACCTACATCGCCAGTATAGGAGTGACAATGATACTTCCCTGGAAACTCTTTGATGATTTCTAAAACTTCTTTCTCTGCTGCTCTGGTATGTAAAACAACTGGTTTCTTACCATTTGCAAGCTCAAGCATCTTCGAAAATACTTTTCTCTGCTCATCTGGCTTACTAAACTCATAATAAAAATCCAGACCAACTTCTCCTACAGCAACACACTTAGGGTGCTGAAGTAACTTTGCCAGCTCTGCAGTATCATTAGTTTTGGCCTTATCTGCTTCATGAGGATGAATTCCAGCGCAAAAAAACACATCTTCATATTTCTCTGCAAGCTCTAAAGCAGCAAGACTATCCTTAAGGTCTACACCTAAAGTAATAAGCTTTTTAACACCTTCTTCTTTAGCTTTAAATAATAGGGATTCCAAACTTAATTCACGATACTTGCTGTCAGTAAGGTGAATGTGTGTGTCTACTAGATACATTGCTTTCTTGGAAAAATCGGCTCTGGTTGATTTAGCATTCTGTCTTTAGTAAAGAATCCCCAAGTAAATGGATTTTGAAGCCTCTCTTCTTCTGATATATTTAATTGTTTGTAAAATAACGCTGTAACTGTAGGCATAAAAGGACTCAACCATGCTGTCACAATTCTTAGCGTTTCAATTAAATGAACCATCACTGTTGCTAGTTTCTCCATATTACCCTCTTTTTGCAATGTCCAAGGAGCCATCTCCTCAACAAACTTGTTAGCCCTTCTTATGACTGTAAAAATCTCCTCAAGCGCTATAGATAACTTAAAGGCATCGATCTTTGCAGGAATGCTGGATTCTAAGGCAATTACCATTTTCTTTAAACCCAACTCTTCCTCTGAAAATAAAGCATCGTTCGCTGATGGAACCTTAAGATCAAAGTACTTCTTTGTCATATTTAAAGTTCTATTTAGTAAGTTTCCATAATCATTAGCAAGGTCGCTATTGAATCTTTGCTTCATTGTTTCGTCTGTATAAGAACCATCTAACCCAAAAACCATTTCTCTTGATATATAGTATCTAAAAGGGTCTACACCGTATTCGTCAATAATAGCAAAAGGGTCTAATACATTACCCTTGGACTTTGACATCTTTTCTCCGCCTTGATAAATAAAGCCATGACCAAATACATGTTCTGGTACCTCTACTCCCATAGCCATTAACATTGCAGGCCATATTACCGCATGAAACTTGAGAATATCCTTACCTATTAAATGTACACTTGCTGGCCAATATCTTTCAAAAAAAGCATTATCTTTTTTATACTTAATGCCTGTTAAATAATTTAATAACGCATCAAACCAAACATAAACGTAGTGTTTTTTTTCAGTATTCTCTAACTGTGGGAACTCTATTCCCCAGCTTATTGTTGTCCGACTAATACAAAGGTCTGTTAAGCCACTTTCAACAAAACTAATAACTTCATTTTTTCTGCTTTCTGGTAATACAAAGTCTGGAACTTTCTTAATGTGGTCCAAAATCTTTTGTTGAAACTCAGATAATCTAAAGAAATATGCTTCTTCTTGAAGCATTATTACTTCTCTTCCACAATCAGGGCATTTGCCATCCACTAATTGAGTTTCTGTAAAATATGCTTCACAAGGTCTACAATAAAGACCTTCATAGGAACCTAAATATATATAACCATTATCATATACTTGCTTTATTGTATCCTTAACAATTTCTTGATGCTCAATGTCTGTTGTTCTTATGAAACGATCATTAGAGATGTTTAGCTTTACCCAGAGTTCTTTAAACCTTAAGACAACACTATCAACTAATTCTTTTGGTGTTATTCCTTTTGCTTCAGCTGCTTTTTCTATTTTCTGACCATGCTCGTCTGTACCTGTTAGGAAAAAAACATCTTTACCTCTAAGCCTGTAGAACCTTGCTAAAATATCTGCAATTATTGTTGTGTAACAGTGGCCAATGTGGGGAATATCGTTAACATAATAAATAGGGGTCGTGATATAAACTGAATCCTTTACCACTAATGGACAACTCCTATCATTCTTACAATTTTAGTTGGCTTACCACTTGAGGCAAATGGTGCCGCCTCTATAACTGCAAAGTATCCACCTTTTGAAACAAATTGTCCAGACTCATTCCTTCCGTCCCAATCAACTGAACAAAAGAATCCAGAGCCACTTGTTGCACCCTCTTTAGTAATTGCAGTGCTATCAAATCTTCTTACAAAATGCCCTAATGAATCATATATTGTTATACTTGCATCAATGTTTTGATTTAAAGAGAAAACTATTTTTGTAGTTTGAAATGCTGAATAAAAAGGATTTGGATAATTAGATACATTAAAAATAACTTCACTAGTATTAGTAGTCATAATCCTGTCACCTGAATCAAGATACTCGCTTGATGCTTTCGCTCCATTAACCGCCTTTACTCTATAGGCATACGGTGTATCATACAACACGCTCACATTGCTCCACTCACGATCATTTGCGTTTTTCGTTGCCACCTTCTGCCACACTAGTGACTGCCCTGCAAGCATCTCTACAATATAATAATCAATGACAGACTCTGCCTCAATAAACGGAGACCAAATCAAATCATGTCTATTTTCATCCCATTTAGCAATAACATGTAAACGATTATCATTTCCTACCCATGGAGGAGTAACGTCAGTATGAAATGCAAAGTCTCCTGTTATTGACCAATACTCTGTACCAGTTAATGTAGACTTAACCTTTGCAGAAATATTGTAAGTTGTGTTATCAGCTAAAAACTTTAATGAATCAGTTATTGTAATACTTACTGTTGCTAACTGAATATCTTTACTGTTGGTTACATTATTTACTGAAACATACCCACTATAAATATCAGAACCACCAGATGTTGAACCTATTTTAACCAAGATAGTATCAACACCATTATTCTGAACATTAACTGATGTAGAATATCTAAAACTTATATTCCTGTGACTATTGATGTATGCATCCCCTGAAATAATAGGTCTAGTTGGTTGATAGTAACTCACAACCTGAATCTTATTTGTTGTTACCTCTATCTCATTTAAAATTGTAGCATAAGCTTTCTCACCAGGAATTTGAAAACTAATGTTTCCTGATGCTGTTTCAGTGTTCACAAACTTAATTTTATATGAAGCTTCTTTTCCAACATTACTTCCAATATATGGCCGAATAACTAATGCAAAATAATTTTCTGTTGCTAATATTCTTGGATTAGTTTGTGGATTTGAGCTATCTGCAAGCGTTATTCTTATTCTTTCTCCTGAAGGGGCTCTATCAATCTGAGTAACAGATACTTCCTCTGTATATGCGTAATCATCATTCGCTTGAGAACCAGAATATCTATAAAGCTTAACCTCTACGTCACTATTAGCATTTGAATTTAATCTTAAGGTTCCTTGGTCTCTATATAAATCTAAATAGTATAGTTTTGGATATTCTGCTGACCCTTTATAATCTAAGGATAATTTAAATTTAAGTAAATTTATGCTCTGATCTTGATAAACGTAACTCTCCGGATTTTTAAAGGTCTCAATCGAAACTTTTGAAACATAATAATCAGAATCAAAAGTAATTGTTCTAACTGGAAATTCTCCAGTATTTACCATCTTATCTCCACTCCTAAACTGAAAAGAGTCAGCGCTGACAATCTCAAATGAAAATTTCTTACCAGCACCTAATGTCTTATCTGTTTCAACCACAACATAAAACTCAGGATCTGTTGACCCAACATTAACTGGATAAGGAAATACAACATTAATTGTTGTTTGACTAATATTTAAAAACTTATCTGTTCCTGAACTCACAAGTAAATCATCCACATCATACAGTTGATTTCCATTATCTTTATAAATAGCCACTCTTGTAATCTTAGTTGGATTAATATCTATTGAATAATTAAACTTCAATGTCAAACCTGTCCAAAGAGCACCTTCAGCAGCTACTCCACCTGAACCAGCAGTTTCAGCAAGCCATGAACGCAACGCAAATTTCTTAGCAACAAAACTAACACCAGAATGAATTTCTCTGGTAACAATTAAAGACTCATCCTGTTCCTTTGGAATATAGGAAATATTTAACCTGGTTTTAGAAATATTAAAACTTGCAACAATCCCATCCAGTGGTTGATTAGCCGGAGGAATAACAGACTCATAGTATAAAACATTAAACGCATCAACTGTCGCAAATCCAAAACCAATATACTCATTTTTTATATCAGCACCAGAATACACATCTACAACCAAAAAGACCGTTGTGGTTGTCTGTGTGTCTACTATTTTCTCAGTAAACGATATATTCATAGTGTCTCCTACTCCTTGATAAGGCTTAGAAGCCATTAATAAATCTGTACTTTCACTAAATAATCCATCCTTGTCTTGATCATAGTATATATGAAACTTTTCAATTTTAGTTACATGCATATTATCAAGCTGTAAATTAACACCAGAAACATGAACATCTCTGCTGGATGCTTTTAGTTCAGCGTATATAACTGGTATTTTCTGCTTACCTACTTCTAAATTGTTAAAACTATATGCAGACACATGCTCACTTCTGCCTCTCGCAAAATAATCACCATAACTAAGAACCCTTAGTGGTCTTGCAAAAGGAGACCTTCCTATTAGCTGATTTCCTGCTAAATCCATAACATTAATACTAATATTCTTACCAATAGCCTGCTCTCTTGTATCAATAATACTTCTATCAACAGTTACTCTATATAAATAATCATTACCCATTGTTCCAAGATAAGTCATATCTAGACTTCCCACGATGCTCCCATTCTCTGAAACTAACCAACAATTATGAGTTGTTGACAAATCTATTTGTTCGTTAAAAAACATTGTAACAACTATTGGATTTACTAAGTCTATATTGGTAGGTTGAATTACTGTCTCATAGGTAGGAGACTGGGAGTCATAAGTGATAAACCATCTAGCTGGCTCATCACATCTTGTTTGTGCATCAGCAACCCAAGCAATTATTTCTTTACGTCCTTGAGATGTGTCAGTAAGTATATGTTGTGCACTAAAACTTGCTACATATTCACCAGCAACGTCTGGCCATATATTATACTGATCCCATCTAGGGTTACCATAGTAATTATCAAATATATAATATTTTCGATAGTCGTCACTGATAATGTTTCTACTTAATACATAGTTTATTGTTAAACTATTAGTATAATTACCATTTCCCCTATTAGAATAAACCTCAAACCTTGGAGTTGCTGGTATTGTTGAGTCAATAACAAAAGAACCACCAAGCGCTACAGATGTCGTTATATTCTTTGCTTCGTCTGTAACAATTACTTCAAAAATAGCATTATAGGTGGATTTTTCCTCTCCCAATAAATTAAACAAATTGTAAGTTGCCATCCAGTACGCTTTATATGCTGAACTATTCTCATTTGTGGCATCCCACCTATCTGAACTAATTAAAAATGGCACTAATATACTAACTGTTATAGGAGTAATAAAATCGTTTGCTGGATAAATCACAAGTCTCCAACTTGGTGTTACTGCTGCTCTTTCATAATAATTAATATCTTCTCCACTAAACGTCGTATTATGAGTAATTTCCATCTGTGCTCGATACAATATCTTTGATAGCTTCAGCCCTTCATATTGAACCTTTGTATCATCTGGTCTAATCATAACTTTTGGCTCAGACTGATCTAAAACAATACTACAAGTAACAGCCTCCATTGTATTGATGCCTTTATCATTTATTACCCACAAATGTAACGTTCTTAAACCGTTAATAGAATATACATCTCCTTTTGGGAAAATATAGAGAATTAAATATTTTCTAGCACCATTAACAACTACATAGCTTTCAGTTGCAAGTGATTGCCAAGTTCTTCCAGCAGCTATTGCATAATTTACAGAAGAAGCATCTTCTCCCTCAAGAATTAAATACTGATTTATACTAGTTCCAACAATAAAAGAAATACTTACAACATCAGCATTTGTTAAATCATTTCTTCCAGTTTCAATATCTTGCACATTAAAAGACTGAGGAAAAGGTACTTGCTCTGCTCCTAATTTAAAGAAATTACTATAACCATTGAACGTTGTTGCAATATTACCTGCGTCATCAACGAGTAGCACGCTGAAATGATGAACCCCATCATTCAAAACACCATTCATTGTTACAGAATACTCCCACGACCTTCCAAGCCCTCCAGTACAATTAATTGTAACAAGCTCACTTGCCCCGCCACTTATTGTATATCTCACAAACGGCGTAACAACTATTTCCTCTGAAACATCTAATGTAATATATAGAATATCCTGACTATTTATAAAAGGCATAACATCATTACCAGACTGAGATCTCATTATTATATCTACAACTGGCCTAACTATATCAACTTTAATACCTCTTGTTGCCACGGTGCTGTTCCCAGCATTATCCCAAACCTTAACATAACAATCAATTGTTGAATGGTTATTAGCCGAAACCAGTACCTGTGTAGCCACTAATACCATATCCAAGGTTGCGCTATACTCCGTTTGACCTGTCGATGCTTTTACTCGAACACTCTTAGATGGAAAACCACCAGCATCCACTGCAGTCCAAGTTAAAACAACATTTTCTGTGTTTAGCCATCCACTTAACGGAAATGTTTTACTATATTCTTGGTTAAAAACTGAATAAATTGTCCCCTCAAGTTCAATCTGAGGTGATACAAATAATGAAGCCACAGGAGTTTCAACATCCACTTTTAATGGTACTGACTTAGTCGCTAAGTTACCTGCTCTATCTCTCACCTGAATATAAACATTCTGTGTTGCAAAATTATTTGGACTTACATATATTCCAGAATAACTTAATTCATATTGGAAGCTACTCCACACATCAACACCATCTGAACGAACCCTGTAAGGATTGTTGTGTAAGCTTCCTGCTCCATCATTTGTCTGATCCCAATTAAGATTAATTGTTGGGGTTGCATGCCAACCAGATTGTGGCCATATACCATCCTCCCCTGAATCAGAATCTGCTAGTATTCTTGCTTCAAAATTAATTGCTGGAGCATCTGTATCAACATAAACATTTGTATTACTTAAAATAATATTACCAGCTCTATCAGAAATTGCTCCCACGATACTTCGTTGAAGTGCACCCGCATTTGCTATAAATAAAGTGGCATTTTGTGAGTTAATTGTACCGTTGGTAAAATACGTATCTGCTTCTCCCTTTAAAAAATATCCATCAGTTCTAACATCAAATGTGTCAGCAACGGTTAATCCTGGTGCTACATAAAAAGAAAATGAAACAATATTCCTATTATACCAACCTGCATCAGGCGTCACCTGAAGACCAGCAACATAATTACATGTTATCAGCCTCAAAGTGAAAGAACCTAAAGGAGGCACCGAGTCAACGGTTACAAGCATACTCTTTGTTAATATGTTTCCTGCTCTATCTATATATCTAGTCTGGATAACATTTACTGTGTTAGAGCTAACTGGTAAATTTGTTATATATAGGTTAGATGTTGGTTCACCCCAAGGATTATCATTTACCTTGAACTGAAACGGCCTGTTCCTTGCTGTTGGATCAGCCTGACTAAACATAATCATAAAAGTAATTTCAGGATTATCATAATATCCCAATTCAGGATCTAATCCATCATTATTTGAGTCTGAGTCATACGACAAGTCAACCTGAAAATCATTTGGTGCAACTATATCAGAATATACGCTGTCATTAATTTCAGTAAAATTACCGGCTTTATCTACTAATAGCGCCTTAAAATTAATTGGTGTAGCATCGTTAGCGATTAAACTGACATTATTGAAACTAATATTTTGTTCCAAAACGGATTGTATCGTTGGAACCACCGATTGGCCAATATACAACATTACCCTATGAAGTAAACCATTCTCTACCACAGAATCCCAAGTAATACTTAGATCTAGGGTTGCCTGATTGTACCATTTTGCTTCTGGAGTAACCCCCTCTGGTTTAGTTTCACACGCATCAAACGATATTTTAAAGTTTGTTGGCACAGGATCTTGCAAATCAACAAAAACTTGAGCAGTAACCGATGACATATTCCCTGCTTTATCTACAGCCATTAATAAAAATACATTATTAGTAATATCAGCATCAGGAGTAACAACTACATCACTTACAATCTTTACCCAATCTGAAGTTGTAGCATTACTTGTGCCGACAAGATATCTATATTGAAAAGCCTTATCTCTAAGTTGACCAGCATCTTCAGCATCACAACCCCATTTAACGTTTACATCGTTATACCAACCAATTTGCGGTAAAATATTTACTAGTACATTTTCTTTTCCGGTATAGTCTGGTACTAGTTGTAAACTTATGGTTGGCGCTATTGTATCAACTTTGATAGTTCCATATGATGTCTTAATATTCCCTGCTCGGTCTATTGCTCTAACCCATATACTACTTGCATTATTTCCCTTTGCATCAACTGTTACCCATGCCTGACTTGCAGACTGAGAAACCCCTAACATCACGTCGTCAGCCACTAACGCTGACCAAGTACTCCAACCTTCACTCTTAAACTGATAAGCTAATATACCAGAACTATCAACTGGTTCAGCCCAGCTAAAACTCACTGTTTGATCGTTATACCATCCTTCCTCTGGTGCTATTTGGTCAGCTTCATTAATTAAGTCTGGCTGAACAGTAACAACAAATTCATTTGGTTCTGTAACATCAATTGTCACTTTCACGCTCCTTGTCACAAAGTTATAGACATTATCAAAAACATGAACCACCAAATCTATATTTCCTTGAAGAGGAACATCATTATAGCTAAAAGTTACTAAAAATGGTGCTGTTCTTGAAGTGAAAAATCCTGTTGAAGAATTAAATGGGTCAACCACCCAAATATTACTACTGATACCACTTTGCACTGTACCACTTGAGTCATTAGGGACTCCTTGTAAATTAAAACTAACTGTTATTCTGTTAAAGTAGCCTGCTAATGGCTTAATTATTGTTCCTTCACTATCAAACTCTGTTGCAGCAACATACTCAAGTGCCGCAAAAGCTACATTTGGATTAGTGTTATCTACCTCAATTAAAAAATATGACTTAGATGCTTCATCATCAAGAAGAGGTGCTCCATCAATATCTACAGATATCCACACTAAACTAGCTGCACTAGTAGGTATCGAAAAGTTAGTATAAATAAACTTGCCCCTATCACCTATACTTGCTACTCCCTTTAAGTCACCAGAAACAAATAATTCTAAACTAAGTGGGATATGAGATGAAGGGAACACTTCTGGATCACCATAATAGTGAATTGTACCTGTTATGCTTAGCCCAGCATCAGGATAGCTACTATTATTAAGCCCTCCTTTAAATAAATGCCTATTACTTATTTTTGTACTATATTTTGAATTTGCATTAATTGTTATTGTTTCTACTACATACTGGTCGTTAAAAACCACAGGTATTACCCATGGTAAGGGGTCTGCATCACCTACATCAACGGATATTGTATATTGAATGCCTCGCTGGAAGCTTCTATCGCTCCTTGGAACAAACCTAACGCGCCATAAATCTGTCGCATACTCCACGTTTGTTGTCAAAAACTGATTGCTTCCTTTAACGAAGCCCCACTTACCAGAAGCATTTGCTGTAATAACAACAACCTCAACACCATTATTATCTCTTATATCTACTGTAATATTATCGTCATAAGCATCTGTAACGTTTACCGAAATATACATATCTTGATATGCATGTATGTATTGGCTATCTGCTTTATCATGCGCCCAAAGCTTTAAATCATTTGACTGCAATGCGAAAGACATTGCACTAAAAATAAAAAGAACAAACAAAATTAATTTTTTCATTCTTCCCCCATACTTAACTTATTACATTATTCACAAAAACTTCTTGCAACATTATATTTATTTCAATTCTACGATTCTTAGCTCTATTCTCTTCCGTATCATTAGGCATCATAGGACGATACTCTCCATATCCTACTGCCTGTATTCTCATGGGCGATATATCAACCTTCTCCACAAAAAACTTTATAACAGAATATGCTCTATCAAAAGAGAGGTCCCAATTAGAGTCGTACTTCTCTGTTTTAATAGGTATATTATCAGTATGCCCTTCTATCACAATTTTATTATCGGTTTTTTTTAATATTTCTCCAATGTCTTTTAAAATCTCAAGTGCCTCTTCTTTTAACTCTGCTTTCCCTGTTTCATAAAGAATCGGGGAGGCTAATACAACTCTAATTTTACTCTCTTCCACCATTACATTTAAAAAATCACTCAATTTTTGTTCTTGAATGTATTGCTTAACTTTATCAACAACATTAATTCGCTCTTCATCTGGATTCTTCTCAGCTATCTTTGGCTGTAAATACTGTCCCTGCAACGAAACCCTAATTGACTCAAACACCTGCTGTTGCTCACTCTCAGAAACATTGTTCATGATAAATGTGTACAACAACAAAAACAAAATCATTAAAAAGGAATTTAAGTCTGCCCATATAGTAAAGAAACTACCACCTTCACCGCCTCCTGATTTTTTTCTCTTTATTTTGAGCATTCTGTTTACTCTTTTCCACTCTCTTGTTTTTTCTCTTTCTTTGCGTTATTTGATAAAAATCCTTTCAAGTAGGTCTCAACCTTAATTGGTATTTCACCTTTTGCAATCATTATTATTCCTTCAATCATTATTGTTTTACCCATTAACTCCACATCGTTTCTCTTTTCTAACTTCTTTGCCATTGGAGACATCATAAATCCAGAAATAAAGACACCATAAAGAGTAGTTAATAGTGCTAATGCCATGGATGGACCCACCGTCTTAGGATCTGTCATGTTCTGTAGCACCTGGAGTATCCCAACAATGGTTCCAAACATACCAGTCAAAGGAGCAATTGTTCCCATAAAATTCATGCCTTCAGTATTTTTTGTATGTCTTGCATCTGTTTCCTGAAGTTCATTTTCTAAAACAACCCTTATAAAATCGGGGTGTAATTTGTTTACTATCATTAGAAGACCATTATTTAAAAATCCATCACCAAAACCTTTGCCGGCATCTTCTAGTGCTAATCTACCTTCTTTCTGAGATAAAATTGATAGCTCAACAAGCTTATCAACTATTTCCGAGTTCGAAGGAAATTTATGTTTACCTAATAGTGCTCTAAAAGATGATAGAACACCTTTTAACTCAGATGCTGATGATGACACAATAAATAATGTTATTGTTCCACCTATTACCATTATTGCTGACTCTAACTGCATATAAGTTGCAGGATGTACAAATATATCTGGCACAGAAAGCACCAAAACCAAAAACGTTCCTATCATACCAATAAAAAAGAAAATATCCATGTTGTCCCCCCTAGACTACAAATTACTTTTTAGCTTTTGCTACATCATCTCCTAGTATTGGCTCTATGAAACCATCTACTTCTAGGTTCTTTGAGTACTCAATAATGTACTGCTGTGATTTCTTGATTTCAGTCTTTGAATATTTATTTTTCCCGAATTCAATACCTTGTTGAACCATATTCTTTATACCTTTTGGCATAACCCCATACAATTTTTCTATCTTATCTTCTGGCATTTGGCAAAAAGCTATCGATAAAACATCTGAAGGTATATCTGAAAAAATCCTTGCAAAGTCTTTATCTGATACATTAAATAAATCTTCAAAAAACAACATAATTTTTCTAAATGAAGAAGCTGTTTCTGGATATCGAGAGGCTACTGTATCATTTAACAATGTCTTTTGATCAATATCTAAAAACTCAACTATTTTAGCAAGAACGTATCTTCCACCAAACTGCTCTGTTAATAGTTTTCTCAATATTTTATCAAATTGCTCTATTTCTTTCTTTGTAAACTGAATAAGCGAAAGCATCTCGGCTATTATCTGAGCTCTCATTTCATCATCAAACTCTTCCATAATTCTCTGTGCAACATCTGGCTCAACAGAAGATATAACTAAATATAAATATTTCATATTCTCTTCTTTTGATTTAATAATCTTTTTTAAAACGTGTGCTGTATGATAGGCATTCTCTTTGTTTATATATGCAAAGTGTTCTTTCTTGACTTGGTCAATATTAACAGTTTCATTTCCAACTAAATTTATTATATCTTGTTTATCTACCATTTTATAATTCAATAAACCCTTCTCGCTCTAAGTGCTGAGCGTAACTCAATACCTTCTGCCTTGCTTCCTCAACATCAAACTTAGATGCTGTGTTAGACTTTAGCGCTAACCATTGATCAACCATTGCTTGAATGCCTCTTGCCAATGTGTTGATAACTTTTCTTTGTCTCTCTGGATCAACATGTACTAATGACGTTGCAATTACCTCGGTATCCATATCGCTAAATACCCTCGCAATAACATTTGTATCAAGTTTTAATAAATCATCAAATAAGAAAATTAGAGCATTAACTTCATCTGCAATACCTGGATATTTAGATGAAATAATGTCCAATATCTTTTTCTTATCTTCTCCCGGTATTCTTTCAATAATTAACTTGAGCCTATTTCTTCCCCCGAATAAATATTCTATATTTTCTTTTATCTCGTTTTCCAACACTTGCATCTCACTATCAGGATAATGCTGTAATGACATAATATTATTTACAATTTCTGCCTGTATTTTAGCTGGATACTCAACCAAAATAGAAGACGCTATCTTAAATGGCAAGCAAGACATTACAACAGCTATTGTCCTTGGAGAGGCTTGCTGAAGCGCTATCTTAACTTGTAATAAAAATTTTAACTTAAATACATTTTCCTCATCAATAAAATTAAAATATCTTTCACCATTACCTAAAATACCTTTCTGCATTTCAAGTAACTTTTCTTCTTCTTCTTGTTTTTTAGCTTCTTCTTCTTTTTTCTTTTTCTGCTCTGCATCTCTTTTCTGTTTTTCAGCTGCGCTCATTGGCACTCCTGCCTCACCAGCATCTGAACCTTTGCCCTCACCTGCTCCAGCACCCTCACCAGCGCCAGCTCCAGAACCTGAACCACTTCCTGCTCCAGCAGCACCTTTTCCGGATCCTGCTGATTCTTTTTCTGCACCTGCTCCATCTTCACCTGCTCCAGACTTATCTTTCTTGCCTCTATTTGGTAGTATTTTTAGTAACACAATGCCAATAATTAATAACAACAATACAATAACTGATATAACGATTATTGGAGTCCAGTCGTTTTTCTTTTTAGAAGTTACGCTTGATGCTGATTTATCAGACTTCTGCATTGTGGAAAAATTTTCTCTTAATATTGTGAATTTATCGCCTGCATTTTCATCTAACTCTAAAAACTTTGTAACAAAAGTTTTTGCCGCTCTCAAGTCACCCATTTTAATTTTATTATCTAAAATTAGTACAACATCTTTATTATTAACAATAGGTGGTCTCTGAACTATTTCATAGTTAAGTGGAACGCCTTCTCCGCCACCACCCTGGGTAAGAAACTTGAGTGATGGAATACCTGGAACAACTGTCTGTTGTGAGCCACCAGATCCCCTTGAGTCCATTCCATCAATTTGAGGTAAAGATGTATACCTTATCTCGAACTTTTCTGATTCGCCTAATAGTGAAATATAAACAATAGAGTTATCTGGACCAAGGATCCTATCTAACGCTGATTGAACTGTATCTTCTAAGTGCTTTTGGTTATCCAATAATGATTGTGCACTAACTGGCACATAAAAAAATAAGACGAATAACCCCAAAAGCAATATTTGTTTTGCTTTTACCACTTTAACCCTCTGTCTCTATGCTCTTAATTATTACTGAGTATAACATGCAAATCTGTCATAAAACAATAAAATGAGCATTAAAATATGTAAGCAAAAAAGCAGATAATCTGCCCTCTTGCTTACATATTAGCATATATATTAATCGCCAACAGTAGCTAGCGATTGTTTTACTGAAAGAAACTTCAAGTTTTCAGCAATGACCTCTGTAATCCAGCGTCTTTGCTTATCTACCTCGTAAGAACGCACTTGAATTCTTCCATCTACCAGAACCTTCTTACCCTTTTTTAAATATTCACCACCTATTTCAGCTAACTTTCCCCACGTTACAACATTAAAGAAATCAACCTCAGCCTCCTTTTCCTTTCCTGCAAACCGCTCTACTGCAAGAGTAAAGTCTGTTTTACTTCTTTTTCCTACCTTTTTTGTCTCAGGATCTTTTACTAAATTTCCAACCAATGTTACATGATTATAAGCACTCATCTGATTCTCCTTTCGTATTTTTATATCTTGCCGGCTATACATATAGTACTTCATGCGTTTATTTTCGTCAACTTTATTTTAAATATATTTGAGTACGTAATTTATAGGGCAATAAAATACCCCTCTTGTGGAGGGGTATTCATTAGGTTCAATTATTAGTTAACTGATTCCTTTAACTGTTTACCTGCACTGAAAGAAACTGTGTTCTTCGCAGGGATTTTTATTGTTTGGCCTGTTTGTGGATTTCTTCCTGATCTGGCTGCTCTTTGTTTTTTCTTCCAAGTACCAAATCCTACTAAAGATACATCACTTCCGCTCTTTAATGCACCTTGTACATTATCAAGTATGGAGTCCAGTGCCTTTGAAATATCTGATTTTTTCAAACCAGTATCTGAAGATACTGCATCAATTAATTGCCCTTTGTTCATAATGTTCACCTCCTTATTTTTCAAACTATAATTGGACTATACTCAATATAAATTCAAAAGTCAAGAAAACGACCCCGACTTTTCTTTAAAATGTCAAAAATCAAGCTATCTTTGGATTTTCCTTGCATTTTAGAGGGTGTTTTTGTAATATTAAAAAAATTGATTTAAAGGTGGGATATCTTAACTATGTTCTCAAAATTTACCCAAGAAGCCATACAAGTAATAATGTATGCTCAAGAAAAAGCAAAAAAACTACAAATACCATTTATTAATAATGAGTTAATATTTTATGGAATCTTAAAAGTAGAAGACTCTGTTGTTATCAAGGCACTAAATAATCTCAATATTGATATTAATATTATTAGAAGTGTTATTCAAAAAAACATTCAAGAATATAAGGGAAACTACAAAAATGATACTATTCCCTTTTCTCCTCAAGTAAAAAGTCTTCTTTCACAAACTTGGGACGAAGCTCGTCAGCTTGGCCACAATAATGTTGCAATTGAACATTTATTTTTAGCAATCATTAAAGATTCTTCTACTGGGATTTCAACTATACTAGCAGAATCCAATATTGATTCTACTAAAATTAAAGAGGAGATTCTCTCTTTGCTTAGCGAAAACTATACTGAAGAAACTACAACAACAGAGAAAACACAAAAAAACCCAACGCCAACTCTCGATATCTATGGTCTAGATTTAACAAAACTTGCAAAAGAAAACAAGCTTGACCCTGTTATTGGTAGAACAAATGAAATAAAAAGAATTATGCAAATTCTAAGCAGAAGAACCAAAAATAATCCAGTACTAACAGGTGAGGCTGGAGTAGGTAAAACTGCTATCGTTGAAGGGCTTGCACAGCTAATAGTGAACGGCGAAGTTCCTCCAAATCTTCTCAATAAAAGAGTAATAACTCTAGACCTTGGTCTATTGGTTGCGGGAACAAGATTTAGAGGTGAATTTGAAGAAAGAATCAAAAAAATTATTGAAGAGGTAAAAAACGATAACACTACTATTCTATTTATTGATGAAATCCATACTATTATCGGAACTGGAAACTCAGAAGGTTCGCTGGATGCAGCCAATATGATGAAGCCATCCTTAGCAAGAGGTGAAATACAGTGTATTGGAGCAACAACTATTAACGAATACAGAAAGTCTATTGAGAACGACGCTGCGCTTGAAAGAAGATTTCAATCTATCTTTATAGACCCACCTTCTGAGGAAGACACTCTAAGTATTTTAAAAGGAATAAGAACAAAATACGAAGAATATCACAAAGTTAAAATAACAGACGAAGCACTTGAAAGTGCTGTGCATTATTCCATAAGATACATAACCAACAGACAACTACCAGATAAGGCTGTTGACTTAATTGATGAAGCAGCTTCAACAGAGATGCTAGAGGCATCTAAAACAACTCCTCCTGAAGGTAAGGATAGAATTATATCAGTAACTACCTCCTCCATTATTAATGTGGTTTCTACTTGGACCGGAATACCGCTTCAAGACTTATCTACCTCAGAAGCAATTAGGCTAAAAAAAATGGCTGAAGAGCTAGCTGTTAAGGTAGTAGGTCAAACAGAAGCTATTCACTCGCTTGCCAAAGCAATTAAAAGATCAAAGGCTGGTCTCAAGGACCCTAAAAGACCTACTGGCTCATTTCTATTCCTTGGACCTAGTGGTGTAGGAAAAACTGAACTAGCTAAACAGTTAGCTATCTATTTATTTGGTAAAGAAGATTCGATTATTAGAATTGACATGAGCGAATACACAGAGAAGCACACTACTTCTAGGCTAATCGGTTCTCCTCCTGGCTATGTTGGCTATAATGAGGGCGGTTTATTAACTGAACCTGTTAGACAAAAACCTTTCTCTATTGTCTTATTTGATGAAATAGAAAAAGCCCATCCAGAGGTTCTTAATCTTCTACTGCAGGTAATGGAAGACGGTAGATTAACAGATTCTACAGGTAAGCTAATAGATTTTAAAAATACTATTATCCTAATGACTTCCAATGTTGGAGCAAAAACTATTGAAAATAACACTAGTTTTGGTTTTAAAACCAACACCTCTGAAAAAGCTGATTATGAAAGAATGAAAGAAAAAATTATGGCTGACATTAAAGAAACATTCAGACCTGAATTTATAAATCGTGTTGATGATGTAATAGTTTTTACCTCTCTTACCAAAGAAAATCTTGAAGAAATTGGTCAACTATTTATTGATGATATAAATAAAAGAGTTAAATCGAAAGAAATAACAATTAAAGTATCACCAAAAGCAAGAGCATGGATAATCGACAAATCTTTTGAAGCAAACAAAGGCGCCAGACCTATCAGAAAAGCCATTCAAGAATACATAGAAGACCCTATTTCTGATCTTTTAATTGATAGAGACCTAACACCTGGCTCAGCTATTAGTGTGGGCTTAAAAGACGATAAACTAACTTATTCGAAAAAATAAAAAGTGGTGCGCCTGGAGGAATTCGAATCCCCGGCCTTCTGTTCCGTAGACAGACGCTCTATCCAGCTGAGCTACAGGCGCATTTTAAATAAACCCTTGATCCTTCATGGCTTGAATTAAGTCCATTGATCTTTTAAACTTCAACATTACTTCCCTTTGCTCTTTTGACAAAGGTTCTTTGTTCTTAATCATTTCTTTTAACTTAAGAATCTTTGGCTTTGCTAGCGCTATATTTTCTTTTAGCTCAGCAAGTGCTTCTTGAAGTTCTCTTTTCTCTTCTTCAGTTAAAGATTGCCCCATAACTCTCTACCTTCTTTGCCCTATTAATTGGCCAAAAAACAAACAATGCTTTTCCTAACAAATTTTCTTCTGGTACTGGCCCCCAATAGCGACTATCACTACTTCTTGGTCTATTATCTCCTATCATAAAATAGCATTTATCAGGAACTATTACAGGCCCAAACTCAAAATAATCTCTATTAACCGGAAATGGTTCTTGTAGTTTCTTTCCATTAATATAAATAAACCCATCCTTTATCTCTAACACTTCACCCGGTAACCCAAGTATTCTTTTAACGTACTTCTCGCCCAATAGCTGCGGTGGCTCAAAATAACTTGTTCTTCGCTTATCACCTGCAAAAGAATATTCTCTACCCCAAACAGGCTCCTCTGGTGGAAAAAACACTACTATATCATATCTGTTTAATTTATAGTCCCGTTTATAATAGTACTGATTGTCTGAAAAAGGCATGTTTGCCCTATATAAAGGGTTTGGCATTAAAAGCATTATACTCTTCTTCTTTTTCGCATTATAAAGTGGGTTTTGTACTCCAAAAGAAAGTCTATTTACTACCAATCTATCTCCCACCTCAAAATAAGGTATCATTGATCCTGTTGGTATTAATTGAAACTCTAAAAAAAATTCCTTTATAAAAAAAGCAATAAGGACAGCTATAATAACTGTCCCTATAAAATGTAATGCTTTAAGAATGGCTTCTTTTAAGTAGCCCATTATTAATTAAATCTTGGATCTCTGGCCTTTATCTTGTTAGCCTTGCTTCCTACTCTGTCTCTTAAATAGAACAACTTAGCTTTTCTGGCCTTACCTTCTCTTAATACTGTAATTTCAGTAATCTTTGGTGAATGAATTAGATATGTTTTCTCAACACCTACGCCACCTACAACTTTTCTAACTGTAAATGCCTTTGTAATCCCTCCGCCTTGTATTCTTGTTACTACGCCCTCAAAAGGCTGTATTCTTTCTTTTTTACCTTCAATAATTTTGTAAAATACCTTTATAGTATCTCCAATATTGAAGTCTACAACGTTTTCTTTCATCTGTTCTTTTTCTATTTCCTGTATTACATTACTCACGCTATTCCATCCTCCTTTAAAAAATCCTTTAGGATTTTTGTTTCTTCATTATTAAATTTATATTGCGCTAAAACACTAGGTCTATGCACAAGGCTGTTCATTATAGCACTTTTTTTCTTCCAATGCTCTATTTTTTTATGATCGCCGGACAATAATACCTCAGGAACCTGTCTTTCGTCAAACTCTCTAGGCCTAGTATACACATCCCAATCCAGTAAACCACTTGAAAAAGAATCCTCAGTAGCAGAAAGATCATTTCCTAAAACACCTGGAATAAGCCTAACTAAAGCATCGGCAATTACCATCGCAGGAAGCTCTCCACCCGTTAAAATAAAGTCTCCTATTGATATTTCATCATCTATATAACCCTCTATTCTACTATCTATTCCCTCATAATGACCTGAAATAATTATCACTTTATCTTTAGCTAATAACTGCTGCAATTTAGCATAATTTAAAGTTCTTCCCTTTGGAGAGGTCATAACAACATAGGTGTTTTCTGTTTTTAACTCATCTAAAAATAGTTTCACTGGCTCAACTCTTATTACCATGCCAGTAGCACCACCAAAAGGAATATCATCTACTTTATTGTGTTTATTATTTGCTTTTTCTCTAATATTATAAACATTTAAAGACACCTTTTTCTCGCTCTGGGCTCTTCCAAGTATACTTTCTGAAAAATATGTTTTTACAACTTCTGGAAATAAAGTTAAAACTGATATTTCTTTTATCATTTATCGTATTCTGGCGTATTTATCTTAACAACTTTACTTTCTTCATCAACATCAAGAATAAAATCCTCAACCACTGGAACTAATATCTCACTTGCTCCTTGAACAACTAACACATCATTGGCGCCTGTAAATAATATATCCTCTATAACTCCTACAGGTTTATCGTTCTCATCAATTACTTGATAACCAATCCACTGTTCTGTAAAATATATTCCTTCTTCTTTGAAATAATCTAAAGCTATTTTTGAATCAACAGCTAGCTCCTCATCTCTTAATTCCTCAGCAACATCCATATCATTAATACCAACTAATTTTAGAATAAAACCTTGCTTATAGTCTTTAATATAGGAAACTTTGAGCTTATTTTCTTGAAGATAAAAAAAATTTTGAGTAACTAACAATGGAGCAAAAACTTCTTTAATCGGAAGTAGTTTAATTTCTCCTTTTACGCCATGTGGTTTTATTATTCTAGCAACAGGAAAAAACAAGGTTTAAAAGAGCAGGATAATTAGTCCTGCTCTCCTTTAATGTCTTGAACAACACCGTCTTTTACAATTATTTCTAATGCTCCAAGTTTCTGATATAAGTTGTCGCCTGTTTTAACAGTCGTAAAACCATCAATTGTTCCTTGGATAAACTCAGTGTCTAATTGAAGGTTTTTAGCATCTCCAATTCTTTTTTGAAGGTCAGCAATTGTGTTTTCTTGCTGTTGTTTTTCGATTTGAAGTTGCTGGTTAATCATTTTAACTTGATCAGCTGCTCCGCTTTTTTCTAACGATGTAATAAGATCTTTAGCTTGCTTTTCAATATCTGTTAGCTTTCTTTGTAAGTCTTTAATTGATGTCTCTAACTCATATGTTAGATACTTCTTAAAATCTTCTGTAACAATTGCTTTTATAGTTACGGTTCTCTTTAAAGTAACAGATTTTGCCATTTTAAGCTCCTTACTTAGTTATAATCTCAACTGTTACTTTTTTGCCTTGCTTTGCAGCAGCAGCTTTTACAACAGTTCTTATAGCATTTGCTATTCTTCCTTCTTTACCAATAACTTTGCCAACATCATCTTGACTTACTTTTATCTCAAGAATGATTATGCTTTCTCCAACAGTTTCTTTAATATCTACTTCTTCTGGATTATCGACAAGTGCCTTTGTTAGTAATTCTAATAAATCTTTCATCGTTCTTCCTCCTACGTTGTAATTACTTAAGCTTCTTCTGCTGCTTTTTTAGTTGTTTTTTTTGCTGGCTCTTTTACTGCTTCTTTGCTTGCTGGAGCAACTTTTTGTTTTTTTGCTTGAATATAGCCCTTATTAATTAGTAGTCTTTCAACTGTTTCTGTTGGCTGAGCACCATTACCTAACCACTGCTTCACCTTTTCATCATCTAACTCAAGAACCATAGGTTCAGACAAAGGATTGTATTGACCAATAATATCAATAGTCTTTCCATCTCTTGCTGTTCTAGAATCTTGGATAACAACCCTGTAAACAGGTTTCTTCGCTCTTCCTCTTCTTTGTAACTTAATCTTTACTGTCATCTGCTTCTTCACCTCCGTTTAAACTGTTACTGTGTTGTGTTTTGACACAAGGACATTAATTATAACTTAACATTCTACACTTAATTAATAAAAGGAGCAACAATATTTGACGCACCATAATTTTGTTGGGAATCCATAATTTTAGTTACGATAATACTATATATTTAAATATCAGGAGTCGTGTAATGAACTTAAAAATAATCGCCATTAATCCAGCTAAAAAAGCTATATTATTCATAAAACCTACTGTTACTGTTAATGAAAAAGCTATTACTAAAGCGTGGGCGCTATTAGACAAATATGGGATAAAAAAAATTACAGAACCTAAAACTTTCATAGGAGCTGAAATTGATGCACAACAATTAATACAAAGACATTATGGTGCTCATTACCAAAATACTATTAAAAAACCTTCAGAATTCGCTTTAAATGATGCTGATAGGCTAAGGTTTCTTAAAACTTTTGGTTTATCTTTTGAGGAAGCTATTAAGCAAAATAAAATCAAAAGTGGCTATGGTTTTATGGAAGAATTCAGCTTATCGGCTATTGCTCTAAACGACCTTTGGACACAATCAAAGAATGTTACAAAGATTGCTGGCGTCAGATTTGGAACTATTAAGCACAATAACATAGATTATATTGTTACAAATGCCTTTATACCAAAACTACTAGAAGTATTTACAATGCCAAACGCATCTATCCTCCTGACTGAAGTTTCCTTCTCTGGAACATGGCAATCCTTTAGAGCTAAGCTCATGGAAATACGTAACGAATTAAAAGCTTTGTCAAACGAATACGGGATAATTATTGATGGTATGAATAATGGTCTACACGCTAGTGCTTCACCCTTTGAAGCAATGCTTGAGCGCTGGATTTGGAACGACCCTACAAAAAACACACACTTTCTTAAAACAGATGTTTTTGGAAAACAACTAATTGAAAAAGGTATCTCCCTTGAAACAATCCTTGCGTGGAGCAAATGCCCGTTTATCCAATATCAAGGTAATCTAACCCCTTTGTTTGACACTATTGAAGATAAGGATCCTGATGAAGCTATTCGAATTCTATTAGAAATACAAGCCGAAAATAAAACTGTACGCTAGACGTTAAACTTAAAAACAACAACGTCACCATCGTGCATAATATATTCTTTGCCTTCGAGCCTAACCGTACCATTCTCTTTGGCTTTTGCCATGCTTCCTGCTGATTTTAGGTCCTCATAGGCTACTATTTCTGCCTTAATAAACCCTCTTTCAAAATCAGTGTGAATTACTCCGGCTGCTCCAGGAGCTTTTGTTCCTTTTCTAATTGTCCAGGCTCTAGTTTCCTTCTCGCCAGTTGTTAAATAGGTTATTAATCCTAACAGCTTATAGCTTGAACCTACTAATTGAGACAATCCTGATTCTTTCATGCCCATCTCTTTTAGAAACTCTTTAGCTTCTGCTTCTTCTAACTGGGATATCTCTGATTCTATTTGAGCTGAAATTACAACAACTTCATTATTCTCGCTTTTCACAAATTCTTTTACTCGTTTAACAAAGTTATTATCCTCACCACTTATAATATCTTCTTCGCTAACATTGGCTGCATAAATTACTGGCTTAAAAGTAAGCAAGCTAATTTGCCTAATCATTTTCTCTTCATCTTCGTTTAGGTCCACTGCTCTTGCCGGTTTTCCTGCTGATAATGCCTCAAAAACCCTTGAAAAACAATTAAACTGTGCTATCGCCTCTTTGTCTTGGCCACCCTTAGCTTTCTTTTGAACTGCTTGAACTCTTTTTTCTACAGTTTGTAAGTCTGCCAAAATAAGCTCTGTATTTATTACGTCTATATCCCTAATTGGATCGACTGAGCCATCTACGTGTATTACCTGAGAATTTTCAAAACACCTTACAACATGAACGATAGCACTAACTTCTCTAATGTTAGCTAAAAACTGGTTGCCTAAACCCTCGCCTTTAGATGCACCTTTAACAAGTCCAGCAATATCAACAAACTCTATAGCTGTAGGTAGTAATTGCTTTGAACCTGAAATCATAGAAAGTACTTCTAATCTTTCGTCTGGTACAGTTACAACTCCAACATTAGGATCAATTGTACAAAAAGGATAGTTACTAGCCTCTGCTCCTGCCTTGGTTATTGCATTAAAAAGCGTTGACTTACCAACATTCGGAAGCCCTACTATCCCTAAAGAAAAACCCACTTATTCTTGGCTCTCTTCCACGTCTTCTTCAAGAAGTTTTGCAAAAGCTACTACGCTGTCACCACCGTCTAACTTTTGAACCTTAACTCCTCTTGCAGCTCTACCTTGAGAAGAGATTGACTTAACGGCTTGTCTGGAAACAGTACCTTTAGAAGAAACAATAATTACTTCGTCATCCGGTTGAACAACAAGACCACCAGCTAGCTTATCGTCTGCTTTTAGTTTAATACCAATAACACCGATACCAGCTCTATTCTGGACTCTAAAGTTATTAACCTGTGTTCTCTTACCAATACCTGTTGTAGCTATCATAAGCAAGCTTTCTTTTTCTTCATCAGGATTAATAATGCTGTTACCAACTATGATATCCTTTGCTCTAAGCTTCATTCCTCGCACGCCTCTTGCTGTACGACCTACAGAACGAACTTGTTCTTCGTCAAAACGAATTACCATACCGTTACTGCTAACCATTAATACATCCATTTTTCCATTAGTAATCTCAATCCATCTTAGCTCATCACCCTCGTCTAGTGTTATTGCGATAATACCAGTTGTTCTAATATTCTTAAAATCTGATACTTTTGATCTCTTAACAACACCATGAACTGTTGTCATTAATAAATATTGATCATCAACATCAAAATTCTCTATTACAACACCAGTTGTGACTTTCTCTTCTTCTTTGATGTTTAGAACATTTTTAATGGAAGACCCCTTACTATAACGAGACTCTTCTGGTATGTTATAAACTTTTGTTTTATAAGCTTTACCTTCGGAAGTAAAACAAACCAGATAGCTATGTGTAGAAGTGATAACAACTTTTTCGATAATATCACCTTCTCTTGTAACCATACCGCCAATACCTCTTCCACCTCTTAGCTGTGTTCTAAAAGTATCAACTGCTAATCTCTTTACAAATCCAAACTTAGTAAAGAAAACAGCTACCTTTTCTTCTTGAATAAGGTCTTCCATGTTAATATCCTCAAGACCATCTGCAAGCTCAGTTTTTCTTTCATCACCAAACTTTTCCTTAAGGTAAAAACAATCTGCTTTAATAATATCTAATAGTCTACTTTTCTTAGAAAGAATGTCTAACATATCAGCTATCTTCTCTAGTAATTCATTGTATTCTATTTCAATTTTTTCTCTTTCAAGGCCTGTTAATCTTTGGAGCTTCATATCCAAAATAGCTTGAGCTTGTATTTCAGACAATGCAAACCTTGCAACAAGCGCGTCTCTTGCATCTGTAGCTGTTGCGCTAGCTCTAATAAGCTCAATAACCTCATCAAGATTCTGAAGTGCAATCCTTAGACCTTCTAAAATATGTGCTCTTGCTTGTGCTTTGTTTAAATCAAACTCAACTGCTCTTTTTACAACAATAAATCTATGCTCTAAAAACTTTACAAGCATTTCCTTTAAGTTAAGCTGTTTTGGCTGACCATTATCTAATGCAACTATGTTAATACCATAGCTCATGAACAAGCTTGTATGCTTCATTAGTAGGTTTAATACTATATCTTCATTAGCTTCCTTTTTAAGCTCAATATATATTCTCATACCTTTTCTGTCTGATTCATCTCTAAGGTCTGCGATACCGTTAAATACTTTTTCTTTAACTAAATCTGCTATTTTAATAATCAACTGTGCTTTATTAACTGTGTATGGAAGCTCAGTTACGATTATTGCTTTTCTTTTCTTACTTTTTACTTCTTCAATATGGTATTTTGCTTGAAGTTTAATAATACCCTTGCCTGTAGTATATGCCTCAACAATACCGTTATATCCTCTAACGATACCACCTGTTGGAAAGTCTGGACCTTTGATAAAGCCCATTAATTGCATTGGTGTTATATCTGGATTATCTATTAAAGCAACTAATCCATCTAATACCTCAGAAAGATTATGTGGAGGAATGTTTGTTGCCATACCAACTGCAATACCTGAACTACCATTTATTAGTAAGCTTGGTAGTTTAGAAGGTAATACTTCTGGCTCACCTAGTGATTCATCAAAATTAGGTGTAAAAGCAACTGTATTCTTTTCAATATCAGCTAACATTTCAGCTGCTATTCTAGACATTCTTGCTTCTGTATACCTCATCGCAGCCGCATTATCTCCATCAACTGAACCAAAGTTACCTTGACCATCAATCATTGGGTAACGTAATGAAAAGTCTTGCGCCATTCTAACCATAGAATCATAAACTGCAGTATCGCCGTGTGGATGATATTTACCTAAAACTTCCCCTACTACTCTGGCTGACTTTTTATAAGGTTTATCATGAGTGATTCCTTGTTCGTGCATAGCATAAAGGATTCTTCTATGAACTGGCTTTAATCCATCTCTTACATCTGGTAACGCACGACCAACGATAACACTCATCGCATATTCGATATAAGAAGACTTCATCTCGTCTTCTATGTTCACTGGTTTAATACTTATTGTTGAAAATAGATCTTCTTGCATTTATTGTTTCTTCCTTTCTATGCCCTAAACATCCAGCCATTTTACTTGTTTGGCGTATGTCTCAATAAAATTCTTTCTTGGTGCTACATCACTACCCATTAAAATTGTAAATGTTTCATCTGCAACTTCGCTGTCTTCGAGTGTGATTTGAAGTAATGTTCTCTTAAGTGGGTCCATTGTTGTTTCCCATAATTGGTCTGGATTCATTTCCCCTAAACCTTTGTATCGTTGTATATAAAGACCTCTTATTGCTAGTTTATCAATAAACTCAACCAACAAGGCATTATCGTCTACCATGTCTATTTTATCTACAACAGTAACCTCGTATGGTGCTGTTTCAGCTTCCATAATGTCATCATAATGCATTACTTCTTTTATAAGCTCCATATCCATTTGTTTTGCAACATATAAGTCATAAATAAATTTATCTTGTTCGCTTTCTATTGCATTAATAAACTCTTCATTCATTTCGTTATAGGCTTTTTTAATCTCAATAAACCTTGGAATATCCATATTTGATAAAACATCTTTCAGTTTTGTTTTATCTACTGAAAATCTGTCAGCTTCTAATAAAACGGTTTTGTATTTTCTAAGCTTTTCAACATACACAAGAATTTCTGGTCCTTCTAAAACTTTTCCTTTTTTAGTCTTAATGGAAACCCCTGATAAGGTTAATTCACTTATTACTTCGTTTTTTTGCTCTTCATTGTAAACATACTGTTTTCTGTTTCCTTTTCTTATCAAATATAGTGGTGGCTGTGCTGCATATACAAGTCCTGCCTCAACTATTGCTCTGGCATATCTATAAAAAAACGTTAAAAGAAGTGTTCTAATGTGTGCACCGTCAACGTCCGCGTCGGTCATGATTACTATCTTGTGGTATCTAACCTTCTTTAATACTTCTTCTATTGGCATATCTTCATCTGACTTATCCATATTAGCAATAACCTCTGGACCTATTGCTGTAATTAATGCCTTAACTTCTTCGTTAGCTAATAATTTATCAAGTCTTGCTTTCTCAACATTAATGATTTTTCCTCTTAATGGAAGGATTGCTTGATAGTATCTATCTCTTCCTTGTTTTGCTGAACCGCCCGCAGAATCTCCCTCAACTATGAATAGCTCAGATTTAGCTGGGTCTGATTCTGTACAGTCAGATAGCTTACCTGGAAGTGTTGTACTTTCTAAAACATTTTTTCTTCTTGCAAGTTCTTGCGCTTTTCTGGCAGCCTCTCTTGCCTTAGCTGCTAGTAAAGATTTCTGAATAATTAGTTTAGCTGCATTAGGATCTCTTTCAAGAGCTAGCTCTAATCCTTCTGCTACAACGCTATCAACAATGCCTCTTACGTCACTATTTCCTAGTTTAGTTTTTGTTTGTCCTTCAAACTGAGGATCTTGAATCTTAACAGAAATAATAGCTGTTAAGCCTTCTTTTACATCGTTACCCGTAAGAATTTCACTGCCCTTAAATACTTTATGCTTCTTAGCAAATGAGTTTAAGGATCTTGTAAGTGCTGTTTTAAAACCTACTACGTGTGTTCCACCCTCTCTTGTTCTTATGTTATTAACAAAGGAGATTACGTGTTCGTCGTAATAATTCTTAGTATAATTAATTGCTATTTCAACTTCTGCTTTATCGGTTTCTTTAGAAAAATAATAAGGCTCTTTAAGCAACTCTTCTTTTGTAGAATCTATTGCCTTAATATACTCTAAAATACCGCCATCAAACTTAAATTCATCTCTTATTTTTTCTTCTGGTCTGTTGTCTTCTAAAATTATTTTTAGTCCTCTGTTTAAGTAAGACAATTCTTTCATTCTAGATAAAATTAATGCGTGTTCAAATTCTAATGTTTCAAATATTTGAGCATCAGGATAAAACGTTACTGTTGTTCCTGTTGCATGACCTTTAGCGTCTTCTAAAACAGGTGGCTGCGGTACTCCTCTTTTAAATGTTTGCGTGTATCTTTTATCTTCTCTAAAAACTTCTACCATTAGTGTTTCAGATAATGCATTAACGCAGGATACACCAACCCCGTGAAGTCCTCCAGAAACCTTATAGCCTTTTCCCTCGAACTTTCCTCCAGCATGAAGTACTGTTAAAACTACTTCTGTAGCACTAACCCCTTTTTCTGCATGTATTCCTATCGGAATTCCTCTTCCGTTATCTTTTACGCTTACGGAACCGTCTTCGTTAAAAGCGACCAGTATTTCATTACAATACCCTGCCATTGCTTCGTCAATACTGTTGTCTACTACTTCATAAATTAAATGGTGTAGCCCTCTTTTATCTGTTGAACCTATATACATCGCTGGTCTTTTACGAACAGCTTCTAACCCTTCTAAAACTTTAATATCTGACGCATTATATGTTCCCGACATTCATTCTCTCCTTAGCTTTGGTATAATTTGAACCATTTTTTTGGAATATTGTTCTCTAGTATTTGTTCTGTTAACTCTGAAGGCTCTATGCTTATTTTCAAAATTACTAATTCCTCTATTTTAGACTTAAAAAACTCTTTATTCGGTTTTTTGTTTTTTTGAATATCTAAATATTCATTTTCAATAATATCACAAATTCTATTGATTTTAAACTTCTTTTCTTGCATAAATCTTTCATAATTTATGTTTTTCCTTTGATTTTGCTCAATTTCTTCATATTTAATCCATGGTGTTTCTTTTAGTATCTCTTGTGCGTTTTTCGAACAGGTTGCTTTATTTTGAGATAAACACAGTGAACAAAAGTTGTTTTTTTCAGAAATGATTGGGCTCCCGCAAGAAACACATACATGCTCATATTGTTTGGCTGACTCTAATATTATATTTTTAATTTTTTCTCTGTACTTTGGCTCACATGATTCTATATCTTGCTTTAAGCCGGTGATGTCTCTTTTCTTTTTTATTTTTGTTTTAATTTCCTCTTCACTTGTTACTGAAAACGCTACCTGAATTTTTACATCCTTTGTGGTATTAACTATTTCTTTAGCTCTCTTAAGTATTGTATGCTTATACTGCATAAGTTGTGTTGCCCAGACATTATCTTTAACATATATAAATAATGTGTTGTTCTTATATAACAAATCTGTTGTAACTGCTAATATTTTTTCATTAACTATTTCTTTATACGCCCTCTTTAATAAAAGACTTTCTTTAATATTTTTCAGTCCGCTTTGTAATAATACATCTTTTAATATGTTCATATTTACAACCTTATAATATTTAAATTGCTTAGCTTGTCTTGATGTCTCTCATCTGTTGCTGTAAGAATTTTTTGATGGTCATTATCTATTAGTTCATAAAAAATAGTCTGTCTTTCATCATCTAAACCTAGAAACGCATCATCTAAAAGCAACACTGGCTTAATATTTAGTTTGCTATTAAATAGTTGTTTTTCACTTACTTTCATTATTAAGCTTATTAGTCTTTTTTCTCCTGTTGAACTATACTTCTTAGCTTCTTTTGTGTTTAATAAAATTTCAAAGTCATCTCTGTGAGATCCATATAAACACTCTTTATAATTTATCTCTTTCTTAACATCTGAGTTAATGAAAGTGTCTATATATCTCAAACTAATTGCTCCTACTTCTGGATAATGTATTTTTAAATAATTATTAGATGTTTCTTCTATTTCCTCAAGCAAAAGACTTCTATTCTTCACTATCTTAATGTTTACCTTCTGAAGTTGTTCCTGATAAACACTTAGTAGCTGCTCGTTTATACGAGGCTCCTTTAATGTTTTTCGCTTAATGTCTATTAGTCTTTTTTGTTCTTTTATATTATCAATATAGCCTGTTTCTGTTTTGGTTAATATTGTATCTAAGTATCTCCTTCTAATGCTTGGTGAGCCATCAATAATCGTAACGTCATTTGGTGATATTAGGATGGCTGTAAACTCTTTTAATAAATCTGATGACTTACTAAGAAGGTTATTATTAAGTGATATTTTCTTAAATCCATCTTCTTTAAAAATAATATTGATTTTGCTTACCTTTTTTTCATTTACCACTTCAGCTATAAGTGATGATTCGTTTTTGGTAAAACTTATTATTTCTTTATTTGTGTTTGTTTTAAATGATTTGGTTGATGAAAAAAAATTTATTGCTTCAATAAGGTTACTTTTACCTTTACCATTTAAACCAATAATTAAATTATTAGTATCAGTAAAGGTAAATTTCTTATCAGTAAAAGTTCTAAAGTTATATAAATAAATACTCTTTATGAGCATTACCTTTTAACTTTTATCGGCATCATTATATAAATATATTCTTGATTATTATCTTCTTTAATAACCAATGGTTTCTCGTCATTAATAATCTCTATTTTAACATAATCACTTTCAAGACTCTTTAAAACATCCATCATTAGTCTTACATTAAAAACAACATTAATATTATTATCACCTTCATAAACAATGCTTAGTTTTTCACTTCCATCACCAAAATCAGGTGTTATTGATGATATCACTAGTGCTTTATTAACTAACTCTACTTTAACCATATAAGAGTTACGTTGAGCTATAATATTTATACGCTCACACGCATCCAAAAATTCTTTTCTGTTTATCTTAATGTCTAAGTTTTTCTCTTTAGGAATTAATAAATTATAATCTGGAAATTGTCCGTTTATTAATCTTGAATACATTTGAATATCTTCAATAATAAAAAGAATTTTATCGTCACTTAGTCTTATTTTTATACTATCTGTTTCTTTAATAGAAAAAATTGAAATAATTTCTTTAATTGTCTTAATTGGTATTATTGCTTTTAAAGAATCTTTTCCTTCAAACTTAATATCATCTTTTGCTAATCTATAACCATCAGCAGCAACAAATACTATTTTTTTCTTTTCACTACTAATATCTAGTAATACACCATTTAATATTACTTTTTCTTCCTCTTCTGAAGCTGCAAAAGAAACTCTTCTTACCATATCTTTAAAAACATCTTTACTTAAAACTATCTCTTTATATTCATCAATAACCATATTTTCTGGGAATTCTTCAGGGTTAGCAGTAAAAATATTAAATGTTGATTCTCCACTACTTATAAGTAATGTATTATTTTCACTTAAATACATTGATACTTCTTCTGAAGGTAATTTACTAACTATATTATAAAAAGTTTTTGCATGTACAAGTGTTACTCCTTCAGAATCAACTTGTGCATCTAATGTACAAATAATATTTGTCTTTAAATTATTTGTTGTGATGATTAGTAAATTACTTTTTGTTTCTAATTTAAAACATTTTAGTGCTTCAACTGTTGTTCTTTCACTAACTGAGTTCATGCTTATTGATAAAATTTTTAATAGTTTGTTTTTTTCACAGGTTATATTCATATTACTACTCCTTATTATTTTTATATATTCAACCCTTATTCATCATAGGTGTTTATATCTAGAACAACTTTAATTTTATCGATTGTTATCATGAAATAATCTCCACAACTTATAAGATTATATTCCTAGTGTTATCAACAAAATTATAATTATTTAACTTATCCCCTTTTTATCTAAACTTATTAATAAGTTATTAACAACATTATCAACAAAATAAAATTTAGTCTATTAGTGTTGTTTTAATCTGATTTAAGGCACTTTTTAAATCAGTATTTTTTTTAATATCAGTTCTAACTTTATCACAAGCATGCATTACAGTCGTGTGATCTCTACCACCAAAATTTTCACCTATCTTAGGTAAAGAAAAATTAGTGAGTTCTCTACATAAAAACATAGCAACTTGTCTAGCGTGAGCTATTTCTTTAGTTCTAATTTTAGCTGAAAGTCCTTCATATTCAATATTATAGTACTCAGCAACTGATTTTTTTATTTTTGAGATAGAGATAGGTTTTTTAGAATTGTTTTTTACAATGTCTTTTATTACATCTTTAGCGAGATTTATATTAATTTCTTGGTTAATAAGTGACGAATAAGCAATAATTTTAATTAAAGCACCCTCTAGTTCTCTGATGTTGCCAGGAATTTGAGAAGCAATGTAATAGATAACATCTTGAGGGATGTTTTGAAATTCAGGTTCTAATTTTTTATATAAGATAGCCATTCTTGTTTCTAAGTCAGGAGCTTGGATATCAGCTGATAAACCCCATTCAAATCGAGACTTAAGTCTATCCTGAATAGATGGTATATCTTTAGGAAGCCTATCAGAAGTAATAACTATTTGTTTATTAAGTTGATACAAGTAATTAAATGTATGGAAAAATTCTTCTTCTGTTTTTTCTTTACCAGCGATAAACGGAATATCGTCGATAAGCAAAACATCAACTTTTCTATATTTTTCTCTAAATTCGTTAATTTTATTATTTTGAAGAGAACTAATAAGATGGTTAGTAAATTCTTCTGCGGTAATATATAAAATCTTTAAATATGGATGAAGGTCTTGAACTTTATGGCCAATAGCATGCATTAGGTGAGTTTTCCCAAGTCCAACACCACCGTAAATAAAGAAAGGATTATAAGCTTTCCCTGGTGCTTTAGCGACAGCAAGTGAAGCAGCATGACTAAAACGATTACTTTGACCAACAACATAAGAGTCGTAGGTATACTTAGGGTTAAGCATATAAGCAGATTCCTGCGGTTCTATACTAAAAGCTTTTCTTTCAACAGGCTTTTCTAGCTCTGAATTTTTAGAAAGACGCTCATTTTCAGTTGCGTAATGCTCATCCTCAACTATTTGTTTCATTTGCTCATTAACATTAAGCTCAAGGATGATATCTATATTAAAATTCTGTTTTACAGACTTTTTAATATGATAATCGCATTTTTCGTAAACCCATTTTTTCATAAAAGCATTGGGCACCCCTAAAATAAGGGAGTTATTAAGAAACGAAATTGGTTTGACAGCTTTTTGAAAAGTAGAATAAGAAACCTTACCTAGCTTTTCTTTAATGTACTCGTCTACGTGTTCCCATACGTCTATGATACTAATAGTTGTGTTGTTTACCTGTGGATAACTCATTGTTGATAAGTATCCTAACAAACAAAAATTTATTTTGCAATCCTGAAATAGTAGTAAAGTTGCAAATTACAAAAATGTAGAAATACAAATTAAAGCAAAGGCTTACAATGCTTGTGCTTTCTAATCTATCGCCATTTTTTAATATGTTATTTTTCTAATATATTTTTATAAAACAGGGGAAATTGAAGACAAGATTGTTGACCAATCTTTTATAACAGGGTCGAACCCGTTTTTTTCAAGGGCTGTTATTATTTCACTAAGAGATCTAGCATCATTTACCTGAAATTGTTCATCAGAAGTATTGTCACTATAGCCACCTGGATTTGTTTTTGATTCGGCGCTAATCTGGGTAACGCCAAGTCCAAGGAGATTATCTCGTAGTTCAGCGTTTTCTCTGGTGGACAGGATTATTCCAACCTTCGGAAAGGCAATCCTAAAGGCTAGAATCATTTGAACAAAGTCTTTATCTGAAATTGTTTTAGTGTCTAGTCCGTCTGGTGCTTTATGAATACGAGGAAAAGATACTGTAAAATCAGCTTTCCAGTAATTTTTCATAAGATAATCAAGATGTTCAGCTAAAAAGTAGGCTTCTTCACGCCAATCAGTAAGGCCTAACAAGAAACCAAGACCAACTTTTCGCATGCCAGCTTTGAGTGCTCTTTCTGGTGAATCAAATCTAAAACTGAAGTCTTTTTTAGGACCACTAGGATGCATATTGGAGTAAACTTCTTTATTGTAAGTTTCTTGGTAAATTGTAAGACCACTAGCACCAGCACTAATGAGAGAAGAGTACTCCTCAGTGGAGCAAGGAAAAATCTCAAGAGCGACATAAGAGAACATTTTTTGTGCTTGTTTTATAATAGGAACTAAATAATCAACACCAACGGAAGCCTTGTGTTCGCCAGTTAAAAGCAAAATATTATCAAATCCTTTATCTTTAATTATTTGAAGTTGTTTGGTTGCTTCATCAAGAGACAAAGTTTGTCTTTTAATGTTTTGATGCCTATTAAACCCACAATATAAACAAGAGTTACAACACTCATTAGATAAATATAAGGGTATGTATAGTTGGATAGTGTTTCCAAAATGTTGTTTTGTTAGATGTTTAGCGTTGGTAGCTAGTTTATTTAGTTCGCTATCAGAGAGCGGAGAAATAAGTCTTGAGAAGGCAGAGGCTGAGTATGTCATTTTATGAGCCAAGATAGTGGGCTAGAAGCTTCACCATCAGATTCTTGTGCTAAACCAGCCAGAAATCCTTTTCTGCCAGCTTCAACTGCATGCTTGAAAGCAGAGGCAATAAGGATAGGATCATTTGCAATTGCAATTGCGGTGTTAACAAGAACAGCGTCAGCGCCTAGCTCCATTGCCTCACAGGCATGCGAAGGAGCACCAATACCAGCATCAACGATTACAGGTATATTTGAGTTGGAAATTATTATTTTAATAAGTTCTTTAGTTTTAAGTCCCTTGTTTGAACCAATTGGAGAACCAAGTGGCATAACAGTAGAAGCACCAACATCCTCCAACTTTTTAGCGAGGATAGGGTCTGCTTGCATGTACGGCAAAACAATAAAACCTTCTTTAACCAAAAACTTCGTGGCTTTAAGGGTTTCTTCGCTGTCAGGTATTAAATGTCTTGGTTCAGGCGTTACTTCTAATTTAATCCAGTTAGTTTGACTGGATGCTCTGGAAAGCATGGCTAGCCTGATTGCTTCGTCTGCAGATTGTGCGCCAGCAGTGTTAGGTAGAAGTTGGCATTTTTGAAGGTCTAGGTGATGCAAAATGTGATCATCTGGATTACTTAAATCTACTCTTCTTAGTGCAACAGTTATCATTTCAGAACCAGAAGCATCTAGAGCTTTTTTCATTATTAACGGGGAGGAAAATTTACCAGTTCCAACGAATAACCTTGAGGCAAATATTCGATCAGCTATTTTTAAAGCGTCAGTTATCATTTAGCCATATCTATTCTTCGAAGCTGAGGAGCAGGATTGTCATCATTTGCTTCAAGTGATTTTTTGTAGATAGAGTAACTATCGTTGATGATTTTTTGTAAATTCAACAAATTATCTTCGTTAGCGTTTTCTGCTTTGAGTTTTACAAGAGTATTAGTTCCGTTTTGTGAAAAAGTCAGCTCAACACTTGAGGGAAAGTTATTTCCAGAATAATTGGAATAAGCAACAGACTTCCTGGAAAGATCAAAATTAAGGTTAGAAGTATTAACTTCTTTTTTAATAGCAGAAATAGCGCTCATGTATAAATCATCAGCTCTGCTACCTTCAATAGTAAGCAGTTTTTCAGCCGTACAGCCTGTTAACAAGATAACAATAAAAAGTAAGCAAAGGGTTAACGTTTGTTTTAGCATTTTTCACCTCTGCATAAAGTATAAAGAATACAGGTTTATTTATCAACAAGAGTTACAAGTAGGATTAGCAACAGAAATATTTCATACAAATATAATAATTAATTAAGCGTTAAGTAGGTATTGGAGGCAATGATGCAAGTTAATTTAGGTGAAAACAGTTTAAACAACATATCGGGGGCAGGAGCTTTTGATATCCTTTTAGGGGCTGTGACTGGTAATAATTTTTTTGATGCCAAAGTACTTAACAAGATACAAACAGAGGAAATGCAAGAAGCTTTTTTTGATTGGGTAGGTAATGAGTTTTTAGTTGGAGACGATAGTAGTGATTTGTTTAAAACAGCTGAAGAATTAGATGAAGAAGAAAAGTATGAAGGAGTAAGTTTAGGAGCGAGGGACTTTGTTAAAGGAATGGCAGAGTACCAGGAAGATTGGGATAATTTTAATGTAGCAGAAAATCAAAGAGTCGCTCTTAATAAGCAAATCGAAAAGTTGGAACAACAACAAGCCTATGAAATGTCTTTAAGTGATGTAATAAATAATAATAAGAAAATAGCGTCTCTAAAGGCACAAATTTCACAAATTCAGGAAGGATAGGAACGCCCTCAACCCTCAAGCTTCTATCCTAACTTGAAATAAAAATGTTTTGCAATACCCATAAAAAGAGTTGATAATTAAATATTATGAAAATACCAGAACTATTAGCACCAGCAGGTAATTATGAAAATGCCTATTTTGCTCTTAAATATGGAGCAGATGCCATTTATCAGGGACTAGAAGGATTTTCTTTACGAAGAACAGCAAAGGCAGAGCTAAGTGTTGAGGAACTTCGTAGTTGTGCTGAGCTTGCGCATTCACTGGGAAAAAAGCACTATTTAGCAGTAAATATGTTTGCACATGAAGGGGACATCCTTCAGCTAAAAGCTAAAAGCCACATGCTAAAAGCTATAAAGACAGATGCTTTTATTTTATCTGATCCTGGTATGTTTTTAGTATTAAAGGAGCAGGTTCCAGAGGTTGAGTTTCATTTGTCGACTCAAGCTAATACTCTCAACTCATCAGCTGTTTCTTTCTGGGAAAAGCAAGGAATTAGTAGAGTAATACTCGCTAGAGAGCTTACGAAAGAAGATATTGTTTCCATAAGAAAAAACACAACCATAGGGATAGAGATGTTTATTCATGGAGCTATGTGCATGAGCTATTCTGGTAGATGTCATTTAAGTAAATATTTTTTGGGAAGAGATGCTAACAGGGGAGAGTGCGCTCAGCCTTGTAGGTGGGAGTTCAAGATGAAAGACGAAAGACAAAATATGAAAGACGAAAGTTTTATAGAAATAGAAGAGGATGAAAGAGGGACATACATATTAAACTCAAAAGACCTTTGTTTGGTTGAAAAAATACCTGAGCTTATAGAGATTGGTGTTGATTCTTTTAAAATAGAGGGCAGAAATAAGACAAGCTACTATGTAGCAAATGTTGTTAGGGTATACAGGAAAGTAATTGATGAGGTCCTAAAAGGAAAACTAAGTGAAGATACATTATCTTGGGCGAAACAAGAGCTAACAAAAGTTTCTCATAGAGATTATAGTACAGGGTTTTATGATGGAGAAAAAGGAAGTTTTAATCTTGAGTCATCTGGATATATTAAGGATGTAAAGATGGTTGGTATAGCAAGTTCAGATGGTACAAATATTGAGATAGATGTTAGAGACAAAATATCAGTCGGTGATGAAATAACCATAATTATGCCAAACAATGGAGTAGACCAAACAATTGTGATAGATAGCATGATAAATAGTAAAACTTTAGAAATAATAGGTGATGCGCATAACGGGTACAAAGTAGCTATTCCAAAAAAGATAGCACCCTTTGATAAATTAATAGTTAGAAAAAGTAGTATTTAGTTTATAATTACCGTCATGGATCAAAAATATATTAGAAACTTTTCAATTATTGCACACATAGACCATGGAAAATCTACCTTAGCCGATAGGCTTTTAGAGGTAACTGGAACCATAGATAAACGTGACATGAAAAAGCAAATTTTAGATTCAATGGAGCTTGAGCAAGAACGAGGAATAACCATTAAGCTTCAACCAGCCAGAATGATGTATACAGCAGAAGATGGCAACGAATACATGCTTAACCTTATTGATACTCCTGGTCACGTTGATTTTACCTATGAGGTTTCTAGAAGTTTAGCAGCTTGCGAGGGAGCACTTTTAGTTGTGGATGCCACACAAGGTATAGAGGCACAGACGCTAGCAAATATTTATTTGGCTATTGAGAATAATTTAACGATTCTTCCAGTAATTAACAAAATAGACCTTCCTGCAGCAGAGCCAGAAAAGGTTATGAAAGAAGTAGAGTCAATACTAGGACCATCAGACTATATACCAGTAAGCGCAAAAACAGGGGAGGGCATAAAGAACGTCCTCGAGGCTATTGTTAATTTTGTGCCACCACCAAGGGGCGATGTAAATAAACCTCTGAAAGCACTAGTTTTCGACTCGTATTTTGATAGCTACAGAGGTGTTGAAGTAATGATAAGGGTTATCGATGGTAGCATCAAAGAAGGTCAAAAGATTAAGTTTATGCAAACAGATTCAGAGTACGACATAACAGAGATAGGCTATTTTAAGCCAAATCAAATTAAGACAGGTTTTCTAAATACTGGCGAAGTAGGGTACTTAATTGGAAACATTAAAAATATAGAAAACGTTAAGATAGGTGATACCGTGACTCTTGCTGATAACCAAGCAGATGAAGCGCTACCAGGCTATAAAGAGCCACAATCCATGGTTTTTTGCGGTCTTTACCCAGTTAGCAGTGATGATTATGAGGACTTAAGAGACGCACTACAGAAGCTTAAACTTAATGATTCTTCTCTTAGGTTTGAACCAGAGACATCAAAGGCGCTTGGTTTTGGCTTTAGGTGTGGTTTTTTAGGCTTACTACATATGGAGATTATCAAAGAAAGAATCGAAAGAGAGTTCAACATAGACATGATTGCAACATCTCCTGGCGTTGTTTATCATTTAACTTTAGCTAACGGAGATAAGCTTATTATTGATAATCCAGCCAATTATCCTGATCGTGGAAACGTGGAAAGGATTGAGGAGCCCGTTGCTAAAGCAAACATAATATTGCCTAACGAGTTCGTTGGTGGAGTTATGGACTTGTGTAATAAAAAAAGAGGTAAACTAGACCATATGGAGTATTTAACAGAGGCTAGGGTTATGCTTCATTATAGGCTACCGCTTAATGAGATAGTTGTTGATTTTTTTGGTCAGCTAAAGTCTATAAGCAAGGGATATGCATCGCTTGACTATGAGCTTGCTGGCTATGAAGAAGCAGAGCTTGTGAAGGTTGATATTTTACTTAAAAGCGAGATAGTTGATGCGTTTTCTTTTATTTGTCATAAAGACCATGCTTATTACAGAGGAAGGGCAATTGTAAAAAAATTAAGAGAGCTTATCCCAATGCAGATGTTTGAGATACCAGTTCAGGCTTCGATAGGAAGTAAGATTATTTCTAGAGAGACCATTAAGGCTATGCGAAAGAATGTTCTAGCAAAGTGTTATGGTGGAGATATTTCTAGAAAGAGAAAGCTCCTTGAGAAACAAAAAGAAGGTAAGAAAAGGATGAAAAGTGTCGGAAGTGTAGATATTCCAGATGAAGCTTTTATGTCCATACTTAGCATCGAAGACGAAAAATAAATGGTTTCCCATCTTTATTTACATATACCATACTGCACAACAAAATGTGATTATTGTGATTTTTATTCAGTTGCAGGAAACAAAGAGGTTTCAGATGAATACGTATATGCAATGTTCGAAGAAATCAAAGATAGATACAATGGCGACAAGGTAGATACTGTTTTTTTTGGTGGCGGAACACCAAGCCTGTTAAGCGGTAGACAAGTGAGTCGTATTTTAGGAACACTAAACTTATCAGTGTTCTGTGAGGTAACTATAGAGTGCAATCCAGAAACAATTAACCTTGAGAAAATGAGAGCATTTAAGAGTGCTGGAGTAAACAGGATAAGCATAGGTGTACAGTCTTTTGATGATGCTAAACTCAAAGCTATTGGTAGGTACAGAGCTTGTAATCCTTTAGAGAAGTTTGATATGGCTTTGTCTGTGTTCGATAACGTTGGGATTGATTTAATGTACGCTTTACCTGGACAAAAATTATCAGAGATTAGAGATGAGATTAGCAGAATACCAGAACAAGTAAAGCATGTTTCCTATTATTCCTTAACCCTGGAAGAGGGAACTAATTTTTATGAAAGAAATAAGAGAATTCATCCTATACCAGATGATTTACAAGCAGATATGGCCGAAATAATAGTTAAGCAGCTACATGAAAAAGGTCTTAATCGTTATGAGATTTCTAACTATTCAAAAGTAGGTTATGAGTGTAAACATAATTTGGCTTATTGGAACTATGAAGACTACTTGGGAATTGGGGCGGGCGCAGCTTCAACTATCAAAGGAAGTAGGATAGAAAACGTGCAGGATATTCAAAAGTATATAAGGGGAAACAAAGTAGCAAGCGATTATAAGTTATCAGAGGAAGAGAGAGAGAACGAGCGAATAATGATGGGGTTAAGAACTGTATATGGAATATTGTGGGAGGAAAGATATGCGGGTGTATTGCAAAAGTATCCAGACCTCCTTTCATTAAAAGAAGGCCGAATAGTTTTAACCGATAAAGGCTTTCAGTTTCATGACACTATTGTTAGTGAGCTTATGCTATAAGCTATTTACACTAAGCCCAATAGTTGTACCGTCTACCTCATATAAGCTGAGAGTATAGTCACTACCGTCAGTTGATGAATAGGTAATTTTTCCTTTGGTATCTGAGTTAGCGTATTCCTTTTTTGTATATGGGTTGGTTGGACAGGTTTTAATTAGCTCCTCTGTTTTTAATGAGTCATATAAATCTTTGGCTCCTAAGTCACCAATAGGGTAAATACTATTCTCTATAAAATAGTTTTCTACACAAGATTGAAATGTTCGAAGGTTTACCTCGGCACTCATTTGGCTACTTTTATTCTGAATTTTTTTAATATTTGGCACAACAAATGAGCTAAGAATAACCATTAACGACAGGGCAATAAGTAGCTCAAATAAAGTAAACCCACTCCTTTTATTTGTTTTCATTCTTTACCTCCTTTTTGTGTTAACAATGTTATACCAAAAGATTGAGTACGTCAATAGCTATTAGCATAAAATTGTTGCCGTAGGATGCTCTGTGTTTTAAAATATATTAAGGTCATAGTTGCTATCAAATACCTAAATCAATATAATAGGTACTATGGATCAAGGACGTTTAACTTATTTAATGGTATCAGCCTTTGTTGTTACCTTCTTCTATACAGTAAAATTACTTATTGAAACAGTAATTAGATTTTAATGTTGTTTAAAATTAATCATATTTATTTATTATTTTTAGTTATTTTTATGTCTTCATTTTCCTTTGCTAGGTATGGAAATTTGTCCATAAACGACCTAGGCAAAAGCAAAGGTGGAACGTTTTCTATGATTTCTCATGAGGGACAGAATGTCTTAAATATGAACATAGCAAAGGATTTTACATATAAAGAAATAAGCACAGGGTTAGGAGTAAACATTGTTTTTCCAGAAAACAAACGACCACCAGGATTGTCGGTTATAGAGATTAGATACATTCAATACGATAATGGTGTTTGGGGAATGCGTTTTGGAGAGCTATTGGCGGAAACTTATGGTTATGGTCTTATTATGGATGGTTATAGGGCTTCAACAGTTACTTCATATTTTAATATGAGCAGAGCAGGCGTTAAGGGGTATACAAAGGTGTTTTCTCCCATAGGGATTTATGGAATGTATGCTGGTTCTGGGGTTGTAGGTGTTAGATTTACTCATGACTTACTAAAGATAGCTGAACTTAATACGCCATTAGTTGCAGGAGTTAGTTATGTTACAGATACTGATGGTGTGTTGGATGCAAGCAGTGTAAGGATAAACAAGGAAGCATATGGGTATAGTTTTGACCTAGGAATGAAGCTGATTAAGCCATGGATGGATGTGTATATGGAATATGGAGCATTATCCAACAAGTCCAGCGCGTTTGCCTTGGGTACAAAAGTTGATGGAGGAGAAATAATTGACTATAGGCTAGAGTATAGAATCTTAGGAGAAAATTTCACTCCTGGGTTTTTTAATGCAAATTACGAGATAGCGCCTGTAAATATTACTGCTTCTTATCCCGCTTCTTATGGATACTTTGCTGGAGCAGAGTTAAGGGTAGCACCTTTAGGGAAAGTAAGTATGGGTTATGAGAAGTATAGCAACAGAGATGCAGTACTTAGAGCAGCGGTAGCTTTTAATAAAATTAATGGCATGTCAGGTGTAGTATCTTATGAGCAAACACTGCAAGCTGCTGTACCATATAGAGTTAATGGAACGTTTATCTACCCGCTTAATGCTGTAACCAGTCTAGTTACTTATTATGAACAAATAGGAAATCAAGAAGCCTCTTATACTTTGGCTTATTCAATGAATTTTTAGTAAAAGAGGAGCCAGTATGTATAATAAAAAACAAAAGTACGGTGAAAAGCTAGTTAAACCAACAAAGAGGGTACATTCAAAACCAGCAAATTTACTTTATCCTATACCAGCAGTTATTGTTTCTTGCGGAATAGACCCTAAAGACCACAACCTTATAACTGTTTCTTGGGCAGGAACGATATGCAGTGACCCAGTTATGCTTTCAATTTCAATAAGACCAACACGTCATTCGCATAAGATTATTAAGGAAACAGGAGAGTTTGTTGTAAATTTAACAGATGTTTCATTAGTTAGAGATGCTGATTTTTGTGGGGTTCGTTCAGGAAAAGATATGGATAAGTGGTCTGTATTAAAGTTAAAAAAAGCAGCATCACAGCACATACAAACTCCACAAATAGCAACTTCTCCTATTAGCCTGGAATGCAAGACAAAACAAATATTGCAGCTTGGAACACACGACTGTTTTATCGCAGAGGTAGTCGGAGTTTCAGTTAGGGAAGATTTAATTACTTCAACTGGAGGATATGATTTAGATAGAGCAAGACTAGTCGCATATAGCCATGGTGCATATTATGAACTTGGTAAGAAGTTAGGTGCGTTTGGTTTTTCTGTTAAAAAATAGCTATATATTTATTTTCTCAAAAATAGTTCTGCCAGAAGAAACAGAGTCTTTGTTTATGAAATGATAGTCTTTTTGGTATTGTAAGTTATCTCTTTCTTTTTGGAATTCTTCTCTCATTCGTTTGCATACGCGTAGTTTTATCGCGAGTGTATTTTCTGGGCTGTAGTAACCAGGTTTACCAAGTTTATTCATTTGTGTTACCAATTGTTGTCTTATCTCATCCATGATGCGAACTTCTTTTTTTATTTTTTTAGGAGAACCACCTATCACATAAATCATTTCCTCATTGTATTCGTTCTCTTCAAACAACAGCTCATTCTCATCCTGGGCACCTTTAAGGGCTTTTCTTTGCATTTTTTCAAGCTCTGGAGGGGTAAGACCAAGATTGGAGAGCGTTTGTGCAAGAAACGCAGTTTTTAGCTCTGCAAATTTTGAAATCATGAAGTTATGAGATTTTCCTTGAAGATAGTTTTTTATATATTTATCTTTAAGTATTTCAATTTTTTCTTGTAGATTTATTTTGTATCCCATTTTATGGGCAATAATGTTAGCAGAAACGGATTGATCCATTTGTCTTATACTACTTAGTTTGACATGATCAGATTCCATTAAGGGGTCAATTTTTTTTGTGCCATCATCTTTTTTAACGACATTCCATTTTATTTTTGAATCTGCAACAACCTTGATACTTTCTTTAGCTTGGGCTTCTTGTTGTAAGGCTTGTTTGTATGCGTCTAAGTTGTTAGCTTTAAGTTGACGACTTAAGTCAGAATTATTTATTTTATGGATAACCATACAACTAGGATATCAGCCTTGATACTTCCTTTTCAATCTCTTTTAGAAAATCAAAACTAGAAACAAGTGTTCTGCTAAGGTCTTTTAGTTCATTAAGCTTTGTATTGATAAAGAAAAGCGAACCAGCATCATTTTTATTTTCTATAAGTTGACCGTCGATTGTCATTTGCTCAACAGCAGGGTCAGCTAAATCTAGAGTAATTTTGTTAATAGTGCCCTCTAAGGTTTTCATAAAAGTTTTTCTATCACCAAGATAGTATTTTTCATTACGGTTGGTAATTAGAAGAGATTGTTTTGCGTCGTCGCTTTTGTAAAGATTAGCACCACTTATAAAACCTGACATTTTTCGCTCCCTTCGTTAACTTATACGATTACTTAGACACGTATAATATCGACAAAGTTCCGCCTATTTATTCATGGTAAATTCTTGATGGATTATTTAAGCTGTCTGATTGCTTCATAAAGTACGATACCTACGCTTGTAGCGAGGTTGATGCTTCTTACTTTTTCATTAAACATTGGGATTGTAATTCCGGTATCTGCAGAGAAGATAAGGTCCTCAGGTAGACCACGTGACTCGGGGCCAAACACAAGAAAATCATCGTTTTTAAATTCAACATCTGTATAAAGCTTAGTCGCTTTAGTAGAAAGATAATAAAAAGTATTGTTCGGAAAGTTAGCATGAAGTTCCTGGATACTTTTAACGAGTTTGTAATTCACGTGTTCCCAGTAGTCTAAGCCTGCTCTTTTAAGGTGTTTGTCATCTAAGGAAAATCCGAGTGGCTCTATTAAATATAGTGGTGTGTTGGTAGCAAGGCAAATACGTGCAATGTTGCCTGTGTTGGGTGGTATTTCAGGCTCATAAAGTACGATGCTAACCATGTAAGAAGTATAGCTTGTTATTTAAAAGTGTGACAATGACCTGAAATGTCTTCTAGTAAATCAAGTAAATCTCTTTTAGATGTCATAGCATTTCCAGCAAGTCTTAGTTCTTGAGCGTTAGGTAGTCCTCGCAGGTATTTACTAATGAATTTACGAAAAAGGGTAGCAGCCTTCTTTTCCCCATGGAAATCTACCATGTTGTTGAAGTGAAGCAGTATGGTTTCATGCAGTGAAAGCCTGTCTCTGTTTAGGTATTCACTTAGTAGCCATGGGTTTCCCCATAAGCCCCTACCAAGCATAATAGCATCAACATCAAAAGCATTTAAGGTTGTAGTTATGTTTTCAGCTGTTTTAATGTCGCCAGAACCTATAATTATCCCAGTGTATACAGGACGGATAGCATTTATTTTATCCCAATCTGCCTTGCCAGCGTACATTTGAATAGCGTATCTTGGGTGTAAACAGAGCACGTTTACTCCATTATTTTCAGCTATTTTGCACATTTCAAGGTAATTCTCTTCAGATCCATTCCAGCCGAGTCTTATTTTGATAGAAAGAGGAATTGTAATGGCAGAACGAATTTTCTTAATAATGCTTTCTGAAAGGTTTAGGTTTCTAGCAAGCGCAGCACCAGCATTCTGTTTAGCTACCTTTTTAACAGGACAACCAAAGTTAATATCAATCATGTCTGCACCCTCTGACTCAAAATGCTTTGCAGCATAAGCCATTGCATCTGGATCTGAGCCAAATATCTGAACTGCTATTGGGTGCTCGTTCTTTTTAAAAGTAAAATTTAGGCTTTTTTTATCACCTTTAACAATTCCAATTGCTGAAATCATTTCTGTGTAACAAAGTTTAGCACCAAAATCTCTGCAAAGTTTTCTGAAAGGCGGGTCCGTGATGCCGGCCATAGGGGCGATTACGAGTTTAGAATCTTTAATTACATCGAGCACCATAAGTTTATTTTAGGATAAAAACAGACAATAGTCATTGGAAAACTGTGTGTATATCTAAACATGGTTACTTAGTATGGGGAGAGAATATTTCAAGAAGATAAAAGGGGCATTCTTCCGATTAAAGAGAAAGGAGAATGCCTTGATACAATATTATACGTTTATTTTAGGGGGAACAATGGAAGGTAAATTTAATCTTAGAATACAAATGGTGGATGATATTGGAGCAGAAGAAATGGATAGATTTTTTTAGATATTTTCTAAAAAAGCCATAATTTTATGGAATTCCTCTTGTGATTTATATTTAATATTAAAAAACCCAGAATCTTTTGATGTTTTTTTGCAGATGATAGAGTATTTATCATTATTAATTTTTATTAAAGAAGAAGAGGTATTTTTTGCTTTTTTAGAGATAATTTTTGTTTCAATATCTCTAACAGTAAGGCTATTATTTTCTATTTGAGAAAGCATTTTGTTTTGTTCTTCATGAGAAGAAAGCTGAAGTAGCTTTCTGGCGTGTCCTTCTGAAATAGTGTTTTTTTCAAGTGCTTTTTTACATTCTGGTGAAAGGTCAAGAAGACGGACAGTGTTAGCAACAGCTGGTCTACTTTTTCCAATAATTTCAGCAAGCTCAGCCTGAGTCATATTATTTTCTACCATGATTTTTTTATAACACTCACCTTGTTCAATAGGGCTAATATCTTCTCTTTGGATGTTTTCAATAAGAGCCATAAGCATGCTTTCTTTGTCAGTTACTTGTTCTTTTATGATTGCTGGTATTGACGTATAGCCAAGTTGCTTAGCGGCACGTAGACGTCGTTCGCCTGATATTAGTTCATACCCAAAATCCTTTTTTCTAACGACAATAGGCTGAATAAGACCATTTTCTTTGATAGAGCTAGCTAGCTCAGCTAGGGATTCTGCTTTGAAAATAATTCTAGGCTGATAAGGATTAGTTTTAATACTGTTAATTAGGACAGATTGAAGTTCAGTATTTGTAACTCCGGCTGATGCTTTTTCTGGAAGTAGTGCAGATAATCCTCTACCTAGTTTATTTTTAGACATTAATAATCTCCTTTATTAAGTTCTTGTATGCTTTTGCGCCTTTTGACTTCTTGTCATAATTAATAATCGGTTCGCCGAAGCTAGGAGCTTCGCTTAGTTTAACATTTCTTGGAATAACAGTTTCAAAAACTAGAGCTCCAAGATGTTGTCTGGCTTCTTCGTCAACTTGTCTGCTTAGTCCAAGACGGCTATCGTACATCGTCATAAGTACGCCCTTTATTTTTAGTTCAGGGTTAAGTGCGTTTTTTACTGTGTCGATGGTTTGTGTTAACCTTGCAAGGCCTTCCAGGGCAAAGTATTCACACTGAACTGGAATAATAACCTCTGTCGAGGCTGTTAGTGCGTTTATAGTTAGCAGACCAAGAGAAGGAGGGCAGTCAATAATAATAATTTCAAAGTCGTCGCCTAATTTTGTGATCATTTTTTTCAAAAAGTGTTCTCTATTAAATTCTGATACAAGCTCAATTTCTGCACCAGCCAAGTCTTTGGTTGCTGGCATAATCGAAAGGTTGCTTATGGCAGTAGGGTAAACGGCTTGTCTTGGATCAATGTTTCCAAGCATAGCCTCATAAACGCTTCTGTTAAAGTTGTTTTCGTATAACCCAAGACCACTTGTTGCATTTGCTTGAGGGTCTAAGTCTATTAGTAAAGTTCGTTTGCTTTTTTTGCCAAGCATAGCGGCGATATTGACCGAAGAGGTAGTTTTCCCAACGCCACCCTTTTGGTTTACTAAAGAAATTATACGCATATCATACTCCTTAATGGTTTATTCTTGGCTTCGCCGTTTTTTCTTGGAAGCTTTATTTTGGCTTTTTTTGCTTTATTAAATACCACAAGCTGTCTATTCTTCTGAAAATGAGAATATGGAAAGATTTTATGCCCCTTAAAGCCAAGCTGGTTGACTACAAGCAAGGCATCAGTAAGCTCCTGCTCAATTTCTTCTGATTTCATGGCAATTAGTAAGCCGTTAGTTTTTAGTAAAGGAGAAGAGTATTCCATTAAAACATCAAGGGAGGTTAATGCTTTTGCGCAGACAATGTCTGAATCTTCAGGGCAACCAAGATCCTCAATTCTTGTATGTATGGCTGATGCGTTTGTTATTTCAAGTTCAGTTAATACTAGATTTATAAAATCAATCTTTTTTTTGTTTGAGTCTACCATGACAACTTTTTTGTCTGGATTTTCTAGGGCGATAACAAGACCAGGAAATCCAGCTCCAGATCCAAGATCAAGAACTTTTATGTTTCCCTTATGGTTGTTAGAAATATACTGGGCTAGAGCCGTGCTGTCAACTATGTGTTGGTCATACATGCCTTGCCATTCTTTGATTCCAGATAGGTTATGAATCTGGTTTTCCCTAAACAACAGGTCAATTATTTTATGATATGTATCTTGATTGGTTTCAGATTGTTTCACGTGAAACATTATGCCACAAATTTGTTGTTTTTATAAGTTTAAGATTTAATGAAAAATATTAGTATATTGTGTTTTTATAACTGATGTCTATTTTTTCATAAAATGGATAACTGTATGCGGTTATGTGGCAGACTGTTTGTTCTATTGATTCAATAAGGCAGGCCTTAATTGAGCACGAGTAGACGGTGATAGGTCCTTTGTTGCTTGGAATTTGTATTATAGGTGGAGAGTATATTTTTTGTAGTTCTTTTTGTAATATTTCGTAGACGCTGTATATTTTTGTAACAAGATATGACTCTTGTTTGTAGCCATATAGGCTGTTGTAGGTTTTTAGAGAATTTACCAACGTGGATATGTAGTTTGATGTCATGTCTGCGTATTTAATCTCGAGTGGATTTTCGCTATTTTTGTATGTGATTACTTTTTCCCCTGTTAACATTTTGCCCCTCCATAAGTCTTTTTCCCAACAACTCTAGTATACATAAGTAATGTGAACGCAGTGTTTATTTGGTGTTACATTTCTAATTTGGGGCTTGTTTGTCGCAAAATTTGCGCCATGTGTTGTGGTTGTTGGTGCAGTGATGATTGTTGTCTGGTTTTGCTTAAGGGTGTATATGAAGTTTATATTTTTTAGTTTACATAAAAGAAATATGTTTCACGTGAAACAATTTAAGGTGATAAAATATATATTATGAGATTAGCTATTCATCAGTTTGACCCAGTTGTTGGTAACCCAAAACATAATTTGGAAAGAATTATCAAAGCATCACGCAGCGTAGGAGCTGATGTGCATTTGTTTGGTGAACTTTCAGTCGCTGGTTATTATGCTCAGGATATTTTTTATAATATGAGCGTGCAGAAAGAAGTTGAGGAGTGTCTTGTCGAAATAGAAAATGTTTCACGTGAAACATCTGTGGCAATAGGTGTTGGCTTTCCTAAAAGAAACGATTCTCCCTGTCAGAAGCAGCTTTTTAATTCCTTTGGTTTGTTTGGAGAAAAGGGATTTACTCAAGACAAGGTGTGTTTGCCAACCTATAAGGAGTTTGATGAAAACAGGTGGTTTCAGTCAGGTACGCTGGAACAAGTAAAAATAAGGCAAATAGGTGATGAATATTTTGGTTTTTTAATTTGTGAGGATGGTTGGAATAGTCCGTATGGAGGAATGCCAGAAAAGTATAGGCTATACGAGGAAGACTTATATGAAATGTTGTTCGACGAGGCACAGAAAAATAAGATTGAGCTTTCAGCTTTTATTAATATTTCAGCAAGTCCTGATTATATTGGAAAGCAGAAACTTAGAGTAGAAATGTTTTCAAATGTAGCAAAGCACTACAAGACACCGATAGTTTTTATTAATTCAGTAGGCGCACAAGATGAGCTTATTTTTGGTGGAAGAAGTTTTGTTTTAAATGCTAAAGGTGATTTGGTGGCAGAGCTTAAAGGGTTTGAGGAAGACGTTTATGTGGTAGACACAAAGAAGATAAATGAAATGCTTGTTGTTTCAAAAAGCTACGATTTGTTCGCTGAGCTTGATTCTATGATGGGTTGTTATTTGAAGGGTTATTTTAGAAAGTCAGGTTTGGTTGGAAAAAAAGCAATACTTGGTTTGTCTGGTGGCAAGGACTCAACGGTAGTAGCTGTAGCTTTAAAAAGGCATTTGGGTGCTGATAAGGTAGTTGGGGTTATGATGCCGTATAGGTTTGGAGAATATACCGCGGAATTGTCTAAGCAAATAGCTGAGAGGCTTGCAAATGGGCTAGGAATTGAGGTAAGAGAAGTTGCTATTGATGAGATGGTGGAGCCTATTGTAAAGTCGCTTAATTTAAGAGTTAATAGTTTGGCACATCAAAATGTCCAGGCGAGGGTACGCGCAAATGTTTTGTGGGCAATAGCTAATGAAGAAAGCGGAGTTGTAATTAATACGACAAATTTTTCTGAGGCTGCTGTAGGTTATGGAACAATAGGTGGTGATTTGTTGGGGCTACCATTAATAGCATCAATTCCAGCAACTATGGTAATTAAATATTTAGAGTGGCTTAAGCTTATCGGAGAAGATGCGCTTGATGAGGTGATGATTAATCGTCCTCCGTCTGCAGAGTTAGTGCCTGGGCAGCTTGATGCTGATGAGTTGGGTGATTACGATTATATAGATCCGATTTTGGAATCACTTAGAATGAATTATGGAGATCATGTAAAAGTAAGAGAGCAGTTATTAGATAAATCAAAGAGAGAGAATGAACAATACTGGTCAAACGCGCGGAAGTTTGAAGATAAAATGTTGTTTCTTTCAAGGAAACTGATAAATCAGACAGAGTATAAGCGTTGGTATTATAATAGAACACCACAACTTACACCATTTAGTTGGCTAAGATGGAAATGGCCCTTAGCTAATGCAGATATGAATCAGAGCTAAACTACTTTTCCTTCAAAAAATTTCATGTACTTTTGGTCTGTTCCTTTTATGTGAGTAACAATCCAGTCTTTAAGAAAGGTAAGGGTATCTCTAGTTATAAGTGTATTGCCAGAGTTATAGGCAACAACTAGTTCCCTTGCTTTTTTTACAAACTTATCGTGCTCAATCTTATGAAGAGGATAATCAGGATAGGTATATTTTTGCATAGCTACTTCTTCAGTATCAAAGTGCGTTTTAGTATAGTTTACAAGCTCCATAAGAATCTCTCTTAAAACATCAGCACCTTTGCCTACGCTCATTGCATCGTATAGTTTATTGATTAAATCAACTAACTTTTTGTGTTGAGTATCAATCTTTGGAATATTAACACTTAAACTTGTATCCCAGTTCATTATTGGCATTTTTTCCCCTTGAGTTCTTTGTAAATATTATATGTAAAATATGCCAAGAAATCAAATGTGTCGGAAAAGAAAGTTTGCCATAGTTTGCAAGAAGAATATTATCTTGGTTCTGTGAATATTTTCACAAGAAGCTGTGTTTTGTCTTAAAATTTAGTATTGTAAGTTTAAAAAACAAGAGCTATACTCTGTTATCATGACTTATCGTGAATTTATTCACAGAAAGAGAGGCTAGGGATGTTACCAACAAATACAGCAGAGCGACTTTGTAAAATATACGGTATTTTGCAAATGATTAAAAAGGATTCTGGGTATGTGTCGTCAAAGGAATTAGCTTCAATGATGGGGACTACAGATTTTACAATTAGGAAGGATATTAGCGCACTTAATCTAGTTAGCTTTGGTAGAAGGGGTTATCACATAGGAGAGCTATCTTCTGTATTAGGAAAGGCGCTTCAGTTATCAAGGCCTTATAGGTCTTGTATTGTAGGGCTTGGTAGATTAGGCTCAGCACTTTTAGACTATGAATCATTTAGGGGTGACGGGTTTGATATTGTTGCGGGATTTGATAGTAATATTAACAAAATAGAGCGAATACGTACGCAAATAGCCGTATATCCTGTTAGTGAGTTAGACCAAGTTGTGAAGAATAAAAGCATAGAGGTTGGAATAATAGCAGTTCCACATAACTCAGCACAGGAAGTAGCAACAACTTTGGTGAAAAGTGGAGTGAAGGGTATTTTAAACTTTTCACCAGCTCAAATAAAGGTGCCAAGTGAAGTGGTGCTTTATAATATGGACTTCACATCAGCGCTTCGTTTTGTTGTGTCCCAAATATAATTAAAGGAGAGAGAAATGAGAAAAGTGTTAACGTTAAATAAAATAGATGCAGCAGGGTTATCATTATTACCACACGATGATTACGAGATAGGTACAGAAATAAAGAGTCCAGACGCGATATTATTACGTAGCTTTAAGATGCATGATATGAAGCTTCCAGATTCATTATTAGCCGTAGGAAGAGCAGGTGCTGGCGTAAATAATATCCCTATAGAAAAATGTACAGAACAAGGAATTGTTGTTTTTAATTCACCAGGCGCAAATGCAAATGCAGTAAAGGAATTAGTTATCGTTGGGCTATTTTTAGCATCAAGAGACATTTATCAGGGTATAGTTTATTCACAGTCTATTAAAGGTAAAGCAGATGAGGTTTCAAACTTAGTTGAGAAGAATAAAGAGAACTATGCTGGATGTGAGATTGCTGGTAAAACACTTGGTGTTATTGGTCTTGGTAAAATAGGCGTAATGGTTGCTAATGCAGCATTAGACCTTGGAATGAAAGTAATTGGACTAGATCCATATATTTCTGTTGAGTCAGCATGGGGATTATCAAAAGAAGTTACCAGAGCGATAGGCCTCGATGGACTTTTGGCAGAATGTGACTACATTTCAATTCATACACCACTTAACGATTCAACAAAAGGTATTTTTAATGAGAGTAAGTTTAAGATTATGAAAAAAGGCATGAGAATTCTTAATTTCTCAAGAGGAGGCATTGTTAATAATGATGATTTAATTAAAGCTATTGAGGATGGAATAGTTGCAAGATACGTAACAGACTTTCCAGAGGAAGAGTTATTAGGAATTAACCAAGTAATCCCGATTCCACATTTAGGAGCATCTACAGCAGAAGCAGAAGTAAACTGTGCAGTGATAGTTACAAAACAGGTTAAAGATTTCTTAGAAAAAGGAAACATTGTAAACTCTGTTAATTATCCTGATGCAAGCTTACCAGTGAGCTCTAAGTTTAGACTAGTTGTTATGAACAAGAATGTTCCAAATATGGTTGGCCAGATATCAGCAATATTAGCAGAAAGGAATGTTAATATCATCGAGATGCTTAACAAGAGTAAGGGAGAGTATGCTTATAATATTATTGATATTGAAAATGAACTAGATGAAAAGACCCTTAAAACATTAGAAAGTATAAAAGGTGTGGTAAAAGTAAGACTTATAACAATAGTTTAAGTATAGGTAGCTAAAAAAGGCGACAAGTAATTGTCGCCTTTTTTGTGTCATTTTATTGAGGCGTGACAGGCTTTATTTCCCAAATGTCATTGGCGTATTCTTGAATAGATCTATCAGAGGAGAAGTAACTCATTCTAGCAATATTTATGAGTGCTAATCTTGCCCACTCCATTTGGTCTTTATATGTTTCAGCAACTTTTGATTGTGCTTCTGCATATGCAGGCAGGTCTCTTAGAACAAGATAATGGTCATTATTCATAACTCCATTAATTAGTTCAGCAGCGACTCTTTTCTCGTCATTGTTTTTACCAATTTGTCCGTTTTTCATTTGATCAACTAGCTGTCTAACTTCGGAGTTTGAACTATAAACTGACCAAGGATTGTACCCTTCTGATTTCGCTTTTTTTACTTCAGGAGTTGTAAGTCCGAAAATAAACATGTTTTCTTCACCAATATCTCTAGCCATTTCAACATTTGCACCATCCATTGTACCAATTGTAAGTGCACCATTTAAGGAGAATTTCATATTGCCAGTACCTGATGCTTCAAGTCCAGCCGTTGATATTTGTTCACTTAAGTCAGCCGCTGGTATTAGTTTTTCAGCGAGTGAAACGTTGTAGTTTTCTAAGAATACAACTTTGATTCTTCCTTTAACTTGAGGATCATTATTTATTAGGTCAGCTAACATGTTAATAAATTTAATTACATTTTTTGCTGTGTGATAGCCAGGTGCTGATTTTGCAGCAAACATAAATGTTCTTGGCGTGAAGTCCATAGATGGGTTAGCTTTAAGTTTGTTGTAGAGCATCAAGATATGAAGTGCACTCATAAGCTGTCTTTTGTATTCGTGAAGTCTTTTTGCTTGAACATCAAAGATAGAATTAGGGTCTACCTGGGTTCTGCCAACAATCTTTCCTTTTCCATCTTTTGTTGTGTTGGTTGTATAGATGTAGTCTGCTAAAGCTTTTTTGTTAGCAGTTTTTATGCCTATAAGGTTTTTTAGAACAGCAGGATCATTAGCATACTGTTCAAGTTTTTTTAATTCACTTAGGTTTGTTATCCAACCATCTCCAATCAAACTAGTTATTAACGAGGCAAGCTCAGGGTTTGCTTGAGCCATCCATCTGCGTTGTGTTATACCGTTTGTTACATTGTGAAATTTGTCAGGGAACATCACAAAAAAATCATGTAGAACATCGTTTTTTAAGATTTCAGTATGTAGTGCAGCAACACCATTTATGGAGTGGCCACCAACAATGGCGAGGTGAGCCATTTTAACCTGACCGTCTTGTATAATTGACATTCCTCGTACTTTGTTTTCATCAACTGGGAATTGTTTTCTTATTTGATTACAAAAGTTAAGGTTTAGCTCTTCAATAATGTTGTATTGGCGAGGCAGTAGATTTCTAAGTAGACCAGCATCCCATTTCTCAAGCGCTTCCCCAAGTACAGTATGGTTTGTATATGCAATAGTTTTTTGAGTTATTTCCCAAGCATCTTGCCAGCTAAGATTATGCTCATCAATTAGAATTCTCATTAGCTCTGGGACAAGTAGGGCAGCGTGAGTGTCGTTTATTTGTAAACCAACAGTTTCACCGAACTGGGAGATATCTTTTCCGCTTTTTAGGTAGTCGGAAACAATGCTTTGGAGTCCAGCAGAAACTAGAGAAAATTCTTGCATAAGCCTTAATACTTTTCCAGGAGTGTGATTATCGTTAGGGTAAAGTACAGAATTTAGTACAGCATGGTCAGGATTAATTACGTTCCTATATGCACCATGATAATCTCCGCTATTAATAGCTGGAAAGTTGATTGCACCACTTTGAGGATTTACTTTCCATAGAGTTAATTTGTTTATGTTTGGTTTTCCATCAGAAGAATATCCGATTACAGGTGCAATGAAAGGAACCATTGCAACACTTTCATAGCCTTTAATTTCGCATTTTCCATGTTCAACAGACATGTGACCACCAAATTTAACAGCTACAGCTCCGCTGTTGTTTTTAATCATCCATGGCATTGCATTGTCACCCCAGACGTCAGGTTGTTCTGTTTGATGACCATCACGAATTTCTTGTTTAAAGATACCGTAATCATACCATAGGCCCATTCCATGTAGTGGTAAGCGTAGCGTTGCTCCAGAATCCAAGAAACAGGCAGCAAGTCTTCCAAGTCCACCGTTGCCAAGACCCCAGTCCTCTTCGATTTTTTCAAGTTCATTTTTTGCGTCTGTGCTATTTGCCAGTTTAGGGTTGACGGCTTTTAAGAAATCTACAATTTCTTGTAGTTCTTTGTTTAGGTTGAGATTGGCAATATTGTTTCCTGTCATTCTTCCCATTAAGAACTCCATTGAGAAATAGAAAACTTGTTTTGCATCTTGCTTGTTATATGCGTTAAGGGTGTTAGCCCATTGTGGCATTATAGATTTTCTAATTGCGTGTGTAAGTGCAGTATATAACTCATGGATAGAGCAATTTGCTAGTGAAACACCTTTTAGAGTGAGACCAGAATCGCTGATATAGTTATTCATCATTGTTATAATTTGTTGAGACTTTGGGCTGAGTTGCTTGGAGATTGCTATTAGTTTTTTATGCATTATTTTTTCCTTTCAAAGATAAGCGTAAACAGTTTCCTGTTCTTTATTTGTTTAAAATTATTGAAAGGAGAAGAAGATAGTTGCAGTATATTTGTGAAACATAATAAAATAACTGAAATTACCTATGAAAAAACACCAACTTTTGATTAATAAACTTCTATCGTTAATAACTTTCTGCTATTATCTGTAAAACAATGAATTTTTATATAAAAACCCTTGGGTGTAAAGTCAATCAGGCTGAAAGTGATGATATCGCTAAACTACTTACAGAATACGGTCACACACACTCTACCTTATCTGAAGAAGCAAACCTAATCATAATCAACACCTGTACCGTAACACATGTAGCAGACAGAAAAAGCAGGCAAATGATAAGAAAACTACACGAAGCTAATCCCAAAGCTGAAATAATTATTACAGGATGTGTAGTAGAAAACCCAAAAGGAATCCTTCCGGAAATAGGTAGAATAGTTAAAAAACAAAATGTTTTAGCTGAAGTCTCCAAGTTCGAGAGAATACAATATCTAGACATCGCAACTTCAGAAAACGTAAAAACACGCAAACATCTGCTGGTACAAAACGGATGTAACTATTTCTGTAGCTACTGCATTATTCCAACAGCAAGGAATAGTCTGATAAGCAAACCTATTGAAACAGCCATTACTGAAGCTTCCGCTCTTATTGCTGAAAGTACTAAAGAAATAGTCCTAACGGGCATTAATCTTGGCTTATACAACAATAACAACCATGGGTTAAGTGATTTAGTTGAAAGAATCACTCAGTTGCCAGGCGACTTTAGGATAAGGCTTGGGTCTATTGAACCAAATCTTATCGACGATAAGCTTTTACGCCTTATAGAAACTAGTAATAAAGTTTGTCCTCACTTACACATTCCGCTACAGGGAGCATCTGACAATCTTCTAAAAATCATGGGGCGTCGGTACAATAAAGCATCTTATCTTGGTCTTATAGAACGAATACATAGCTTAAATAAACTTGTAACCATCACCACAGACATTATCGTTGGTCATCCTGGTGAAACAGAAGAAGACTTTAAAGAATTAATTAATCTATTATCTCAAAACTTATTCTTAAATATTCATCTGTTTATGTACTCAAAAAGAGCAGGTACTGTCGCTTATGAAAGAAAAGATCACCTTGATGAGCAAATTAAAAAAGAAAGAATGTCATTAGCCATTAAAGCACTTGAACAAAGCAACAAATCATATTTAGCTACACTAAAGAATAAGGATTGTATACTTCTTGTTGAAGAAACAGAAAATGGAACTGGCTTCGGCTACTCCGAGCATTATGTTTATTGTGAAACGCCGACAGCTACACCAGTTAACTCTTTTATCTCAATAAAATATTCGGTCTAATAGACAAAATATTCTTAAAATCCACCCGTACCTTCCTCTGATATCATTCTCGTTAACTTTCTAAACGATTATAAGCTAGATTAGTATCTATAGTGCTCTGGCTTATAAGGACCTTCAACGGGAACCCCGATATAGTCAGCTTGATCTTTTCTTAGCTTTGTTAGCTTTGCTCCAAGTTTAGCTAAATGTAGTTCAGCTACTTCTTCATCTAATTTCTTTGAAAGTCTATAAACTTTTTTTTCATATTTATCTTTGTTCTTCCATAAGTCTAGCTGAGCTAGGGTTTGGTTAGAGAAAGAGTTGCTCATTACAAATGAAGGATGTCCAGTTGCGCACCCTAAGTTAACTAGTCTTCCTTCTGCAAGTATGAAGATGCTGTGACCGTCTGGGAAAGTGTATTTGTGTACAGGACACTCATTTCCTTTTATTTCATCTTTAATAATTCCAGGATAGTTTTCTAATTCAGCCATTTGGATTTCGTTATCAAAGTGGCCGATGTTGCAAACAATCGCTTGGTCTTTCATCTTTGCCATATGCCCAATAGTGATAATGTCTTTGTTGCCAGTTGTTGTTACGTATAGGTCAGCAAATGGAAGTGCATCCTCAACAGTACATACCTTGAATCCAGCCATACAAGCTTGAAGTGCACAGATAGGATCTATTTCACTTACCATTACCTGCGCTCTTTCGTTTCTAAGTGCTTCTGCTGAACCTTTACCAACATCACCATAGCCACAAACCATAGTTGTTTTGCCTGACAGTAGTACGTCCATTGCTCTTTTAACGCCGTCAGTTAGTGAGTGTCTGCATCCATAAACATTATCAAACTTACTCTTTGTGACAGAATCGTTTACGTTTATAGCTGGAATTAACAGTGCTTCTTCTTCCATCATCTTGTATAAACGATGAACGCCAGTAGTTGTTTCTTCTGAAACACCTTTCCAGTCTTTTACTATGTTGTGAAAGTAATTTTTATCTTCTTTATTCGTGGCAATTAGAAGGTTTTTTATGATTTGTTCTTCTACGCTGTCTGCCTTACCGTTTACCCAATTAGAGCCATTTTCTAGCTCATAACCTTTGTGAAGAAAAAGCGTAGCATCTCCACCATCGTCAACAATTAACTCTGGCCCTTTGTTTCCTGGGAAAGTAATGGCTTGCTTAGTGCACCACCAATATTCTTCAAGTGTTTCACCTTTCCAAGCAAATACAGGGATTCCAGCTTTTGCAATTGCAGCAGCAGCATGGTTTTGTGTTGAGAAAATATTACAAGAACACCAACGAACGTCAGCACCTAAGGAAACTAGAGTCTCAATAAGAACAGCTGTTTGAATGGTCATGTGTAATGAGCCCATTATTCGAACATTTTTTAGAGGTTTTTCTTTTGAATATTTTGCTCGAACCGACATAAGTCCTGGCATTTCTTTTTCTGCTATATCGATTTCTTTTCTGCCAAAATCGGCTAGGCTGATATCTGCTACTTTATAGTCCATTGAGAGCTCCTTAGTTTAATATAAGGGTATTATAGTATCTTACGAAGGTTATGTTAAGGTTTCTCTTTAGCTTTTACTACAAGAGGTTTATTTCTACCAGAAGTTTTTTTGAAAAACCTAAGAATTGTCTCAGCTTCATCAAATCCTACTGTGATGAATGAAAAGTTTTCATAAACATCTACCTGGTCTATTGTGGCTGGGTTGATTCTTGTGTTTTCAACTATAAAATTAATAAGTTTATCTTTAGTGGTTCTGTCTTTTTTGCCCATAGCTACAAAAAGTCTAGTCTTGCCTTCCATACTTATTCTAGCACCTCTGTCTGAAGATGCTTGGATGTTACTATATATAGCAGGATCAAGGTCTTTATTAAAGGAATGATAAAGAAGTTGAGCAAGCATTTCAGTTGGATTATTATCTTCAAGAAGTTTCTCTGCCCAGTCTTGATACAGGTTATCTATTGTTTTTGTTTTTAGATTCTCTAGTTCTTCAGATATTTTTTTCTTTTTATTCTTAATGATATCCCTTACATTTGGGACACTAGATTTCTTAATATCTGTTTTTGCAATACGCTGAATAAACATTAGCTGGCTATATTCACTTGGGGTAATAAATGTAATTGCTGTACCTTGATTTCCAGCTCTTCCTGTACGACCAATCCGATGCACATAAGCTTCTGGGTCCTGCGGTAGTGAATAGTTGATAACGTGTGTTAGGTTATTAACGTCTATTCCTCTAGCTGCTACGTCTGTTGCAACGAGTACGTTAATTTTTTTACTTTTAAACTTACTAAGAGTTTTTTCTCTTTGTGATTGAGAGATATCGCCGTGAATAGCGTCTGCATCATAGCCACGGTCAATAAGTCTTGCAGTAACATCATCTACATCGTTTTTGGTTCTGCAGAACACAAGACCATAAAAGTCTTCTTCTATATCAATAATTCTTGTAAGTGCTTCAAATTTTTCTGAACCACGAACTTCATAATAAATCTGCTCAGTAAGGCTGGTTGTAAGTTGTTGATGTTTTACGGAAATAAATTCATGGTCAGCCATATATTTTTTTGCTAAGTCTCTGATTCTCATTGGCATAGTGGCCGAGAATAGTAGTGTTCTTTTGTTAGCATTAGTGTGCTTCATTATTTCTTCTAGGTCTTCAATAAATCCCATATTTAACATCTCATCAGCTTCATCAACAATTAAATGGTCAATATCAGCCAGGTTTAGTGTTCTTCTTCCAATGTGGTCAATAATCCTGCCTGGTGTTCCAACAACAATATGAACGCCTCTTTTTAGTCTTCGAAGTTGCTCATCAATGGATTGTCCTCCATAGATAGGAATAATTCTTAAGTCAGCAGTACCTTTTAATGAATTAATTTCTTCAGCTACTTGAATAGCAAGTTCTCTTGTTGGTGTTAGAATTAATGCTTGAACTTCGGTTTTTCTCTCATCTATTAAGTCAATAAGAGGTAGTCCAAAAGCAGCTGTCTTTCCTGTTCCTGTTTGTGCTTGTGCAATTATATTTGTGTCGTTACGTAGCATTACAGGAATCGTTAGTTCTTGTATTGCAGATGGCTCTTCAAAGCCTTTTTGTTTGATAGCTTTAAGTGCTTTTGGTGATAAACCAAGTAATTCAAATTTATTTATTTCAGTCATGTTTATTTCTCTGTTTCTATATTAAATGATATCCAAAGCTTAATAAGGATACACTAATACAACAAAAAAAGATACTAGATTATATTGACAGGTGAGATTTAAGCGTTAAATAACGCTTCTCAATCTTTTCTTTTGAGGTGTTTAACAAAGCATCTGGGCCAAAATCTTCAACAGTGAATGATGATGTTGCTGTGCCAAAAAGAAGTGCTTCCTTAAGTGTTTGCCAAGTAATAGTTTTATTTTCAAGATACCCCAGTAAACCACCAGCAAAAGAATCACCGGCTCCGGTTGGATCCCTTACTAACTCTAAAGGAAATGCCCCAGAAGTAAACACTTCATCTTCTTTTTTCCCGTAAAGCGTTGAACCATATTCGCCTTTCTTTAGGGCAATATATGATATATTAGGAAATTGCTTTTGTATTTTTTTTACGGCACCTAGAAGAGTATATTCATTGGTAAACATTTTAATTTCAGTGTCGTTAATAAATAGGATATCAACCAATGAAAGAGTTTTTTCGAGCTCGTCCTTCATAATATTTATCCATAGGTTCATTGTGTCTAATGCTTTAATTTTAGCATTGCTTTGTTCAAGAGCTTGTCTTTGTGAAACAGGGTCATTGTTTGCGCAAAAACAAATGTTTGCACTTTTCGCAGCCGTATTTAGCGTAGGCACAAATTCTGCAAGTACACCAACCTCTGTATCAAGAGTTTCGGCAACATTGATGTTTTTTAAGTAGCTACCCGTCCAGTGAAATGTTTTTTTATCTTTATCTATTTGGATATTTTCAGTGTTGATGTTTCTATCGTTTAGAATTTTGAAATAAGAGCTTGGATAGTCACCACCTACTTTGCTAATTAAAATTGGATTTGTAAAATAACTAGCTGCAATTGAAGAATAAAAAGCAGAACCACCAGGAATCTTTTCTCTGTTTCCTTCTGGGGTATATAGAGTATCAAAAGCAACCGAACCTAAAATGCTTAATGTCATTGTAGAGGCAATTGTACTACAAAAGAGCTTCCTTTGTCTTTCTCACTTTCAACAAAAATATTTCCACCATGAAGTTCAAGAAGTTTTTTTACAATACTAAGACCTATACCGCTACCTTTTTCGTGATTAGTAGGTAGGCTTCCTATATGTGCAAAAGGTTTAAAGAGGTCATTGATTTTGTCAGGAGCAATGCCAACTCCAGTATCTATAACCTTTATGTAGAAATATCCTTCGTGGTTATCTGTAACAATATTTATAATTGACCCACGAGGCGAGAACTTAATTGCGTTATTTATTAGATTATTAAGTACTTGCTGAAGTCTAAGTTCATCCGCTGGTATTGTTATGTTCTGGTGGATATGATGGAAAATTAAGATACCTTTTTGACCAGAGTGTACTTGGTGGCTTTGGACAGTGGCTTCGATTAGTGGTCTAATTTCGAGAGTAGTTTTTTGTATTGTGAACTCTCCTCTGTTTAGTTTTTCTAGATCGAGCAGGTCCTCAATTAGTTTAAGGGTAAACTTTGCATGTTTATGGATTTTGCAGACAACATCTTTTTGATTTGGTCTTAGGTCATCAGATAGAAGCTTGAGAAATATTTCTGATAATCCCATAATAGCACCTAAGGGGCTTTTGATGTCGTGAATGACTTCATGTAAAAAACTGCTATCTTTTTCCAAGGCAATCCCCTTTCATCTCAGTGCTTTTTTAATGATACAATAATGATTGTAAAATAAATGAGTATAAATATAAATAGATTGGGGTTTTTTGTGTTAAAAACAATTAGTCAGGAGAGTATACAGCTTGTGTCTAAATCACCAAGAAGAAAAGAGCTTCTTTCCAGAGTATACAAAGAGGTTGTAGTTGAAAAGTTTGATTTTGACGAGAGCGTACCAAGGGATATAGAAATTATAAATGTTGCAACCTATATTGCGGAGCAAAAGATGTTAGCCTTTATGAATAGTAGCATCGCGAAGGGGAGCATTATTATAACTGCAGACACGATAGTGTGTTATCCAGAAGAAGGAAAGATTTTGGGCAAGCCAAATAGCATTGAGGGAGCAAGACAAATGCTTTTAGGCCATTTTGGAAAAGAGCATCAAGTTATAACTTCGGCTTGCTATATGGATACAATGACTAAGAAGAAGATAGTTGTTACAGATAATGTAAAGGTAAGATTTAAAAATGTTGAACTAATTCCAGAGAATATTGTTGCAAGGTATTTGCAACTTACGCCACCTTACGGGCCCATGGATAAAGCTGGAGCATATGGTATACAGGAGGCAGAAGTGTATAAGTATATGATAGAGGCAATAGCTGGAGACATTAATACAGTTATAGGGTTTCCGTTAGAAAAATTTGTTTCGGTAGTAATTGACAGTTCTTCTGGAAATATTTAGCCCAATTTTTTCAAGCTCTGTTGTAATCACGATATCTGTTTTGTTTATGTTGCTCAAAATATATTTTTTGATAAATGATGCAGAGAAATTTGATTTGTTTATTTTTCTTTGGAAAAGAGATTTTAGTAGATAGACTCTATTGTTTACTTGAATATATTTGCTATTAACAAGTCTACTTACGGTTGATTGTGATAGCCCTGTTATTTCCGCAATAGTTTTTTGTGTTACGGGGTTAAGCAGTTCACCGTTTTCAAAGATGTTAGTTTTTTGTTTTTGAAAGAAAACAGTAAGTATACTTTTTAATCCGGTTGCTCTTTCTTGAAGAATTTTTAAAATGTCTGAGTTTTTTACGTTAGAGAAGTCTTCAAGGATTTCTATTGTAAACACGTTGTTTATAAGTTCGACTTTTGCGCTAGGAACTACTGTATTGCTTTTAAGGTATGAAAATTGTTGTCTGGGCAGTGTGTATACAATGTTGTTTTTTATATAGAGCAGACAAAGAGATATCCTGTTTAAGGATATTCCTGTTTTGTTAGAGATGGTTTGTAGGTCACCAGCTATTAGTTCTTTTTCAAACTTGAGAATTGAAAGAGTGTTCTTTTTGAACTCTTCATCATCAAAGTCGTGTTTTGTTATTTGTATTTCAATGAAGTTTTTTGTGGAAGTAGCACCTACTCCTTCTGGCTCTAACTCTTGAAAGGTAGCGAGCAAATCATAGGCTTTTCTTCTTGAAATATTAAACTCAGACTGAAGAGTGCTAATGGTGTCTGTCCAGGAAGTAAATAGTCCATTATCGTCGAGAAGTTCTACCATTCTAGCTAAGATTTTTTGGTCACCGAGTGAGACATAAAGGTTTGATATTTGCTCAAGCAAGAACGAGTCAAGTGATTCTGTAGCAGAATAAGTAAGATTTTCAGATAGCTCCACACCAGTATAGGTGTTTTGTATACTGCCGTATGACAATGAAAATATTTCCATTTTTTTGATAAGGGCAGGAGATATTGATAGTTTAGTTTTTGTGTTTAGTTTAAGCGACCTGTTAATGCTAGCCATTTTGTTCATACTCTTTAATCTTGCTATAAAGCGTAGTCCTTGTTATCCCAAGTTCTTTTGCTGTTTTTGCCATGTTTTGTCCGTTGCGTTCAAGCGTAAACAAAATATGGTTTTTTTCGATTTCCTTTAGTTCCATCGAAGATGATTGATGATCAATAGACAAATAGATATCTAGTTCATTTAGGGAAATATGATTTTTTTTACATTTAAGAACAGCCCTGGTAATAACATTATCTAATTCGCGAATATTGCCTGGCCAGCTGTAAGCCATCATTAGTTTTATAGCGTCCTCATTAAAACCTTCAATGTTTTTGTGGAACTCTTTATTTCTAAGATTAAGAAAATGTTGTGCTATTGGACAGATGTCCTCTGGTCTGTTTCTGAGAGGGGGTAGCTCTACGTTGTATACGTTTATTCTATAGAACAAGTCTTCACGGAATTTTTTTTGTTCAACCAGCAATTTTAGGTCTTGATTGGTACTACAGATTAGCTTGAAATCTATTTTCCTTTCCTGGGTATCACCAATCCGAATAACTGTTTTTTCTTGTATTACTCTAAGCAGCTTGGCTTGTAGCTTTTGGCTAAGTTCGTTTACTTCGTCAAGAAATAGAACTCCATTGTCTGCGAGTTCGAACTTGCCTGGTCTATCAGAAATAGCGTCGGTAAATGCACCTTTTTTGTACCCGAATAATTCGCTTTCGATTAGGTCTTCTGGGATAGCGGCACAGTTTATGGCGATAAAAGGACCGTTTCTGTATACACTGTTTTTGTAGATAGCTCTTGCAGTTAGTTCTTTTCCAGTTCCGGTGTCTCCTTGGATAAGAACAGATACATTGTTGTTAAGTACTGGCTCGATGTCTTCAATAAGTTTTGAGATGGTTTTTGATGCTCCAGCCATTTTAAGTAGATTATTGTTATCGCTGTTTGTTAAACACAGAATTTTTTGTTCTAATATGTTTTCTTTTTCAGATTGAAAATGGATAAATTTAATCAGGTTAGTTAACATTTTCTCAAAACGAATCAGTTCTTGATTTTGTGCTTGCGGAAAGAGTTTTTCCAGAGTTTTTAGTAGTGATTCTAGGTATTTAACCATATCAGAGTTGGATATGTTTTGTTCTTGAAATTCGTTTAGGCTTTTTAGTACGTCAGAAATGGACAGAAAATCAGATGCTGTTATTTCTGTGTTTATATTCTGGCTTGCTTCGACTATGCTCTTGAGAAGTTGTTCAGACTGTTTAGGCAAAAACTTTGCTGCTAAGTCTTCCCTACCTTCTTGCTTTAGCTCTTCATGCCAGTATTTAAGAAAGTCATTACCCTTTTTAATTAGAGAACCAGGCATAATGTATGATTATACCATTAGTTTAGAAAATATGTACAATTTTTGCACACTTTTTATCAAATATATATTACATTGTTAGATGGGAATCTGAGCGTAGAAGATATTATAACTTAAGGCGCGTAAAGAGCCTGTATACATTGAGAAACAGGCTTTCTGACACATGCATAAAAAAGAATGCATCAAATAGCTAGGTATTACCGATAATTTATATACAATACTTAAATGTATACAAGCAGAAAAGGAGTGATAATTATGGACGAAAATGAAAGACTAGAAGACATGATGCATAAGATAATATCCTCTAATCCTGCGGTAAGGGTAAGCACAAAGGTTGTTACATTAGACTTTTGTGAATATGATCTTGACCTAGTTATGAGTATGAACTAATAACTAGAAAAGATTAAAGCTTACTTGACTGCTGCGGTATTCTGCGGTCAAAAACGTACTCAACTTGCTAGATGTAACTGCACAATCTATAATACAGCAATGCTAGTCTCTGAAATTACCAATGAAATAATTGTATACAACCGTCAGTATGATGTAATAGTTGTTGGTGCTGGTCATGCAGGCTGTGAAGCAGCTTTGGCCTCAGCAAGGCTTGGAGCAAAAACGTTGCTTGTCACCATTAATCTTGACCGCATAGGCTGGATGCCTTGCAATCCCTCTATTGGTGGACCAGCAAAGAGTCAGTTAGTGCACGAGATAGATGCTTTAGGTGGTCAGATGGGTGTAAATACCGATAAGACTTATTTGCAGATAAAGATGCTAAACACGTCTAAGGGGCCGGCAGTACAAAGCCTGAGGGCACAGAGTGATAAGTTTAAATACCATGTTGAAATGAAAAGAACACTGGAGCTTCAGAAGAATTTGGACATAAAGGAAGCAATGGTAAAAGAGTTAGTTTTGGATGAAGAAAACATTTATGGTGTTTTGACGGAAATGGATGTTTTGTATAGTGGGAAAAAAGTTGTTCTTTGTAATGGGACTTTTTTAAATGGGAAGATACATATTGGGATGAAGAGCATGTCTGCTGGCAGAGCAGGAGAGTTCCCATCTATCAATTTGGCAGAGGACTTGAAAAAGTATTTTGAGACAATACGGCTTAAAACAGGAACACCCTGTAGGATAGACGGGTCTACAGTTGATTTTTCGATGTCAGAGCCACAGTACGGGAATGATATAAAAAGAAGATTTTCGTTTACAAAGAGTGAGATAACTGAAAAAGATTTTCCATGTCATTTGGTTCACACTAATCTTGATACCCATAAAATTATACAGCAGAATCTGGATAGGTCTCCACTGTATCAAGGAAAGATAGACGGGATAGGTCCAAGATATTGTCCAAGCATTGAAGACAAGGTAGTTCGATTTGCTGATAAAGATAGACATCAGTCGTTTTTGGAGCCAGAAGGCGAAGACACTGTAGAGGTATATACCCAGGGGTTGTCTACTAGTTTACCGCAAGACGTGCAGCTTGATTTATTAAGAAGCATACCAGCCTTAAGGGATGTAGAGATTATGAGACCAGCCTATGCTATTGAGTACGACGTTGTTAGACCATATCAGTTAAAGTATACGCTGGAGACAAAAAGGATAGGGGGGCTGTATACCGCCGGCCAGATAAATGGCACATCTGGATACGAGGAAGCTGCAGCACAGGGGCTTATTGCCGGCATCAATGCAGCGCTTAGTGTTTTTGGTAGGGAAGGGGTTGTGCTATCTAGAGAATCATCTTATATTGGCACTCTTATTGATGATCTTATTAATAAGGATATCAAGGAACCATATAGAATGTTTACCTCCAGGGCAGAGTATCGTTTACTTCTTAGACAGGATAACGCTGACTTGAGATTAACTGAGATTGGCTATGAGATAGGATTGATTAGTGAGGATAGGTTTGTTTCTTTCTTGAAAAAGAAGGAAGAAATTGAGAGAGGCATGAGGGTTTTAAGTGAAATTATTATTACTCCCAAAAAAGAGACAATAGATGTATTAGAAAAATATGGGGAGAAAACAAACAAGAAGGAATCTTTGGCTGGTTTTCTAAAAAAGCCAAAGATTACCTTTAAAGTTTTGTATGAAATTTATCCTGAGCTGGAGTTGGAAATATCCGATGAAGCAAAAGAAGTAATTGAGGTACAGGTAAAGTACGAAGAGTACATACAGCGCATGAGAAATACTATTGAAAAGCAGCAGGGCTTGGCAGAAACTAGCATCCCTGAGGAGTTTGATTATAGTTTTGTTAAAGGGCTAAAGAAAGAAAGCCTTGAGAAACTAAAAAAGATAAGACCACTTAATGTTGGTCAAGCATCTCGTATAGATGGTGTTTCGCCAGCAGACATCGCAATATTGGTTGTTTCTTTAAAGAAGTTTTTTGGCGGGTAACGGAAGCGCAACAGCTCGGTAGTTGTTTGCTTCATCGATGTATCCGATATATGAATAATTGTTGTATACGACGTGGTTAAGCTGGCTCATTTTCCCTAGCGATTCATCAGCTTCAGAGATTATTTTCCATTCATTATTAACTAGACGAAGTACAACCGGCTGTTTGTTAACTAAGTCTGCGTAGGCAAGAAAAATATTGCCATTGTATATTTGTAGTTCAGAGAACCTAGCCTTGCCAGGCGTTGAGAAAGGTTTTCCTATGGTTTTCCAGGAAGAGCCTACAAGGGATTTAATGTTAACCTTATATGAGGAAGAAGTATCTTTGTAAGTAATGTAAGAAATATATGGTTTTGTTCCGTCTGTTGAAAGGGAAAGGTCTCCAACAAAATAATCAACGATAGAAAATCTTCCAACCGCATCCCATTTGTTGTTGTTAAGTTTGTATACAACTATGTTATAGGCAACAGATGAATCAATTAGTGCTATATATACCTCGTTGTTTACATTAATTAAATCTAGGTCAAGAACATGATGATTGTATTTTGCAAGAGGTGGAAGAAGTTGCCATGTATCATTGTTCCAAATAGCAGAGACCACGCCCCCAGAAGTGAGATCAGAGTACGCCAGAAAAACATTGTTTTTGTAGGAATGAGTTTTTAACACGCCTACCTTAGAAGCAGGAAGTTCATCTGTTTTAATGGCTTGCCAGACACCATCAAAGTATTTTCCAGAGACAGCATAACCATTTCGTCTATCAACATAAAACACAACAGGGTTGTTGTTTATTATTTCAATATTTGGCCAATATGCTTGGTCGTTGGTTATTGGGTTTGTCCCTACATTTTCCCAGTTTCCGCCAGTATATTTGCGAACCACAAGCCTAAAGTTTTGTTTAGCATCAGAGAGGCAACTGTAAGCTCCCTTGCTGCTTATGGATAGGTCAAGAAAATCAGAGACGGAATTATTAATAACGGAAGAGGAAAGAATTGGGCCAGCTGTTGGGATAGCTACCTTTTTAGATGTAAGGGTAATTGATTTACTATATTTTGGAAGTTCTGCCTCAATTTCATAGAAACCAGCGTTTGCATGTGGAGCTCTAGACCTCTCGGACAGGTATGAAACGCAGCCGGCCATCAGGATTAGAAAAAGTAAGCAAAGCAATATGAGGATTATCCATTTTCGTTTAAACATTATATTGGAATAATAACTTACAAAACTAAAGGTTGGAAGCTAATGAAATAGTATATTTTTTAATTATTTTATCAGGATAGTATGAGTCTTTCATTTTTTTGAGTTGTGGTTTGCCTAGATCTTGTTCAAAATTTATCCAAGTTGCGTTTTGGATATGTTTTGCGGTTTCTTGGAATAAGAATTGGTAGGCGCCTTTATAATGAATATTTGCTTTTGCAAAATGCAAGATATAGCTATCTCTTATTTGCTCGCCAAGACTGAAGGCAATAGGTTTGGTTTGGTTGTATACAATAATTCCAGTGAGATTTAGCGAGCCAATGTTTTGTATACCCAAAAGACTAGCAGCATAGTCTGTGTTTTCGTAGCTGTCAGATGATTCTTTTGTCCACTCCTCGAGAACAGAAATAGCGTCATTGGCATTTTTGGAGGAAAAATTTTGCGTAGATGCTTCTGGATAGCTTTTTACAAATTGTGAGACAAGATTTCTTTTTTTGCTAAGTTTTCTGCCCGATAGAAGAGCAAGTTTATCCCTTAAGTATATATAATCAAAGTCCTTTTCATCTGCACTGACGATGAAATTTTTATCATTCTGGAAGAGTTCTTTCCATGTTTCATCTATAGGATATAGAGAGTATCCCCCCGCGGTCATTGCCATTTTTATTAGCCCTAAATTTTCTATAGAGGGAACAAAGAGAGGTGTTAAGTAGTTGAGACCTGGGTTTTGGCCAACAACATAAGGAAGGGTTTCGGTAATTTTATACTCAAAATTATGACTATCTTGAAAGCAGTAAAAGTTCGAAAAGCAGTATTCTGAGATTTCTACAGAGAGATTATTAATCAGCCAAGATAGTTGTTCGTTTTGTATAGAAATCATATTAAATCAATAATAACAGTAAAGTCGTTTGGTAAATAATCCTGAATTATATGTATTTTGTCTTTGTTGAATTTAAGAAGCCTAAGCATATTATCTATTTTTTTGGGATCATAGTAGCAGTAAGTGTCTTCTTTGTTTTCAGAGCAGGTTGATAGAAGATTAAACACAATTTTTTCACTTGCTAGTTCCTTAAAGACAATCATGGCTTCTCTTAACAGTGCTTCAGAGGTTGCAGTTTTAAGATTAAATGTGCCACTACTATAAACAACATCAAATGATTTTTCTGGGAAGATTTTTTCAGTTTTTTTGGGATTAAGTATATCCTCATTAATAAATACAGCGCCTTGGTGCTTTTCTTTGGCTTTTTTTATCATCTCAGGCATTATATCTACTCCAAGATAACTAACTGGGAGATTAAAAGATTTAATAAATCCGTATAGGTCACCAAGCCCACAACCAATATCCAACAGAGATTTGTTCTTAAGGTTTACGTTTTTTAGTAGAACCTCAAAGCGCTTAATCTGTGCTTCGTGTGTTTCCCATCCAAGTGCTCTGTAGTCAGAGAATTTGGAGAGGTTATTCAAGTAATACTCAGCATATTCCATATTCATAAAAAATAGTATACCATAGAACAAATAGAAATTTTCTTTAAAAATAAAAGAGACTGGTTGGTCAAAAAAGTAACACAAATAAAATATTTGGGAAATTTTCAATGTAGTTACGATGTATTATAATAAAAACAACAGGAGAGGCTTGTGAAAGTTGAAGTAAACAGTAACAAAGAGTTATCTGAAAACAAGCTTGAAACTGTTGTTAGTTTGCAGAGAAGATTAGGCTTATGGCTTAATGACAGCTACGAAAGATACTCCAAGTCAATTTTTTCAAATATTGCTATAGCTAGTGAAATTAAGCATGATGAACAGGTCTCTTTGTTTTCACCTAAAATGATAGTTTTTTTGGATGAGCTTTTTGTTCAGACAGACATTTATGCAGCGTTTCATTCTTTGCTTAGGAGAACTGGCGATGAGCAGCTTGAAGAGTGGAAAACTCTGGACGCCCGTTTAGGGGATATTTGTTTATACGCTGAAAGAGCATATCTGTATGCGTTAGCTATTCAGGAAGATACGAAGATAGATATTGCTTTAGTTAAAAGAAGAATAATTTCCATTAGAAAGCAACATATGTTTTCCTACAGCTTTGCTAGTAGAGACAGGGCTGAGGCAGTAATGATGAGCCAGCTAATCTCTATTGATGTAGCGTTTAGTTTATACCATAGAACAAAGATAAAGAGAAAAGAAATGATTTTAGCTGGTGGAGATGCAACAAGATTTTTAAAGATAATTAATGTTTTGCATAGCTTAGAGTATCCTGTTTTAGACGAGAAGGATATTTTTATGATTAAGTATAATCATGGATACAAAGATATTGCCCATTTGTTTTCGATAGAAGCATTCAAAAGAATTTTTATGACACCGATGTTTCAATATGTAGGCTGTACACAAAAGGAGGTTGAGAGTTCAATCACAAATGATAGTGTGGATATGCTAAGGCTAAGGCCATATATAGAAAGAGTTATTGATACTTTTAAGCCAGGGGTTATTCCTAAGGCTTTAAATATTGTATACAAATGTGTTGGTGATAACAAAGTAATCTATTTGAGTTTCTTTGCTGCTTCAATTATTCGTATTTATGCAGAGATTTTAAGAGAAGACAGTTTTGGAAGTGAGTTAATTTATGTAGTGAAGAACAAGAAGCAACTTGATGCATTTTCTGAGACGTTGCATTACTTGTTTACACAGGGAGGATTGCAAGAAAGAAGGCTTAAGATTAAGTTTATTGAGACCACAAAAGCAGCAATTCCTTTATCTGACTATCATAAAGGCTTTGTTTTCGAGGATGACGAGATTGTTGTTTCAAGCCCTGGTCATGGTCCTGCGTTTATAAAGGTAATTAATGATCATGTAAGCGAATCAGTAAGAGGAACATGTGTTTCATTGAGAACTTTAGATAACAGTGGTGCCCATGTTATGAACTATGCAACACTGGTACAAAAGGCAGTCGTTTTTGAGAATGGTGTTAGGGATGACTTAGTAGAAGCATTAAACGGAAGCAAGAAAAAAATAGTAGGATTTTTTAGACAGCTTGGTATTTTTAGTGAATTAGACCTTAAAGAGAAGATAACAGAATATGTTAAGAAGCGTTGGGATTTTACATTAGACAGTAAAAGTAATTATAAAGATATGGCAAGGATTCTTTCAACTATGCCAATAAGCGTTATTTTGGTTATTTCAGGATTTGATTCAGAGGGTGGAGGCCTTTATGTTTTGGATTCAGATGAAATGGTAGTTGTGGATAAATGTAAGAGTGATGAACAGAGAGAGATTAAAAAATTTAATCCAATGATTTTTGCTACCTATGCAAAAGAAGAGTTTCCAGAAGAGTTTGATAGAGAGTGCTTGTTTGTTACCACCAAGGGAGACGGAAAGAAAACATATTATCAGGCAGAGAGCGCATCTACCCATATAGCAACGTGTCCTAATAGAACACTAAAGAGATTTATAGATTTTAATCGAGAAGATAGATCAGAAATATTTATTCAGCAAAAAACAATTGATGATTCCTCAGAGGATAAGAATAAGGCGTTTACAGACCAATTAATTAAAGATATTGAGCTAATCTGTAGCGAGATAGGTATCGATGAGCAAGAGTTTATAGTTTCAGTACATTCGTTGCAAAAAGAAATTTTAAGTAAGTTTTAAAAAGCATTTTGTAGTGCATGTATAATTTCAGCGTTATTATGAGTGTCGTAGACACCAAAGCCAAGGTCAGAGAAATCTTTATAATCATGATAGGTCCAATGCATTCCTTTTGTATTCAAAATGTCAGCCATATCATTTATCCAATTAACTTGTTGTGCTGGTGCACCAGGGAAGCTAGTGATTCTGCCGATGCCTTGCGAGGGGTCTGCAACACCCCATTCGCCACAATATAGTGGAACGTTGTTGGCATTTGCCCAGTTGACGTAATAGTTTGTAATAGCGGTATTCATATAGTTTTTGTTTTGAACTGTTTGCCCAGTAAGCCTGTAAAACTCAAAAGCTGCGTATACTTCTCTTCCGGCACTTAGACTAGAGTTTACGTCCATTATAATTCTATATTTATAGCTATTTCCATATGTATAATCAAGGTAGTTTTGATAGCCATCCCACCAGGTTGTTTTCCATGTTGCCCAACTATTAGTTCCCCAAAAAATACCGCTTGGGTCAAATTTTAACCAGCCATTTTCCAGTGTTCCTGCTGGATGTTCAGCGGCAACACCAGCTCCATTTCCATCAGTATCAGCAACAAGGTACCAATTAGCTGGGTGGTTATCTGCTGTTGTTGTGTGAATGTTGTATCTTTTTGGTATATCAAAAGTCGAGTTTGTTACTGTGACGTTTACGGGAGCATTCGCAATATTGATGGCTCTTTCGACCCTAATATTATCAATAAGAATTTGACCATTTGCATTACCAACAAGAATACTGACGCCCATCTTGTCCGTTATGGATAAGTTAGAATTTGAATAAATAAAATTGTCTACATCTAACCAGTCACTTGTTACAGTAACCCAGTTTCCAGCTGTGTTTCCAACTTTAACTGAGTTTGTATACCAGCCACCAGTGTATGTTTCTGTTGCTTCTGCATAAGGATAATTCGCTCCAAGTTGGAAATATGGGTTGTCGTACACGGTTTGATGAGTAAATTTTATGGGCTTGTACCAGTGGAATTGGTATACAAGATTATCATCAGATAGCCTTTTAAAGGCTCCTGACAGGAAGTGTCCTGCGCTTGGATTGTCATATTTATTTACGGGGTCAGATATGAAGATGATGTGATTATCATTATTGTTTCTTATTTCTGCTATCATGTCTGTGTAATACGAATATAGTGTGATTTCATCAAAAGTGCTTGAACAGTAAGGCTCGTTAAGCAAGTCATATCCAGCTACTACGTTATTTGTGCTATACCTGTCAGATACTTTTTTCCAGAAGGCTTTAAGTTCAGGAATGTTCGGTTGACCAGAGCCACCGTTGTAAAAGCCACCACCAGAACCAGCGACTCCAAAGTAATGCAAGCTGAGAACAGCTTTTAGGTTTGAGGTAGCCATTTTTGCAAGCTGTTTGTCCATATAGGTAAAAAAATTTGCAGTATTATTAAGCCAGCTATATTGGATGTAGAATCTGACAACATTCGCACCATTGTTCTGAATTGTTTGATAGTCATCAGTTGTTAGAATATAGGTTGTAGCTGGTGGGGCAGTTGCTTCTGTGTATACCCCATTGCTAAGGCAAAATCCCTTTAAGGTAACATTTTGACCAGAAGAATCTTTAATTATATTTCCAACAACCCGAATATGACCTTGTGGAATAATCACACTATCAGCTGTTCTATTTGAGACCATTCCACACCCTCCGATTAACGCTCCTAGTAGCAAAACAGTGCACAATAACATAGACCTTATCAGTATAAACATTTCTGAATTATAGCGTATAATAATGGTTATATGAAATATTTAGCTCGAAGATATGTTATAAGCCTTATAGTGTTGCTCTCACTTTCTTTTGTTGCAAATATTTTTATTTTGCAAAATAGTTTAGCAAAGCATACCGAAAGAATACTTAATAGTGAAAGCATAAAGGCATTGCCAATAGTAGAGGTTAGGAACATACATGAGGCTATTTTATTTGCAAAAGTAGGCTTAATTAGTCATATCTCAATCCCTCTTTTTTTAGTTCATTTACTAATTTTTTTAATATTAGCGATTGTGCTGTATAGATTAACCAAGAAGAGTATGAAACAAATAGAAGAATTATCGAGTGAGATGGATAACTTCTCTTTTACCTATAGTGAAGAATTTCCGCGTATGGAATTGGAAGGTAAGGAGCAAATCTCAAGCTTGGTAAGGTCATTTAATCAGCTGAGGCATAAGGTTCTTGAGACGGTTTCGGATATTAAGGAAATGTCTAACTATAAACAAGAATTTATGACGAATGTTACCCACGAGCTCAAGACACCATTAACTAGTGTTTTGGGATATATTGAAACGCTTGAGGCAGGTGCATTGGATGAACCAGAACATAATAGAGTTTTTTTGGAGGCTATCAGAAGAAACGTTGAAAGACTATCAGCCTTAGTCGGGGACATTCTAAATTTATCAAAAATTGAGAATCGACCATCAGTCAAAAAAAGGATAAACGTATTAGACGTATTTCAGTTAGTTGCTAATGATTATGACTTATATAACAGAAAGAACGTTGTGATTGTCATTAATTATAGAAAAATAATTATGAATGCAGACCCAGATGAAATATATTCTGCGTTTTCTAATTATATTACCAACGCGCTTAAGTATTCTCCGACAGGTGATATTAGGATAAAGCTAACAATGAAAGATAACCAGTTGTTTTTCTCGGTTAGAGACAGTGGACCTGGTATAGAGCAGGAACACACACAAAGAGTATTTGAGAGATTTTATAGAATAGATAAGGGCCGTTCTAGAAAAGATGGAGGAACTGGGCTTGGTTTAGCAATAGTTAAGAAAGTTGTAGAGAAATATGGCGGAATAGTTGGTATAACAAGTTTTGTGGGTAAGGGTTCAGAGTTTTATTTTACGTTGCCATTAGAAAGTATTGAGGAGTAATGTTACGATTGCGTTACGTTGGTTATGTTTTGATAAAGAATAGCCTGACCGTCTTTCAAAGATAGTAGTTATTTGTGATAATTGAGAAGAAATGATAAATATACTAATTGTAGATGACGAAAAAGATATTGTTGATTTAATTAAGTTTAACTTAAAGCGTAATGGCTATAATGTTTTAGAGGCATACGATGGTGAGGAAGCTTTGGTTATGGCAAAGAGTAGCCCAGTTGACCTTATACTCCTAGATTGGATGTTACCTAAAAAAGACGGGATAGATGTTTGTAGAGAACTTAAACATGAGAACTCAACAAAAAATATACCAGTTATCATGGTGTCAGCTAAGAATGAGGAGTTTGATGTTGTCTTAGCTCTAGAAATCGGAGCTGATGACTATATTTCTAAACCTTTTAGCGTAAGAGAGTTATTGGCTAGGGTAAAGGTAGTTCTTAAAAGGTATAAAGATATTCCAACTGAAGAAGAAAGCGAGACTATAACTATCAATGGGTTAGTTATAGATGAAAATAGATACTCTGCATCTTATGCTGGAACAAACTTGGGGCTTACAAAAACAGAGTTTAATCTTCTGATAACCTTGGCTAAGCATAAATCCAAGGTGTATACTAGAGAGCAATTACTCTATAAGGTTTGGGGCGATGACTTCTTTGGAGATAATAGAGTTGTAGATGTTCATATAAGAAGATTACGGTCTAAAATAGAAGCAGTAACAACTGATGAGTTTGTTAGGACTATACGTGGTGTAGGATATAAATTCGTAGAGTTTTAATTTTTTACAAACATAGTGTATAATCTATTTAATGTAGTCTTTAAGAAGAAACAGGGGGTGGTTTTTTATAAAACAAGACAGAGTTCATTTATGTTTCAAAATATGAGAGGAGAAAAGTAATGAAAAAATTAGTATTAGCTACATTAGTTGTTTTTTCAATTGGCGTATTCGCAACTGAAATTACTGCAAAAACATATGGTTCGTGGGGATTTGATTTAAATAGAGATTCAGATGTGCAAACATTTGCGTTAGCAAAGACATACACAGATGCTTCATATACAATAGGAGATTCTAAGATAGTTGGAACAGTAAGATGGGATAAAATAGCTAATGCAACAGCAGCGGCACCAGCATCACCAGCAGCTTTAGATTATCTTTTGATTGATACACCTGTTGGTAGCGGTATGTTAAGAATAGGTAAGCAGAGATTAGGTTTAGGAAACTATGGAAAAGGTATACCACAAACAACTCCTTTCTTAACAGCAACTTGTTTGAAAGAAACAGGTGTTTCTTATGCTGATGATATGTTTGGTCTTCCAACAAAAGTATTTTTAGCTAAAAGTGTATTCTTTTTAGATAAACAAGGAACTTCTGGTGAAGGTAAGGGCGCTCTTGGTGTATTAGTAGATACAAAGATGGGTTCAAAGATTGGTGTGATTTATCAAGCTGATACATTTGCAGATAAAGCTGGAACATCAGTATATGCTGATTATGTTGCATCTTTGATGGGTGTTAATTTTCAATTACAAGGTTTCTATGACCTAAGTGATGAAGCTGAGGCTGCATCTATTGTTGCTGGCTCAGTAACTTCTGCTAGACGTTTAGTTAACCTAGCTGTAGATACAAAAGTAGCAGGTTTAGGTACAGTATATGGTTATATTTTTTCAAACTTAAACGAGATGAACAACGCAACATTGATTACTCAATATGCAGTTGGTCTTGAGTATATGTTAAGTAAAGCTATGAACTTAGTTGTTGAGTATGCTGAATTAGACAAGACAGCAGGCAAGATACAATCAGTAAAAGCTTCTTTTGAATTTGAGATTTAATTAGTTAGCTTTTAGAAGTTAGTTAAAAAGGCCAGACATTTGTCTGGCCTTTTTTATTTAAGAATACTCCCTAAGAAATAGATTGACCCTGTAATGATAAGATTGTTTTTAGTAGATTTGATTAATTTACTGGTTTCATTCATTGGAAGAACCTTAAGGTTTTTAATATCTTTTGTTATATCAATGAGACTAGTAAGAGGAACAGCCTTATAAAAATCAAACTCAGTAATATAGAGTGTTTTGGCTACGGCTGAAAGCATATCAGCCATTTCCTTGATGTCTTCATCTGACTTCTGAGACACAGAAAAGATAATATTTGTTTCTAAATTATGCAGTTTTATATATTTAACAAGCTGTTCAATGCCTTGTATGTTATGTGCGGCATCAGCAAGGATTAGCGGTGATTTAGAGATTTTTTGCATACGTCCTATTTGTCGAGTGTTTTTAATAGTGACAGGCTCAAAGCCAAGAATAGTTATTGCTTTGTCTGCAAGAAGTTTATTGTTTATTAAATAGTTTTCAGAGGTTGGATCAACACAGAACAATGGGCTATTCAGCTCAGTGGTTTTGTTATGGAACATTGCCCTTATTTCATCAGGCTGGTTAAATGTCACAAGCGGTATTTCATGTTTAACAATCCCTAGCTTTTCTGCGGCTATTTCCCGAAGGGTGTTTCCAAGAATTGCCTGATGGTCATAGGAGATAGTAGTAATAACCGTTAGTATAGGGATTACGATGTTTGTTGCATCCAGCCTTCCTCCAAGCCCAGTCTCTAAAACAACAAAATCAACCTGTTCATCTTTAAAATATAGAAACGCAACAAGAGTAAGTATTTCAAACTCAGTCAAAGAGATAGCGTTTGTCTTGTCCTTTATTAAAGAGATATAGGAGCTAAGTTTGCTGCTGCTTATTTTGGTTCCGTTTATTTGAAAACGTTCAGTATACGAGAACAGGTGAGGCGAGGTGTATATCCCAACTTTACTACCATGGTGTTCAAGCGTTTGAGCTATGAAGTCCGCAGTAGTTCCTTTTCCATTAGTGCCTGCTATATGAATGTATTTTAATCCTAAGTGTGGATTGCCAAGTAGAGCAAGTGCTTTTGTGATGTGGGTAAGGTCATAGTTGATTCCAGAGGTCTTAGCTAGTTCACAGAGCTGTTTTTCTATATTCACTTATAGTTCTGATAGTTTGGTTTCAATAAGCTTTAATTTAGCTTCATTTTCTTCTAGAGACTGTTTTTGTTTTTCTATAACTTCAGGAGGCGCATTATCTGTAAAGCCTTTGTTGCCAAGCTTGTTTTTTAGACCAATAATTGTAGCAGAAATCTTTTCAGCTTCTTTTTGTAGTTTTTCTTTTTCTTTACCAGTATCAATAAGTCCAGCTAGAGGAAGATAGATTACAGTGTTTTCTGAAACAACAGCATAGGCATGTTGTTCGCTTGGGGCAGAGCTTGTTTCTAGAAAACTTGTTGCTTCAAGTCCAGCTAGCATTGTTATGTATTGTTCATATTCAGATATATTTGGTATCGTTGAACAAACAAGTAGGTTTCCTTTTCTGCTTCCAGCGATATTTTTTTCAGCTTTTATGTTTCTAGTGCTTTTGATTATTGATTTTGCTTCTTCAAAGACAGAAGAATCAAAGGATGAAGATGCTGTTTCTGGCCAAGCAGAAAGCATGATAGATGTTTTTTCTATATCATCAAAAAGCGGATGGGTTTTAAGTTGTTGCCAGATTTCTTCAGTAATAAAAGGAATAATCGGATGAAGCAACTTAAGTACTCCGTTTAGTATGTAGATAAGCGTTGGTTGTGATTCTTTTTTGGTTAGCTTTGTCATTTCAATATACCAGTCGCAGAACTCGTTCCATACAAACTCGTAAAGCTTTTCTACAACAAAATTAAATTCAAATTCATTATAGTATTTATCAGTCTCATCAGTAATTTTTTTGAAAGTTGAGAGTATCCATTTATCAGCATTGGTTGCTCCAATTTCGCCAGAAGTTTCTGGTTCTTGCATCAGGATGTATCTTGAAACGTTCCATAGTTTATTAACAAAGTTTCTGCTTGATACTAGCTTGTCATCCATTAGCCTAATATCTTGACCACCAGAGGTTACAAGCGATGCAAGTGTAAACCTTAGTACATCAGCACCTTTTTCTTGGATGATAATAAGCGGGTCTATAACATTGCCAAGGGATTTGCTCATTTTTCTTCCTTCGGCATCTCTTACAAGGCCGTGAATATAAACCTTTCTAAAAGGAACATCGTTCATATTAAATAGCCCCATAGTAATCATTCTAGATACCCAGAAAGTTATGATGTCATAACCAGTAACTAGTACACTAGTTGGATAAAAATCTTTTAAGTCTTGTGTGTTTTCAGGCCAGCCAAGCGTAGAGAAAGGCCAAAGTGCAGAAGAGAACCAAGTATCAAGTACGTCTTCATCTTGTTTTACATTTTTGCTTCCACAATTACAAGAGGTAACCTCTGTAGCTGATACTGTTTCGCTACCACAGTCTTCGCAGTACCAAACAGGGATACGGTGGCCCCACCATATTTGTCTGGAAATACACCAAGGTCTAATATTTTCCATCCAGTCAAAATATAGTTTCTCCCATCTTTCAGGGATAAACTGGATGTCTTTATTCTTTACAGTACTAATTGGTTTCTCTACAAGCTGTTTCATATCAATGAACCATTGTTTAGAAAGATAAGGTTCAATCGTTGTATCACATCTGTAGCAATGACCAACAGCATGGCTATGCTCGTCTGTTTTTTCTAGTAGGCCTAGTTCTTCAAGGTCTTTAATGATTTGTTTTCTAGCAATATATCTATCTTGGTTTTGATACTTAGCAGGTGCATTTTCGTTCATTACTGCACTGGTATCCATAACAATAACTTTTTCAAGACCGTGTCTTAGTCCTATTTGAAAGTCATTTGGGTCGTGGGCTGGTGTTACTTTGACAGCGCCTGTACCGAATGTTTTATCAACATGATGGTCTGCAAGGATAGGGATTCTTTTGTTAGTTAATGGAAGCAAAAGCTCTTTTCCTATGAGTGATAAATATCGTTCGTCAGACGGATTAACAGCAACAGCAGTGTCGCCAAACATGGTTTCTGGGCGCGTAGTTGCAACAGTAATGAATGTTGAAGGGTTGCTTGCTACGGGGTACTTAATGTGCCACAAATGACCTTGTTCATCTTTATGATCAACCTCGATATCAGAGATAGCAGTATGGCATCTAGGACACCAGTTAACAATGTAAGTGTCTCTGTACAGAAGTTTCTCATTATAAAGCCTGACAAAGTTTTCTTTAACAGCCTCACTTAGGCCATCGTCCATTGTGAATCTTTCGTGCTCCCAATCACAAGAAGCTCCAAGTTTTCTAAGCTGGCTGGTTATTCTGTTGCCATATTCCTCTTTCCATTGCCATACTCGTTCAACAAACTTTTCTCTGCCTAGTTCTTCACGGCTTGAGCCTTGTTTTTTGAGTTCTTTTTCTACAACGTTTTGGGTTGCAATGCCAGCATGGTCGGTTCCAGGAACCCACAATACACGGTCACCTTTGAGCCTATGATATCTAGCAATAATATCTTGTAGTGTATTATCTAGAGCATGTCCGAGATGAAGTGCTCCAGTGACATTTGGTGGAGGTATTACCATAGAAAATGGTTTTCCTGTTTTCTTTGGGGTAAAGTATTTGTTGTCTTCCCATATTTTATACCATTTATCCTCTACGTGTTCGTGGTTATAGTTCTTTTCCATTAAAGTCCTTCTTGAACAATGAAGCTATTTAGAATATCTTTTATTGTTTTGCTATAACGTTTCCAGGTGTCTTCATGAGCTTTTGCTGTTACGATATAAACCAAGTTAGGTTCTTTCACATATACATCTTCCGCAGAGATTGTAGTATAGAAACTTAAGTCTTCAGTTAGTTCTTGCCTTCTATAAACAGCGCTTATCTTTTCACTTACTCCAAGCTTTAATGCATCAGCATAGCTTAGGTGTTTTGATGCTAGGACATCCCATCTATCCCAAACAGCTCCACCTCTATAATGATAAACAGTACTTGCTGTTATTGTTTCAACTGCTGGATAGGCGCGAAGTGTGATTGTTATGTCGTCACCGTTCTTAGGAGTAGCAACTAAACGGAAATCACCAGATGAAGCGTCAAAGGTCCAAGTTGCAGGAAACACTAAAGAGCAATTCATTGCGTCAAAGCTAAATTTCTTTTTTGCAGAAGTTGTTTCGACTACAGGTTCACTTGGTGGTAATACAATTGTTTCAGTGGTAATAGTTTGTTGAGTTAATGAGTTTAGGCTTTTTATGATAATGACCTGCTCATTTTCAGCAAATACCATGCATGATAATAGGACTAGTATTAAAAGGAACTTTTTCATGTCTGTATTTTACCCCACCCAATATGTTGAGTAAAGCAAAGTATGGTTTTGCATAAGCAACAAATTTACTGATATACTAGGCTTATGATTAAAAGAATCCTTATATGTTGCTTATGCTTTCTCTCTTTTGCGGTTAGTGATGTGTTTAAAAACAGTTCATCTTTAATATTTACGTTGCCAACCAATAAGTGGCAGTTTGAGTTTAGTCCAGAAAGGTATGGGGTCAGTGCTGCAGGGTTTTTGGCAGGGCAGAGATGGACTAGTTCCCCAGTAATTATGTATTGTGAGATTATTCCAACTAATTATCAATTTGAGATATTTACAAAGATACAGAATTTTAATAAAACAAGTAAAGTTAAGGATGCAAAATATCAGCAGTCAAACATGAAGATTAACAGCGCAGTTCCTTATGAGATTACATTTTGGTCAGTGAAGGATATGGTTTATGAGTATGTTGCATATTTTTCACTTAACAAGGAGCTTGTAGCATCCATAGTGATGAGCTCTAAACGTGAGGATATTTTACGTTTGTACGCTGAAGACTATCGAACAGTTTTAAATAATTTTGCTAAGATAGCCAGAGGGTATAAGTAAGAAGTCTATTTCTTAAGCGAAAGCTTAGCTTTCTTCCAAAGAGCATCCATTTCCTCTAACGAAGCATCTTTTAGGGTTTGTCCTTGTGTCTTTAATTCATCTTCAATAAAGCCAAACCTTTCCATAAATTTGTTGTTAGAAAACTGTAGTGCTTCTTCTGGGTCTATGTTAAATTTTCTAGCAAGGTTAACAAGCGAGAATAATGCATCTCCAATCTCTTCCTTAATGCCAGCAAGATTGTTGTTTTCTATGTCAGCTTTAATTTCTTCTATCTCTTCATGAATTTTTTCCCAAACGCCATTAATATTAGCCCAGTCAAACCCAACTCTGGCTGCTCTTTTTTGAAGTTTTTCTGCTCTAAGCAGAGCTGGAAGATTCTTAGGAATATTTTTTAATAAGGAGCCCTCTTCTTCTTTTTCCTTTTTTTCTTCTTGCTTGATTTTGTCCCAGTTTGTCCAAACATCGTCAACAGAGTTAACTGTTGCAGTAGAGAAAACGTGTGGATGACGACGTATCATTTTGTTCTTTATCTTTTCAGTGACAGAGGCGAGAGTAAAGGAGTTGTTTTTTTCAGCAACAGCAGCATGGAAAACAATATGAAAAAGTAAGTCCCCAAGCTCCTCTTCCATTTTTGCAAAATTATTTTCATCAATAGCCTCTAAAAACTCATAGGTTTCTTCTATCAAGTAATGCTTTAGTGATGAGTGTGTTTGTTCTCTATCCCAAAGGCATCCTTCTGGCGATAAAAGCTTGAGCATAACGTTTCTAAGGTCTTGATACTCTTCTAAATATTTTTCCATAATTTTATTGCTCCAAAGGTTCTAATTTGTAATCATTGTCATTTTGAGAAGAAAAGATGTTAGACACACTAAAATCTTCAGGTGGGAACATTTTGGCATTAAGCACAATCTTGCATGAGCTTAATTGTTTTTTGAGCCAAGACTTATACGCAGTGTTTTTCTTTTCAGTAATCATAGCGTTTTTAATTAGCTCAGGAACAGCATTTATATCCATTCTGGAAGAGTGAAGCTTTATGCTACAGAGATTATTTTCGTCGTAATCTATAATAGGAGAGAAGTTGTGTGGAACTAGCATATTTAGAAGGTCTCCTACGCTTTCAGGTAATTCTTCTATGCTTATATCTTCTTTGTATTTAGAGAGCTCTTTATTAACGTTTATTTTTGCCCAGTTTATGTTCTGGTTATGTAGAACAGACTGTAAGTAGGCTTTATTGGATGTCACAATTAAGGTGACATTGTATTTGCGCGGAGGTTCTCCAATAGAGTTTTTTGCGTAATGTTCTTTTATTTCTTCTGCACTAACAGAGTCAGTTGAAGAAGTAAGTGTGTTTGTAATTTTAGTTTTAAGTAGCTCTTTTCTTAAGCCAGCAGAAAGGTCATCGAGAGTTATTTTTTGTTCTTTCAAAGTTTTCCAGAAGCTTTTTGGGTCAGGAAATCCTTGTTTTATTTGTTCAATTTTTTCTTGAACTTCAGTGTCATTTACTGTGATATTATTCTCTTTCGTATATTTATTAGTTAAAGCGGTTTCAACTAGCTCTTCGATTACTGCTTTTTTTATTTCTTTCATTTCGAGTTGTTCAATAGTATCGTTTTGGAAAGTAAGATAGGATCTGTAATTGTTCATAAATTGATTCTGTAGAAGATTAAACTCTTTAACAGAGATTGGAATTGTGTCTATCGTTAATGCTGGTTCTACTGCAAAACTCATCGAAAGAGCTAGTGGTATAAAGATAAATTTGGAAAAACTTCTTATCATAGCCTAATTATATCATTATTTCTTGTCAGATAGAGTAGTTTTTTATACTATTGCTTTACAATGAAAATATTTACTGTTCAGGTAGGGTTTATCGATACTAACTGCTATATTCTTATAGATGCTATTGGAAGTTGTTGGGTAATAGACCCAGGTAGTGAGCCAAACAAGATTACAGCTATTTTGAGTAGAGAAAATGTCATTCCAACCAAGATACTTCTTACTCATGGTCACTTTGATCATATAGAAGCCGTTTCAAGACTAAAGGAGATGTACCCAGAGATTAAGGTGTATGTTCACGGTGAAGATGTTCCATTTTTAACTAATAATCCTATTTGGGAAAATTATCTTGGGAGACCGTTAACGAGTGCTTCATATAACGTGATAGTAAACGAGGGTGACACAATTCAAGAAGGTGAGTTATCTGCCTCGGTTATTGCTACTCCTGGTCACTCAGCAGGGTCAGTTTGTTATTTGATTGGTGATAGTCTTTTTACCGGGGATACTTTATTTGCTTATGGAGGCATTGGTCGGACTGATTTATGGAATAGTTCTCCAGCAGCAATGCGTTCATCTTTAAAAAAGTTATTTTTACTTGAGCAAAAATTAAAGGTTTTCCCTGGACATGGACCAGCATCAACTTTGGAGCATGAACTTTTAATAAGGGGGTAGTAAGATTGGAACTTGTTTCAGTCCTGATTATTAATTATAGGACACCAGAATTAACGCTTCAGTGTGTTAATTCTTTGTTAAAAATAGAGACTTATTCAAATTTTGAGATTTTGGTACTTGAAAACGGGTCAAAAGATGAAAGTTATGAGTTTCTTAAGAAGAATCTTCCTAAAACAGTAAAATTAGTGTTGTCTGAGGATAATTTAGGTTTTGCAAAAGGGAATAATTATTTAGAGAAGCATGCAAAGGGTAAGTATATATTATTCTTAAATAGTGACACTTATTTAACTAAAAGCTTATTAAAAGAATTAGTATCAGTGCTTAAGGAGAATGAAAAAGTAGCAGTAGTTGGACCAAGAATATTGAATCCAGATAATTCAATTCAACCATCTGTGTTTAGATTCCCTTCTATTTGGGAGTCTTTTTGTTATTGTAGTTTTCTTGCGGTTATTTTAAAACCAATAGTTTTATTTGGTGGGTTTGATGCTTTTAAGTATGACAAACAAAGGAAAGTAGGATTTGTTTCAGGAGCATGTATGCTTATTAGCAGGAAAGATTTTGATTTAATTGGTAAGTTTGATGAAAGGTTCTTTATGTATGCCGAAGAAACAGACCTAGCATATCGACTTCATTTATTAGGAAGATTTTGCTTGTTTTCGCCAACTGGAGATGTTGTTCATTTAGGTGGAGCAAGTTCTAAAGAAAAGATAACAGAAATGTTTGTTTTGAATAGAAAACGGTATTTCTTAAAACATTTTGGAGCTTTTGGGAGCAAGTTTATTATCTTAGAGCTGATGATTGGTTTTTTGTTAAGAGCAATTGTGTTTATATTTGTTAATCATAGAAAAGCCAAAGAATATTTTAATAAATATATAGCATATGCACATGTTCTATAAAGTAATTCTGCCTGCAATAGTTGCTCTTTTTTTAGGAGCATTGTTCTATATATTGCCAAGTAATTTTGTTTTATTTCTTATTGCTGGTGTTGCAGGCGCTGCTTTTTTGTTTTTTAATTCCAAGATAGGAATTGGATTATTAGCTGTTGCAGCTTTGTTTCCATTTTATAGGCAAATAGGGCCAGCTATAGTGCCTCTTGTTGATGTTTTATTATTGTCCGTGTTTGTTCCATGGCTACTTATTACTGCGTTATATAGTAAGATGATACAAATTCCCAAAATACTTGGTTCTATAATCTTTATGTTGGTTGTATTTGCAGGGACAGTGTTTATTGCTCATGATAAAGCCACCACTATTAAAGAAATATTGCAATTGGTGCTCTTTGCAATTATTTATACCTTAACTATCTATAATAATATTAGTAGCATAAGCATAGTTAAGAAAATGATGGGTTTTTTGTCAGTAGGAGTAGCTTTATTAGGGGGGCTAGCTGTTATTCAATTTTTACAAACACGTTCTGTTATTGGAATATATGTGTTGGGGCTACATAAAAACGCATTAGGTGGCTTGATGAGCTTGGCTTTTCCTTATGTTTTAATGAAAGTATTTACATCTGAAAAAAAGTTAGGTTGGATAATTATTGCTGTTTTTAATGGTCTAGGTTTGATGGTTTCATTATCGAGAGGTGCTTGGTTGGGTGCATTTGTGGGAGTATTAATAATTTCTGCCTTTTTGGGAAAAAAGTATTTTAGAACAGTTTTTCTTGCAGTATGTATTTTATGGTTAGCATTTGTTTTTTTTATTCCAAGTAATTTTAAAGAGGCAGCTACAAGTATTAAAACATTAAGTGATAGGCAGGTTTATTGGCAGATAGCAACCAGTGGGTTTTTGAAAAATCCAATATATGGTTGGGGGTATGCAAATTACAAGTATGCCGCATATGAGTATCTTGGAATAAGAAAGGGTAATTTGTTTCTTTCTATTGATCCGCACAATATGTTGTATCGGTTTGCGGTTGAGACCGGGGTAGTAGGGTTAAGTGCATTTTTTGTTTTTTCTTTGGTTTTGTTTAGGCGAGGATATATTGCTATAGGTGTAGCAAGGAATAAAACAGAAAAGTGGTATTTACTTGTAGGTATCTATGGAGGACTATGGGCGTATTATGTTCATGGTCTTTTTGATGTTTTTTGGACAAGGGGAGCAGGTTCCCTGTTTTGGATATATGTAGGACTTATATCTGTTTTGGCTGAGAGGAAACTTAGTAGTAAATAACTTTGGTTTTGATTTGTTGTGGTTGACTTCCTTATCTATTTTGTGATGAAATATATTTAGGGAAAGTAAATTGTGGGGGATTTTTTGACAAGTGTAGCGTTTGTAGTTGATTCTATTCCAATTTTTGCTGGTGTACAAAGATATGTTCTTAACAGTTGTATTGGGCTTAGAAATACTGGATTTCAACCGTATGTTGTTTTAAGAAAAAATGATAAGTTCACAGAGCATCTTAGAGCTAATCAGATAGAATATTTTGAATATTGTGGAAATATTCTTCATCCTCTTAACTTGATAAGGATTGCATTGTTTTCTCGTTCAAGAAAGATAAAGATAGTTCATTCTAATATGGGGATGTCTGCTATTGCGGTTGCCTTGCTTAAGCCTTTTATTGCAGCGAAGAAACATGTTTTTACTCAGCATTTTGTTCATCCAGCTAGTAGTCAGAGTAGCGCGCTGAAGAGATGCGTTGCTAAAGTTTTGTTTATGTGGGTTTATGGTAGCCACGATAATGTGATTGCTGTTTCAGAAGAGGTAAAAAAAGCAATAATTGATAGGAAAGAAGTCAGCCGCAAGAAGGTAGAAATGATTTGGAACGGTATACCAGCCAATCAAAAAACAAAGAGATTTTTAGAAGCTAATGGCTCTATAACTTACATGATAAATAAGGAACAAAAAATAATTGAAAAAGTTGTAAAAACAAATAATGCTGTAAAGAATCAAGTAAGCAAGATTAAGAAAAGCAAACCAGTATTACTAATGGTATCTCGATTAGAGCCTGACAAGAATGTTCATGAGGTAATTGATATTATGGATAGCATTAAAAGGGAAGGTTATGATTTTAAGTTTTTCCTAATAGGTGCAGGAAGTTTGGAACAAGCCATTAAAGATAAAGTAAATGAATATGGCTTAATGGAACATGTGTTTATTACAGGCCAGGTAAAGGATGTTGAGGCTTATTATCAGCAAGCAGACATTCTTGTTCACCCTGTTTTCAATGAAGCATTTGGTTTTGTGTTGGTTGAGGCAATGTCATATAGGCTACCGGTAATTGCGATTAATTCTGGTGGGCCTAAAGATATAGTGGTGAATAATGAGACAGGATTTCTAGTGGAAGACATGCAAGAACTAAAAAGCAAGATTAAGCAGATGCTTATTAATATGGACTCTGTTTCTATTATGGGAGAGAGGTCCTATTCAAGATATATAGAGCAGTTTACCTTGGAAAGAATGTCAGCAAGAATGTCCGAAGTATACCTTGGTAAATGAGGATACTGGCGGTTGGACATTGTTTTGTAAACCATGATAACGCCAAATTTTTAACAATCCTTGCGAGACGGGGGCATGTTGTTAAGATAATTTCTCCAGAGTATTGGTTAGAAAATTCCCAGAAAATGTTTCAGAAGAAAATCGATGAGTTAGTAGAGATTCAAGTGCTTCCAACAGTCCTTAAGAGTAATTTGACAATATATTTTTATTTGTTTGGGTTAACCAAACAGGTTATTAGATTTAAGCCAGATGTGATTGAGTTTTTTGAGGAGCCGTGGAGTTTTTCCCTTTTCCAGATATGTATATTGAAAAGACTATTTTTTAGGAAAATACCAATTGTTTGCTATAGTGCTCAAAATATATATAAAAATAGATGGTTTCCTTTTAATTTTATCGAATGGTTCAACTTGAAGACAATTAATGCTATCCACGTATGTAACACAGAGGTAGTAAAAGTGCTTAGAGAAAAAGGGTACAAGAGAGCTATTGAGATGATTCCTTTGGGTATAGATTTTGGAAAGTTTTCTTTAAAGCAATTAGTAGCTACTGATGTTCTTTCAGTAGGGTTTTCAGGCAGATTTATTAAAGAGAAAGATATAATAACTTTGATTAAAGCAACAGAAGGGCTTTCAGGGGTTAGACTTTTATTAGCAGGCAGTGGTCCAGAGGAGGAATCCCTAAAAAGATATGTTCATGATAAAAAGCTATCAGAACAAGTTGAGTTTTTTGGTGTTATTCCGTTTGAGAAGGTAGAAGAGTTTTATCAGAAAATTGATGTACTTGTGCTTCCTACTATTGGTTCAAAATCATATAAGGAACAGTTTGGCAGAGTATTACTGGAAGCAATGGCGGTTGGTTGTATTGTTATTGGATCTAACGAGGGGTCAATCCCAGAGGTAATTGAAGATAAAGGTTTGATATTTCAAGCTGGAAACGTTGAGGATTTAAAGGCAAAGATTATTGAGGTTAAAAAGGATTTAACGAAGCTTAATAGAAATCGATTAGCTATTAGGGATTGGGTAATTAAAAAGTATTCATGGGACAACGTAACGGATATGTATGAGTCAATGTATAAGGGAGTCAGCAGTGATAGGGTTTAATGCCCACTTACTTTCGCTTGGAAAAAATTATAGAAACACGGGAATTAGTGTTTATATAAAGAACGTACTGAACGGTATGCATGACCTTGGTACTATCAATATGAATATTTATTCGTCAGAAAGGGAGCTTTATTCGTTTTATCCTAATTTTCATCATAGTGTTTCAAGGTTGAAGACGGCATCACCTGCTCAGAGAATAGTGTGGGAGCAGTTGGTCGCTCCTTTTGTATGTAAGAAAGATAAGTTAAGGTTATTTCATTCACCACTTAATGTTTGTCCATATTTTAATATATCTGGGGTACGGCATGTTGTAACAGTTCACGATCTTGCAAACTTTGTTTATCCACAGTTTTACAATCATTGGAAGCAGAAGTATTTAACAAAAGCAGCACAAGTAACTTTGCCGAAAGCAGATAGGCTAATTGCTGTTTCTGAAAGTACGAAAAAGGATTTAGTTGAGATATTGGGTATACCAGAGAATAAAGTTACAGTTATTCACAATGGATTTAATTTAAAAGATGTTAAGGCAGAAAGGTTAGATGTATTATTGCCTGATGAATTTTTGCTTTTTGTAGGAACAATGGAGCCACGAAAGAATTTGGCAAATCTGATGAGAGCATTAATTAAGTTGGCTGAGGAAAGTAAGGTTATGGTGCCGATTGTTCTGGTTGGGCCTGCAGGATGGAAGCATAGTGAGGCTAATGAGTTAATTGATATATATTCTAAAGTTAGGCAAGTTGTAAGACTGGGCTATGTTTCTGATGGTCAGCTTTTAAGTCTTTACAAAAAAGCGCTAGCCTTTGTTTATCCGTCATATTACGAGGGGTTTGGTTTGCCGATTATTGAAGCGATGAGTGCTGGTGTTCCAGTGATTTGTGGCAACAATTCTTCTCAAGTTGAAGTAGGAGGTGATGCTGTTGTCTCTGTTTGCGCTGATAATTACCATGACATTGCAGAGAAGATACTTTATGTAATGAATAATGCTACTTTAAGAAAAACAATGAGTGAAAAAGGAATGATTCAGGCAAAGAAGTTTGATTGGGGCAAAGCTTCAAAGCAAACGATTAATGTGTATAATGAGTTGATATGAAAGATAAATTAAATATTGGTTGCGGGAATGATATTAGGGATGGATATGTTAATTTGGACATGTATCCTTTGCCTGGAGTAGATGTTGTTCATGATTTGTTAGTAATTCCATTACCATTTGAGGATAAGCAGTTTTCAGAGGTTGTTTGCAAAGATGTTTTAGAACACTTGGAATATGGTGGGTTGATGGCTGATATTTATAGGGTAATGAAACCAGGCGCTTCATTATATATTCGTGTGCCACATTTTACTTCAAGAGATAATTATTTAGATCCAACACATAAAAAGAAGTTTTCTTTTCGTGCATTAGAGTTTTTTGTAAAAGGATCAAAGTTTGGACGAGAGTATTACTTTGGTTTTCAAGGGTACAGCACCATTAAAACAGAGCTTACTTTCAAGAAAGGACTAATGTTCTGGAATTATCTTGTAGAAGCGCTAGTTAATTCTAGCTTTACTGCAAAGAGCATTTATGAACTTACGATTCTTTGCTATATGTTTCCAGCAAGAAACATAAATATTGTGCTTAATAAATAGCTAGAGTTCTTCTTCTGAAATATTTTTCTGTTTGTAAGTTACAATAATAAAAAAATTAAACAAAATTGTACACTACCAGATCCGCTGTATTCAATGTTGCAGTGGATGACTCAAAAATTAATTCAATGTGAAGCAGAAAGCATTGTTGGTCAGAGCAGGTTAGCATTTATTGAAAAATTAATACCATTTTTGGTGCGCAAAACTAGTTATACACCTAGTATATTTTTCAAAATAAATAAAACTTAATTAGTTTATCTTCGATTATAACTTTTGAAAAACCAACATTATTTTGAATCCAGGTTATCGTTTCTTTTTGATAAATAAACACATGAGCTGGGTCATCTTTATAGTACCATTTCGTAAAACCTATAGTCGCATCATAAAGTGAGGTCATGCAAAAGAGTGCTCCGTTATTCTTAAGTAAGCTTTTAAGTAATTTGAATTCTTTTAGAGGGTCATAGAAATGCTCTACCACCTCACAGCAAGCAATGTAGTCATATTGATGATTTAGAAGTTCTGGGAAGTTGTGGAAATAGGGGTCATATAGTTTAATGTTATAACCATCATCAGTTAATAATTTTGATATTACTGGTCCTGTACCAGCACCAAAGTCTAGCCCTTGGTGTGTTGATGTGTATTCTTTAAAGATAGCTTTTGTTATTGGAGATACAAAGTTTTGATAACGGATATCATTGACATCATTATTATGCGTCTCATATCTTTTCTTTTCTGAAATAGAATCAAGCAGAAAATGTTTTGGGCGAAATATTCCTGAGCAAGTTGAGCAGATAAAGAATTTTTCTTGGAAGAAGTTTTCGGAAAGACTGCCGCAAAGAGGACAAGTTGGATTAATTGTGGAATTCATTAGTTGATTTTATCATGCATCATTGTTAGTCTGTAGGAAAAAGTTAAAGAAGCTGTAATTTAATTATGATACAATATTGTATTAAAATAGGCATTTAAGTAGTTAATGTTTTGTGATGGTAATGATGGAGGGAAGTTAAATGCTCAAGAATTTTTTTGATGTTTTACACGGTAAAGACTTCATTAGCAAGATACATGAAGACTTTTCAAATATGCTTGAGTTATCTGAGAAGATGTTTAGAGAAGCTCAGTGGTACCTCTTTGTCGAAGAGACAGAAGAAGATATGCATGATGAAATATTCAAGATGGATAAAGAGATAAATAAGTTGGAAGGAAATATTAGGTCTAAGATACTTGAGCATCTTTCACTAAGGGTATTCACTGATATACCAGCATCGCTTGTAATGATGAGCGTTGTTAAAGATGCAGAAAGACTAGGCGATTATATTAAAAATATTAGTGAAGCAAGAACGATACTGAATGGGCCAGTAAATCAGGCTATTTATCAGGAATTATTGGGTGAAGTGGAGATTAAGATTACAGAGATGTTTAGTTTTACCAAAGAAGCATTTATTAGCTCTAATAAGGAACTTGCAGAGCAGGTAGGTAATAGCAAGAAGATATTGTCAGTAAAGTGTGAAGATATAATACAAAAAATAGCGTCTAGCAATATGAGCGCAAGGGATGCTGTAGCATATGCTTTGTTAACTAGATATTACAAAAGACTAGTTTCTCATTTAGGCAATATTGCTACAACTGTTATTTTGCCTTTTTCAGAGATAGGTCATTATCACTCACTTGTTCAGGGCAACAAAGGATAATGATTTAGTTTCAGATTACTCTGATGTCAGTAAGTGTTTTTCTGAATAGTTTATACCCATTAGGCCTATTGGTGCAGTAAAAAGTATTGCGAGAACGGCAAGTGCCAGAATTGTGCCACCCTCAGCAATTCCAGAAGAAAGAGCCACTCCACCAAGCGCTGCTTGTACTGTGGCTTTTGGAACATAAGCGATAGCACAAAAGATTTTTTCGTTTTTGGTTAATGATGAGTCTTTGGTAGATAAATATACACCAATGGAGCGAAATAGTAGCCCAACTATAATTATAATAAGGCCAAAGAATCCTGTAGTTAAGGCTAGTATTGGATCAACAGTAAGACCAATTAGTACAAATAGGATAATTTCAGCAACAATCCAAATTTTGCTGAGATTATTTGCTGTCTGGTGAGCAATTTCTTCTTCTTTTTTTAAGATAATAAAGCCCGTTGCCATCACTCCAAGCAAGGCTACACTATGAACAATATTTCCAAGCTCTACCAATAAAAGAGAGACAATAAGTAAGATAATTGTTTTAATTGTTGCGATAAACAATTTATGTTTTTTATTAAAGAGAGCAACCAGAGCATTACCTGCAAGTATACCTGGAATAATCCCTACTATTAGGGAGTATGGTATTGATAGAATGCTCAAAATTAATGGTAGTTCTCCAACTGTTGCTATTGATAAGAAAAAGGAGAAAACGGCAATAGCAAAAATATTATCAACAGAGGCGCCTGCTAAAATAATGGTTGGGACATCGTTTTTGTTGCCAAAGCCTTTATCCTTTAGCTTTAGCATGGATGGAACAATGATTGCAGGAGAAACAGCCGCAAGCATAAAGGCAGAAAGTCCTGATACGTTCCAACTAAATCCAAGGATAAAATGAAAGATAATTGATAAAGCTATTCCTTCAAAGATGCAGGGTATAAATGACATAAGCATAGCAGTTTTGCTTGCCTGTTTGTCAGACTGTCTATTTAGACCAAGGCTTGCTCTTAGCAAAATTACAACCAATGCAAATGATTTAAGGTATGGTTCTATTTTAGCTAGGGTAGGTGGCAAATATCCGTTTAGGTGAAAACCCATGATTATGCCCCAAACAACCATCCCAACAATAGAGGGTACGCCAAACCTTGAGCAAAGTTTGCTTGAAAGCCAGCCACCTATTATGATTGAAGAAAAAACAATCAGGCTCATCATCTTATTATTTAATATAACAGTTTTTTGGCATGAGTTAAAGCATCATCGAAGGAATTAAAGATACATGTCTCATTCTGATTATCATCACTTTACTTTTAAGTCCAATTTCTTTAATGATTTCCGCATAGGATCTTGCGGATGCGAAGAATAATGGACCACTAATCTCATAGATGGTAATTCCATATTGTGAAATCAGTAGGTATTCGGCCAAATAGGCTTTCAATGGTAGTCACTGGTAATTCTAATAATTTTACAGCAAGAGTGGTTAGAATTATGGCTATAAATGCTCCCGTTGGTCCACCAATTTGAACCAAGCTACCACCAAGTAGGGAGATAATAGCTCCAGCTATTATTGCAGTAATTATTCCTTTTTCTGGGGATACGCCAGAGGCAACAGCAAAGGCAATAGCTAGTGGTAATGCGACCCCCCTACTACTATCCCTGCCATTATATCTTTAATGATTTGTTTTTTGCTTATGCCTTCTTTTAAAAGGCTGAATAGTTTTGGTTTAAAAATCTCTTCCATATTTATTTTTAATTTTACACCTAATAGAGATAATAAATAGATACATTTTATTCATTTTTCAATATTTAAAAAATGAGCTAAAATAGCAAGGATATGCCAAAAAGAACAGACATAAAAAAAATACTCATTATCGGGTCAGGACCAATCGTTATTGGGCAAGCATGTGAGTTTGATTATTCCGGAACACAAGCAGTTAAAGCGTTAAAAGAAGAAGGCTACGAAGTTATATTAATTAACAGTAACCCAGCCTCAATTATGACTGATCCAGAGATTGCCGATAGAACCTTTATTGAGCCAATTACTCCTACAACAGTTGCCAAAATAATAGAGAAGGAAAAACCAGACGCGTTACTTCCAACTATGGGTGGCCAAACAGCATTGAACACAGCGAAAGCTTTGTATGAAGATGGAACCCTGGAGAAGTATGGCGTAGAACTTATTGGTGCAAAATATGAGGCCATAAATAAGGCCGAAGATAGATTTTTGTTTAAAGAAGCGATGAAAAAGATTGGAGTAGGAACTCCTGCATCAGACTTTGCGTATACTGTAGAGGATGCTCTTAGGATCTCAGAGAGTATTGGATATCCGCTTATACTACGACCTGCCTTTACCCTTGGTGGAACAGGTGGTGGAATCGCTTATAATCGTGAAGAATTAATAGAATTAGTTGCTAAAGGTATTCATGAGAGTCCAATTAACCAAGTTTTAGTTGAGCAGTCTGTCTTGGGCTGGAAAGAATATGAGCTAGAAGTAATGAAGGACTCGAAGGATAACGTAACAATTATTTGTTCAATAGAGAATTTTGATGCAATGGGCGTTCATACTGGAGACAGTATTACAGTTGCTCCAGCTCAAACATTAACTGATAAAGAATATCAGAGGTTAAGAGACTATTCTTTGGCAATTATGCGAGAAATTGGCGTTGATTGTGGCGGTAGTAATATTCAGTTTGCAGTTAATCCAGATAATGGCAATGTAATAGTTATTGAGATGAATCCAAGAGTATCAAGAAGCTCGGCGTTAGCATCCAAGGCAACAGGGTTCCCGATAGCTAAATTTGCTGCAAAACTAGCGGTTGGCTATACTTTAGATGAGATACCAAACGATATTACTCAAGAAACTCCCGCTTCATTTGAGCCTACCTTAGATTATGTTGTAACGAAGATTCCAAGATTTGCTTTTGAGAAATTCCCAAATGCAGACGCTACGCTTAACACAACAATGAAGTCAGTTGGTGAGGCAATGGCTATTGGAAGAACTTTTAAGGAAAGCATGAATAAGGCACTACGCTCAATGGAAATAGGTCATTATGGTTTTGATAATAAAGGAACTATTGATAGTTTATTATTGATAGAGAAGCTTAGAGTCCCTAATGTGGACAGGATCTACTACATTAAAGAGGCGTTTAGGCAGAGTTATACTGTTGAAGAGATTTATGATATTACTAAAATTGATCCTTGGTTTTTGTCACAGCTAAAAGAAATATATGACCTTGAGCTAGAAATAGCACAAACAGAAGACATCTCTTCTGAATTACTATATAAAGCAAAGCAATATGGATTTTCAGATAACCATTTAGCACAGATTCTTGGTGTTAAAGAGACAGAAGTAAGACAGGTACGTAAGGAAATGGGCATCGCGCCTGTTTATAAAATGGTTGATACTTGCGCAGCAGAATTTATTGCAAAAACACCATATTATTATTCAACATACGATGATGAAGATGAGGTTATTCCATCAAGTAGAGACAAGATAATGGTTTTAGGTGGCGGACCAAACAGAATAGGTCAAGGCATAGAGTTTGACTATTGTTGTGTACACGCTTCTTTAGCTATTAGAGAAATGGGCAAAGAATCAATAATGGTTAATAGTAATCCAGAAACAGTAAGTACAGACTATGATATCTCTGACAGATTATATTTTGAACCACTTACATTCGAAGATGTTATGGCAGTAATCGAGAAAGAAAAGCCAAAAGGTGTAATAGTTCAGTTTGGTGGACAGACTCCATTAAAACTTGCAGACAGATTATTAGAAGCAGGAGCTCCTATTATTGGTACATCACCAAAGTCGATTGACTTAGCAGAAGATAGAGAATTGTTTGGAGAGCTAGTTAACAAGTTAGGCCTTAAGCAACCAAATAATGGGATAGCAAGAAATATTGACGAAGCGATTACCAACGCATCAAGAATTGGATATCCAGTAGTAGTTCGTCCATCATATGTTTTAGGTGGAAGAGCGATGGAGATAGTTTATGACGAGGCAGACTTGAGAAGGTATATGACTTATGCTGTAGTTGCATCTGAAGATAGACCAGTATTGATAGACTCATTTTTGGAAAATGCGGTAGAGGTAGACGTTGATGCTGTAGCAGACGGAAAAGACTGTGTTATTGCTGGAATTATGGAGCATATTGAAGAAGCAGGAATCCATTCAGGAGACAGTGCGTGTATTCTTCCACCTCAGCATTTAAGTGAGAAGGTTATTAAAGTTATTAAAGAGCAAACAAAAGAGTTAGCTTTAGCACTACAAGTTATAGGATTAATGAATATTCAGTTTGCTGTTAAAGATGAGGATGTTTATATTTTAGAAGTTAATCCAAGAGCCTCCCGTACAGTTCCTTTTGTATCCAAAGCAAATGGCGTTCAGTGGGCAAAGATGGCAACAAGAGTAATGTTAGGTGAGACAATTAAGAGCCTTGGATTAAAAGAAGTTCATATTCCTTATATCGCAGTTAAGGAAGCAGTCCTTCCATTTGCAAAGTTTACTGGTCAGGATACGATCCTAGGCCCCGAGATGAAATCTACTGGTGAAGTAATGGGAATATCGCCTTATTTTGGAAATGCATTTGCAAAAGCACAGATTGGTGCTGGTGAGAAATTTCCACTTAAGGGAACAGCCTTTGTGTCAGTAAATAATAAGGACAAAGCAGGTGTAGCAGTAGTGGTGGAAGGCTTAATTAAGCAGGGGTTTAAGATAGTATCTACTAAAGGAACAGCTCAGTACCTTAGAGAAAAAGGGTTTGAGGTTCAGGAAATACTTAAAGTTCATGAAGGAAGACCAAATATTACAGACTTAATGATGAATAAGGAAATTGATTTAATTATTAATACACCTATTGGAAAGAATGCTGTGTCTGATGATAAGCATATTAGACATACAGCGTTGAAATATAAGATATTTACGGTAACAACAATTGCAGCGGCGAAGGCAGCTGTTGAAGGTGTTCGAAGCGCTAAGTACCACGAGAATCAAGTTAAAAGTTTACAGGAGCATTATTTAGACATCGTTTAGTAGATTTTAACTGTATAGAGCACGTTGGGAGAAGAAGCTGTTCTCGTAACGGATAGCTGGTATTTCTCGTTTTTGTCTCTCAAAGAGTTTGTTTCACTAAAGAACCTATCATAGAATTTCTCCGCTCCTGGAGAGGCTGAAATCGATATTGTTTTTACACCTGAACTGAGGAAAAGGCTAATCGCTGATAATAATAATTCGTCACCAACTCTTTGTCCCTGTTCTTCTTGTACAATGGCAATCTTTGCTACTGACTTTGATGTTAAGTTTATCTTTATAAAACCAATAAATTCATTATCTTTAGCGGCAAATATTACAGTATTGTTTTGAGTGTTTTTGTAGTGCAACCAGGCTGATTTTATTGCTTTAAGAATTTTTGGGTCAGATAAATCTAGGTTTGTTACATTTAATAGTTTTGGGTTAAATTGTTCTAATTTTAAGCTTTCTGACAAAATAGCGTCTGGTTTGTAATTGTAAGCACTAAATTCGATAAGTCGCATATATGTGCAAAGCTCATGAATGGTAAATTGTTGGAGAACACCAGTGCAGGTAAATCAAATTTTTTCGACTTAGCTGAAACTATTTTTGTATTCATATAAATATGTCGAAAGTAGTATTAGATATACACACATATTTTAATTAATTTGGATAAGCTCGTTGTGCTTTCGATACTCTTAACTAATATCATTAGTTCTTTTATAATGAATAAATGCACAAGCCAACTAAAGTAGAGGTTAGATTAAACAGAGATATTGGTAAAATCATTTATGATCGTAAACTAATAGAGAATGGGGATAAGATTTTAATAGGTTTGTCTGGCGGGAAGGACAGTTGGACCTTGTGTTATTTTTTAAACGAATTTCGAAAAAAAGCTCCAATAGATTTTGAAGTCCATGTTTGTACTTTAGACGTATATTACGATGATAATCAGAAAAATCTTCTTAGGCAAGGAGTTGCTAGTTTAGGCCTAGAATACAGTATTTACGATAACCAGATTCTTGAAGTAATCAAAGACAAAAAGCGAGAAGGTTCAAGTCACTGTTCGTTTTGTGCCAGGCTACGTAGAGCGTACTTATATGAGGCTGCACAGAAGTTTGGCTGTAATAAGGTAGCTTTAGGCCACCATTTGGATGACGCAATAGAAACGTATGTTATGAACATTTTTTATCAAGGAAGAACAATTGGCATGCCAGCCAAACTTAAAGCTACAAATGTAGAGGGAGTAGAGCTTATTAGACCACTACTTCTTTGTAAGGAGGGGGATATTGTTAAGTTTGTAGGAGAGAAAGAGTTTCCTATCGTTAAGTGTAATTGTGAAGATACCGTAAAGACTGATGTAAGAAGGCAGTATGTTAAGGAGTTTCTTTCGAAACTAGAGGAAGAGAATGAAGGAGTAAAACAAACAATCCTTACTTCTATGCAGAATGTAGTTGCTGACCATATCTTTTAGAGCGTTATACAACAAACAATTCATACATAAAAAAAATATATATTTACGTTTATTAGTTGGATAAGTGGGCATAACTTAATCAGGAGATATAAATGGTAAGTTTTAACGAGATGAAAAATATACAAAGTTACTCTAATTCTTCCAAGAAAATGGAGGAAGAGGCGCTCCTACAAAGACTAATTGATAAGAAGGCTGCGCAAAAGAGTCAAGACAAGAATCTGCAGGAGGCAATGCAGACTCAAAAAGCGGCAGATGCTCAAAAGTTTGAAGGCATAAAAAGCAAGTACGAGACGCAGTTTAAAGCATTAGAACAAATCGCAAAACAACTTAATGTTAAGGTGCAAGACCTTAATTCAAATCTAATAAAACAAGCAGTAACTTCTTTAGATAAGACTCAGCAAGAGGTAGTTCAGAGTATTCTCAAGAACGAACAGTTATCGCAGTTAAAGCAAGAGCATCAGAATTATCAGCTAAAGAATAAAGGTGTAGAGCAACAATTCTCAAAAGAAATGCAATTAATGGAGAGCATCGCTAAGGCATTGCGTGTTCCAGTAGATCAGCTTTCTGCAGGAGATGTTCAGAAATTTCTTCAAATTATTAAGAAAAGTTCGTCAGAGAATGTTACGGCACAAGAACAGGTTGACCAGCTTGCAAAAGAGCTAGGTGTCCCAAAAGAGCAATTAAGCACAAAAGATATTCAGAAGTTATTGGATTTGTTTGGAAAGCAGAAGCTAGGAGCTAGACAGCAAAGTGGAGATGTTCAATCAAAGCAGACAGAAGTTAAAGCTGATTCAAAGTTTGATAAGTTGGAGGCAAGACAGGAAGAGATTCAAAAAATACTTGATAAACTTAAAGGAAAGCAAGAAGAAGCTCTTAATAGGCTTAACAGTAAAGATCAAGAATCTCAAAAGGTTTTGGAAAAACAGATTGGAACATTACAGGGGAAACTTGGTCAGCTGGAACAAAGCCTACAACAGCTGAGTAGTCAGATTAATAAAACAGTTGATAAGGGTAAAAAGGAAGAGCTTGAAGCGAGAAAGTCTGAGTTAGAAGGACAGATTAAAGATCTTAAAGGTAGCATGAAGGACCTTCAGAGTCAGAGAACATCTAGACAAGAAGAATCAAGTCAACTTAAGGGTAAATACGAAAAAGCAACCAAAGGACAGGATGAAGCAGGTCAAATAGAGAGTAGATTAAAAGAATTATCCAAGTTGGAGCACCAGTTATTATCAAAATCAGATAAAACAACAGAAGAGAGCAAAAATACTCAGATTAAAGAGAAGCTGGAAGCTGTAAGACATGAGAAAGAAGCATTAACAAAAACGTTAGAAGCATCAGGCATTAAAACTGGCACTAATAAGATGGATGCTCATGGATTATCAAAGAAAGAAACAAATAATGATGTTCAAACAGGTGATTCTGAAACAGGAGAGAATATAGCTAAACCTGAAAAAAAAGAATTAGAGAAGAAGGATTTATCTGCTGTTGAGCGCAAGGTAGTTAAGGAAGAAGTCCCTATAAAACAGTCATTAATAAAAGATATTTTTCTTAAGCTCGATAAAGCGGAGGCAGATTTAAGGTTCCGTGAGGTATTTGAAAAAGAAATTAACCAACAATCATCTAAGGAAGTTAATAATAAACTTATAGAGGTAAAAAGCACACTAAAGGATGTTCAGTTTCTGAAAGATAATTTAGGTCAGATAAACAAGCTGCCAAACGCAGATAAGGCAGCCGCTTTAAAGCAAATTTTAGGTGAGATAAAGAGTGATCAGTTGAAGTCGAAGATAGAAGCAACTATCAGACAGAGTAATGTAGCAAATGAAATAGTTGATAGCATAGTTACTGGTAATAAGTCAGAAATTAGTGATGCAGAAGCTGTTTTGGTTTCTGCTTGTGACCTAGATGATTTAAGCGAGGAACAACTTGCTAAGCTATTTGATGTGATGGGAGATAAGGTTGGTCAGTTAAAAGTTAGCGTTAATTCAATAAGCGCACTTAAGCAAGCAATGAAGGCGGAAGCTGTTGAGATTAAGGAGCAAAGAGAAAACTTAGTAAGTACACTTAAGACTATTGTTGAAACAAAAAGTAGTGGCAATTTAGGTGCTAATGAAATATTGGCATTATTTAACACTGGATCTTTAGGTCGGGAATCTATTGAGCAGCTAATGAAGCAGTTTGAAAATTTACAAACAATGGAGTCTCAGGTTCAGTTCGTTTTATTATTAAGAGATTTGTTTGGTAAAGACGTAAATGCCTTAAGGTTGCTTGCGAGTATGTTAGTTGCTGATGGAAAAGTAGATGAATCATTTATTGAGGAAGAGTTAGGAGTTCTTTTTACCAAAGATGGCGCAGTTGAGGGTGCTCCTGTTAGCAGGGAGGCGTTGGCAGTTTTGTCTAAGTTTGCAAAAATTTCACCAGAGCAGTTAGCAAACAATGAAGGTCTACAGCAGATGGTTCAGAAGGGTAGAATCGATAGAGAGATTTTTGAAAAACTAGTTAAGAAACAAGTTTCAGAAGATGCTTGGGATTATGGGGTTATGTCTTTTAATAAGAACAATGTTGGTTTGCTTAAGGAAAGAGCAGAAATCAATAGCTTGGAAGATTTTTGGAAGTTGATGGAGAGATTTTCTTCCGGAGGAGAAAGCGACGTATTAGAGACAGCTGAGTTATTTTTGTCTACTATTAAGTTTACGGTTTATCAAAGAGAGTTAATATCGTTTTTTGTTACACAATATCAGGAGTATTTTATTGACCCTGATTTTCATTTATTTGATTTATACAGTAAGTATATGGATGGGAACACGTTTTCCCAGCTATCTGAGGCTAGCAGAGAAGAGCTTTGTTTAGCCGTTTTGGTTAGAATGGTGAAATCGTTTGAAGGGCCCAATAAGCATCAGCAGTTTGAAAAGCTTATTGAGATGACTAAGCAAAAGGAAGATACTCTAGACTTTATTAGAAGTGTTGAGGTTTTTGAGTTTTATTTTAGTCATGGTGGGATGATTAATCGTGAGTATTTGGATGCGAATAAGGAGCTTAGACTCTTTGATAATGTTACGCAGTGGAATGATGAATTAAAATCAGAACTAGACGAAAATACTATTTCGAAGATGATTGTTGGATTTACAAAACCAACCAAGAAACTTGATAGTGTTAATCTTGGTAAATTGTCTGACAGATTTAAGAAAAAAACTAGTTAGTAATTGCTCTGGTATTGTTTTTAAACTGTTTCTAATCACATCTAATTTTCTCTGTGCTATTGCTTCGGTTTATTAATTTATGTATAATAAAGTAATTCTATAAAGGTTTATGTGATTATAAGTAAAATGATAATTAGAAAAAAAGAAATATTAGAAACAGTTAAAACTATATCTGCGGGTAAGAACGCAATAGTTTATGGTCCTTTATATAGTGGAAAAACCACTTTTTTAAAACAGTTGGTTGGTGAGCTAGATAAAGAAAGTATTTCTTATTTTTTTGTAGACTGCAAAAAATGCTTTGATGAAAAGAGTTTTCTTAATGAGTACTCAAAGGAAGGTTTAAGGGTTTTATCTGGCAAAGTAGCTGGTGCAGTTAAAGATGCGTATCAGATACTTCCAAATATTAAACCATCAATTAGTTCTAGTGGGTCAAAGGGAGCAGAATTGTCTATGTCATATAGTCTTACAGATGAAGACATTACTAAATTTGCTGTTGATGTTTTGCAATCTCCTTATCGTATTAGTAAGTCAAGAGAAGAGCAAATAGTTGTTATATTGGATGATTATGAGAATTTAATAAATATAGAAACAATAAAGCTAGTTGAGTTTCTTTCTAAAAGTATGGGACAAGGGGTTGTCTATGTTTTAAGTACATCAGACCAAGATATGTTTTTATCAGTTGATAAGAAAATGCAGAAGAAGTTAGCTGTTGAGTTAATGTGTAGCCTAGAATCTTTTACGGAAGCTCAGGTAAAAAAAGAGGTTAGTGAGTTATTTAAGGACCAAGTCATCGAGGATGGTGCAATTGATTATTTAATTATGAATCTTTTTGGTGATATTAAGGCAATAATGGAGTTTGCTAATTATTATGGAAAGAATGAGCTAACTACAAGAGGAATTAAAAGGATTTTTAATTCTATTATTGAAAAGAAAGAGCATATTTTTCAGTTATATTTTGACTCTTTGTCAGTTCATCAGAAGAAGTTTATTATTGCTATTGCTAGACACACTGGAGAACATGTTTTTAAAGGTAAATTTATCAACAATAATGGTCTTATTTCTGTGCCTTCTGTTCAGACTTCCATTAAGGGCTTAGTAAAGAAGCAGTTTGTTTATAAAGATAATAACGGTATTAAGATTACAGATATATTTTTTGCAGAATGGATTAGGAGATATTTTTAGTGTTTGATTTAATAGTAATTGATGTTGGTAACACCAACACCTCAATTGCCTACATTGTTGCTAATAATATTAAAAAGATAGAGCACAAAAAAACAAAGTATATTTCTTCAAGAATTAAGTTGTTGCCTGCGGATAGAATAGTTATTTCATCAGTTGTTCCGAGTGTAACGGAGGTATTTCTTAGAAAGCACCCATTAGCTGACGTAATAAATTTAGATAAGCTAGGAAATAATTCATTTCCAAAGAACATTGGTATTGATAGGGCAATTAATTGTTTGTCAGCAATGTCGTTCTATAAGGCCAAGAATGTTCTTGTTATAGATATGGGGACTGCTCTTACATTTTCTTGCTGCATTAATTCTAAGTTTGCTGGTGGACTAATTATGCCAGGTTATGGTTTATCTAAGAGTATATTATACTCAAAAACTGCTCAGCTGCCTGAGATAAACAATAATGTTTATGCTGGTCTTTTTAATTCAGACACACAAAAGGCAATGCAAGCTGGAATTTTTAAGATGTATAAGTCATCAATAGATGAGTTAATAGAAGAATATAGAAAATCTAATAACGAAGAGCTAATTGTTGTATTAACTGGCGGTGATTCTTTATTGTTTAAGGATTATTTTAAGAATATTGATGTTGTTAACCCTACGTTACTACTCGAAGGAATAGTTTATATTTCAGGTTTATTATAGTTTTCGGTCTAATAGACCCCCGTTTTGTCCATTAGACCAACATTTTATAACTATTACTAAATTATAGCAAAAATAGCATTTCTGAATATGTTGGCATTGGCCAATATTCTGAACCTACCATTGTTTCTAAAGTATCTACTGTTTGTCTAAGGTCAGCTTGAGCGGTAAATACCTTGTCTCTATAAAGAGCTGCTTGCTTCTCACCATGAGCTACTTGTGCCTTGTCAATAGCCTTTTCTAAAGATTCTGTTTTCTTAAAAGTTTCTGAAAGTAAAGAGTTTAATGTCTTAACTTGTGCTTCTAAGGCAGAATTCTTTAATCCAATAGACTCTACGCTTGCAAAAGTTGCAATCTGGTCTGCTAAAAACTGGCTTACCGCAGGGATAATCTGTCTCTTAACCATATGTGCTGAAGTTAATCCTTCAATATTAATGGTCTTTGAGTATCTTTCTAGATAAACCTCATATCTTGCTTCAAGCTCTCTTTTTGATAAAATATTATATTTTTCAAAAAGCTTAATACTTTCTGGTTTTACAAAAGCCTTAAGAGCATCTACTGTATTTTTTACATTTGGTAATCCTCTTTTTTCAGCTTCAATAACCCACTCTTCTCCATATCCATTTCCATTAAAAGCTACTCTCTTATGCTTTTTAATTAATTTAACAAGCACATCTTGAATTGTCTTAACTTTGTCAGAAGCTTTTTCTACTTCTGTTGCTATATCATCAAGGAACTTAGCAACAATTGTATTTAACACACAATTTGGTACTGCTACTGATGATGTTGAACCAACCATTCTGAACTCAAACTTATTTCCAGTAAATGCAAATGGTGATGTTCTGTTTCTGTCTGTATTATCAGCTGGAACATTTGGTAATGTTTTAACATTCATGCTCAACTTACCTTTTACGCTAGCTGCCTTAAATACACCTTTTTCCATACCTTCAATAATTTCTGTTAACTGACTTCCAAGGTAAGCAGAAATGATTGCTGGTGGAGCTTCATTTGCACCTAAACGATGATCATTTCCAGGATTTGCAGCAGATGCTCTTAATAGATCCGAGTACTCATTTACAGCTGAAAGTGTTGCAACTAAGAACACTAAGAACTGTAGATTATCATGTGGATTATCCCCTGGCTCTAACATATTTTGTCCATCGTTAGAAGCTAGTGACCAGTTATTATGCTTACCTGAACCATTAATTCCAGCATATGGTTTCTCGTGTAGTAAACAAACTAAATCATGTCTAATTGCAATGTTTGTTAATGCTTCCATAACTAAATGGTTGTGGTCTGTAGCAACATTTGTTGTTCCATATACAACAGCTATTTCAAACTGAGAAGGCGCAACTTCGTTATGCTTAGTTTTTGCGTTTACACCTAGTTTCCATAGCGCTTCGTCAACTTCGTGCATGTATGCTGCAACTCTTTCTTTAATAGCACCGAAATAATGATCTTCTAATTCTTGTCCTTTTGGAGCTGGAGCACCAAATAGTGTTCTTCCAGACGTAATAAGGTCTAATCTCTGATCAAAAAATGATTTATCTACTAAAAAGTATTCTTGTTCTGGACCAACTGTAGATGTAACCCTTGTTGCTTTGTCATTTCCAAATATTTTAAGAATTCTTAATGACTGCTCATTTATTGCTTCCATTGATCTTAATAGCGGAGTCTTGTTATCAAGTGCTTCACCAGTGTATGAATAAAAAGCAGTTGGAATACATAATGTGTATGAAGCACCATCATCTCTTAAGAAAGCTGGGGAAGTACAATCCCATGCTGTATATCCTCTTGCTTCGAATGTTGCTCTAATTCCACCACTTGGGAAAGAAGAAGCATCTGGCTCACCTTTAATAAGCTCTTTACCACTAAACTCTAAAACCATTCCTTTACCACCATCAACTGGGTTAATAAATGAGTCGTGCTTTTCTGCAGTAGAACCTGTTAATGGTTGGAACCAATGAGTAAAATGCGTAGCACCTTTCTCTAATGCCCAATCCTTCATTGCATTAGCAACAACGCCAGCAATAGAAGCATCTAATGTTTCACCTTCACTAATTGTTTTCTTTAATTTCTTATACACATCTTTTGGTAATCTTGCTTGCATTACCTCATCATTAAAAACTAATTCTCCGAATCCATATAAAGCATTTTCTTGTTTCATTCTTAATACACTCCTTATCTTAATACGTTTGCCCCCCTATAATAACCTACGACTTTGTATACCTTATTATAGCTAATGTGAATTATATTACTTCGAGCTTGGGCATGTCAAACCGTTTATTTATTTGTCATCCAAATACAAATATGACCGATATTTTGCTCTACATTTATCTTTATTGCAAAAAACATCTTGCTATTTTAATAGAAAATGCCGACAAAACAATGATTTTTACTTTACGACTTGCATAGCATCAACAATTTTCATCTAAACATATTTTGACTTACCTCTAATTAGAAAATATAATGAAGCTATGGCAAAGCTAGACAAACAACAACCTCTTATTAACTTTCTTGTGAACAAATATAGCTATGCACTACTTGGGATTGTTAAACATAAGAGCGACTTACTTCACTCTGACGATAAATCAATCAGTAATTTGCTTATAATAATGAAAGATAATTTTGAGTTCAAAAAGTTTTACAAGGAGATTCAAGAAGATAAAAATGTTTTCAAGGCTCTTCAGCAAACGGATACTCTTATTATTACCCAAAAAGAACTCAAAGATTCTTGTGACATTTTCCCAATTGAATACCTTGAAATGATTGACTCTGAAGAACTAGTCTATGGGAAAAAACTATCTGAGATTATTACGATTGATAACAAAAACCTAAGACTTCAAATTGAGTCTAATCTTAGAAGAAACATTATCTTGATAAAAAAATCCTTTATCTATGACAAAAAAAATATTGCACAAATAATAGAAGCTTCACTAAATAATTTCATGGTAAGCCTAAAAAACTTACTAAGGTATCATGATATCTCAGTAAAAGAAATGTCAGGCAGAGATGTGCTTATAAAAACGGCAGATATCATCGAACTAGACATCCAACTCTTCTTCCTATTAATAAGAATAGCAAACAACCCTAAACTAATTAAAATCGATAAACTAAATATAGAAGATGTTTTTTACTTATATCTGAACCAATTAGAGAATATAGTAGCCTTTGTGGATAAGCTTGAGGTTGTGAATAAAGTTAACACTAAAAAACAAACAACCACAAAAAAAAATGCTAGCACTAATAAATAACATTAAATCCTTCAAGTTTGTTTTTTTCTTAACAATTCTTTTATTGCTACCGTTTACCTTTTCTAATGAACGCATTTTAGATGAAGCTGGTCTTTTAGAACCAAAACATAAGGTGGTATTAGAAAAAATAATTTGGGAATGGGAAGAAAAAACTAAACACCAAATAGCAATTGTTACTGTTAAATCACTTGATGGCTCAGAAATAGAAGACTACGCAGTTAAAAAATTCCAAGAACTTGGGATTGGAGATAAAAGCAACAACGATGGGCTACTTTTTCTCGTTGCTCCTAATGAAAGAAAATTAAGGATAGAAGTCGGCTATGGTCTTGAACAATATCTTCCTGACGGTCTTGTAGGGACCATTAGAGATAACTACATAGTACCTCATTTTAAAAACAACCATTATGCTTCTGGTATTTTACAAGGGACCTACGCACTACTAGTAAAACAAGCCGAAGCAGAAGGAATTGAACTTCCTAAGCTAGGGGCTGGCGAGCTTCCTTCTCCTCCCTCTAATCAAGTTGCAAACACTCAAGGAAACATGGCTGTAGGCATTATATTAATATTAATCGTCCTGATTATGTTAAGCAACAAAACTGGACGGTCTATTCTGCTTTGGAGTCTTCTGGCAAGCTCGATGGGTGGCGGTAGAAGCCATTCAGGTAGTTTTGGGAGTTTTGGCGGCGGGTTCGGTGGTTTTGGCGGTGGATTCTCAGGTGGCGGTGGCGCAAGTGGAAGATGGTAAGAAAGGGGTAAAAATGAAAAATAAAACGTTATGGATAATCTTAGGGGTAATTGCATTATTTATAATAGGAGGTATTAGTTGGTATGTTGGAACATACAATAAGCTAATCATTATTGATGAGGAAATAAATGAAAAATGGGCTCAAGTAGAAAACGTTATGCAAAGAAGATATGATTTAATTCCAAACCTTGTAAGCACGGTTCAAGGTTATGCTAAACACGAAAAAGAAATTTTCGAAAATATTGCTGCATCTAGAGCAAAACTTTCTGGTGCAAGTTCGCCACAAGACAAGATGCAAGCTGCCAGAGGAATGGAGGGTGCATTAAGTAGGCTACTTGTAGTTGTAGAAAACTATCCAACACTAAAAGCTAATGAAAACTTCACAAAACTTATGGATGAATTAGCAGGTTCCGAGAACAGACTCACAGTAGAAAGACAACGCTACAATCAATCTATCAAAGAATACAACGTCACAATCAGAAAATTCCCAGCCAGTATAATTGCTAATCAGCTTGGGTATGAGAAAAAAGAAATGTTTCAGATGGATGAGAAAGCTAAAGAAGCACCAAAAGTAAGCTTCAATTAATACAAAGGAGTAAAAAATGAAAAAAGTATCAGCTCTAATTCTTCTATTATCTATTTCAACAGTGTTTTCATTCAACAACGCAGAGTACACTTCAGCAAAAGTCATGGGACTTGGTGGAGCATATACTGCAATAGCAAGTGATGAGATGGCTATGTTCTACAACCCCGCAGGACTTGCATACGTAGACTCTGGAGCAGTAGGGCATCTAAATGTTGAGGGAACATTTACCTATGAGGATGGATTCTCTAGCATCATGGACACTATTAAGCAGTTCTCTGGTGGATTCAGCATAAATAACCCCAGCTTATATACTGCTATCGATGGCAAATCAGGATCTCTGTTCTATGGTGGGGGCGTCTCATATTTCACTGGAGGAATTGCACTTGGCGCATATACATCTTCTAAGTCATTCATGAAATACACAAGCACAGCATTTAATGCTAACGTTGATAACACTTCTATCTTATGTATAGGATTAGCATCAAAAGTAATGGACGATGTTGCCTTAGGTGTTTCACTAAAAGCAGTAAGGGTAGGCGCGATTAAAGGGTCTGTTACCTATACAGAACTTGCATCAGTAAGTTCGAACTTTGATGGAATGAACCTTGGTGCTGGATCGCTAGAAAACAGATACAATCTTGGTGCAAATCTTGGTGCTATGTATAAAGTGGACAACCTATCGTTAGGTGCTTCTATTGAAAATGCTTTTACCCTTGAGGCAAATAAAGAAACAGCATCATCTAGCATCATCAGTAATAATACTTCGGAAGCACCTAAACCTATTTTAAGGCTAGGGACTGGTTTTGATAATGGATATACCGTTCTTGCTGCTGATATAGCTAACTTAACTGATGCAAGCAATACTACCTATCACCTAGGGATTCAACAAAAACTACTAGATGTACCATTTATTGAGTGGCTAGGAGGAATTACAGCAAGAGCAGGATATTTAACAGGCAAAAAAGATAATATCGATGTATCGTTTGTAACCTATGGAGCTCAACTTAGATTACTTATTGCATACCTCAACATTAATGCTGTAAGCAAAACCATTGATAACAACAAGTCAACAGAATACAATTTTTCAGGACAAATAAGCTTCTAATCTGACACATTATCCCCCCTCTCCTAAATGCGAGGGGGGATTTTTATATGTCCTGACTTCAAAAATAATTCATGCTAAAATATTTCTTATTATGACAATAGACAAAAAAACAGTTGAACACTTAGCTAAATTATCCCGCCTTCGTTTTAGTGATAATGAATTAGTTTCGTTCACTAAAAGTCTTGATGACATTTTCCAATATGCTAACTCACTTCAAAAAGTTAACACCGATGGAATATCACCATCTGCTCATGCGATACCGCTTCAAAACGTATTCAAAGAGGATGAAGTTATTACCTACAAGGATATTGATAAATTGCTAGATAATTGTGCTGATGTTGAAAATCACTGCTTTAAAGTTCCAAGGATATTAACAAACTAATGAACGACATACTTAAACTTACTGCTATTGAGATTAGCAAAAAATACCAAACGAAAGAGCTCTCTTGTAGTGAAGTCACAAAGGCCTTTCTTGATAGAATCAGCGCAACAAATACTGAACTAAATTCGTTTGTTTCTATCTCCGAAAAGACAGCACTTGAAACAGCAAAAATTGTTGATGAAAAAATAGCAAAATCTCAAAGACTTGCTCTGCTTGAAGGTGTCCCAATCGCAATAAAAGATAATATGTGCACAAGCGGTGTAGCCACAACCTGTAGCTCCAAAATGCTTGCAAACTTTGTTCCTTCATATGATGCAACTGTTATAGAAAAGATTCGAAACAACAATATGCCAATCCTCGGCAAAACAAATATGGATGAATTCGCAATGGGCTCATCTACAGAAACGTCATTTTTTGGTTCAACAAAAAACCCTTGGAACACCAACACTGTTCCTGGTGGTTCTTCTGGTGGCTCTGCAGTTGCAATATCCGCACTCCAAGCACCTCTAGCACTTGGTTCAGACACTGGAGGCTCGATCAGACAACCAGCCAGCTTTTGCGGAATAGTTGGAATGAAGCCAACTTATGGCGTTGTATCAAGATATGGACTAATAGCTTTTGCTTCTTCACTTGACCAAATTGGTCCTTTTTCTAAAAATATAGATGACTCTGCAGCACTATTGTCTGTAATAAGTGGCTATGACCACAAAGACTCAACCTCTCAACCAAATATTGATACAGACTTCACAAAAATTTCTTCACAAAAAGAAATAAAAATTGGACTTCCGAAAGAATTCTTTGCAAACCTAGACCCTAAAGTTAAAGAATTATATCAAGATACTATAAGCATACTTTCAAAAGAAGGTATTATTTTTGAAGAAACAGAACTGCCATCTCTCGAACAAGGAATATCCACCTATTATATTGTTGCTCCAGCTGAAGCTAGCTCTAATTTAGCAAGGTTCGATGGAGTTAGATATGGCTACAGGAATCAGGAAGCTAAATCACTTGTAGATATGATGGAACTATCCAGAAGCGAAGGGTTTGGCGCAGAAGTAAAAAGACGTATTCTTATTGGAACATATGTATTAAGTAGTGGCTACTATGATGCGTACTACAAAAAAGCTCAGCAAGTAAGAACTATTATGAAAAACGATTTCCAAAAAGCTTTCTCTAAATATGATTTACTACTTTCTCCAACGACACCTACTCCTCCTTTTTCTTTTGGTGAAAAAAGCAATCCATTAGAAATGTATATGAATGATATTATGACCATTCCTGCTAACTTGGCTGGAATTCCTGCCCTATCAATGCCTTTTGGCAAAAGCAACAATCTACCAATGGGAATACATTTAATGGGTAATTTACTTGAAGATCAGAAATTGTTTTCAATTGCCAAAAAAATAGAACAAATATTAGGGTTTAATATACAAAACCCTTACTGGGAGAAATAAATGAACTGGGAAATTGTCATAGGTCTAGAGATTCATGCTCAAATGTCTACAAAATCAAAACTTATGTGCAACTGTGACGCATCCTTTACTAGTGAAGCAAATACTCATATCTGCCCAATCTGTACTGGTCAGCCAGGAATGCTACCTGTTATTAACAAGCAAGTTGTTGAAAGTGCGATGATGATTGGTCTTGCAACAAAATGTAACATAAGAAAACTAAACGAATTTGCAAGAAAAAACTACTTTTACCCTGACCTTCCAAAAGGTTATCAAATATCTCAATACGATAAGCCTATCTGTGAAAACGGAAGCTTAGAAATAGATGTTAATGGTGTTAAAAGAACCATCGGAATTACAAGAATCCATATGGAAGAAGATGCAGGCAAACTAGTACACGCAGGAAGCGATAACATAAAAGACGCTTCTTACAGCCTTGCTGATTTGAATAGGTCATCTGTACCTCTTTGTGAAATTGTAAGCGAACCAGACTTAAGATCAGCTGAAGAAGCTACTGCCTATGCACAAAAAATAAGACAAATCGTAAGATACTTAGGTGTTTGTGATGGAAATATGGAAGAAGGGTCTCTGCGCTGTGACGCAAATATTTCTGTTCGACCAAAAGGACAAACTACTCTTGGAACAAAGACTGAAGTTAAAAACTTAAACAGCTTTAAAGCAATCGAGAAAGCCATCAACATAGAAGTTGAGAGACAGATAGATATTCTTGAAGAAGGTGGAGAAATAGTTCAAGAAACAAGACACTACAATGAAGCAACCAATAGCACTAAGTCGATGAGAAGCAAAGAAGATGCTCATGATTACAGATACTTTCCCGACCCTGACTTAGTACCTCTTCTAATTGATGATGCTTGGATAAAAAAAGTCCAAGACGCTTTACCAGAGCTACCGGAAGAAAAGAAAAACAGATACATGAATTCACTTTCATTGTCTGAGTATGATGCAAATGTAATTACGGTTGAAAAAGAAACTGTAGCCTTTTTTGAGGAAACTATTAGTTTTGGTGCAAAACCAAAAGATACTGTTAACTGGATTATGAGTGAAGTACTTGGGACACTGAATCAAAAAGGAATAGAGCTGTCTCAAACAAAACTTACACCTAAATTATTAGCTGAACTACTAATCCTAATAGATAAAAATACAATATCTGGCAAAATAGCAAAAACTATTCTTCCTCAGATAATAGAAACTGGTGAAAATGCCGAAAAGATAGTAGCAGAAAAAGGACTAGCTCAAGTGTCTGACCAAGGAGAAATCAAAAAAATAGTTGAAGCTGTTATAAATGAAAATGCAAAAGTTATTGAAGACATAAAAGGTGGAAATCCGAAAGCCATGGGATTCTTGGTTGGTCAAATAATGAAACGTTCTGCAGGGAAAGCTAACCCTGGAATAGTCAACGAACTACTAAACGAACTGCTGAGTTAATTTCAATAATCTTACTTTAAAAGGTTTATCATAATATCTTTTGGGCTAAACATAAATAACACCCTTATTAATTTTGCTTTCTATAAAGAATAATAAAATCAATTAGGTCAATTTCTAGAAAGCAACATATAGCTTCAAGTTCAATTTGGTAGTGTACAGTATCGCTACCAATGTCTGGGTTATTTTCAGACAAAGGATCTGTTGGGCTTGGATGGGCAAGCACTTCTAGTGGAACAACAAGTACCTCTACTTCTTTTGGATTGGGTTGTATTTTTTAATTAAATTTTAAAATGTCCCAGAGCTATCTGAGCGAATATAAAATCGCAGATATTTCGATGAACCTCACCCACGGAAGATATAAGTATCTTTGAATAATGATTATTGCCGTTACCCTCTCCGTTTCATTAAAAATGGAGAGGGTCGCAACATTTTCATCTGTTGAGAAATAATAGTTATTTTCTGCGGGGAGAGGGTAAAGAATAAGCAAAGTCTCCTTTGCAATAAGCCATGTTAGTGCAACTAACAAATTAAATGGTATTCGCTTTAAGCTTAAGTCTTTAAGGTTTTAGCTTTTAGCTATATAATAATTCCGTTATGGAACAACAAGAACACATTGAGCATATAGATGAATTTAAAATCCGAAGAGAAAAGGTTGCAGAGCTTAGAGCTTCAGGCGTAGAGCCTTATCCAGCATTTTATCATAGAGAGCTAACACTTACTCAGATAAGAGAGCAGTTTCAGAAAGAAGTTGAAGCAGGCAAAGAAGGCGTGATTGTTTCTACTGCTGGAAGAATTATTGCAAAAAGAGGTCACGGTAAAGCATCTTTTGGTAATCTAATGGATGAAAACGAAAAGCTGCAAGTTTATGCAAAAGAAGATGTTTTAGGCGCAGAGGCTTATGAGTCTTATATGAAGCTTGATGTTGGAGACTTCATTGGAGTAACTGGTGAACTTTTTATTACCAGAACAGGTGAGCTGACAATCAAAGTAACTGAGTATAAGTTACTTTCGAAGTCATTAAACCCACTACCAGAGAAGTTTCATGGGTTACAAGATAAAGAACTTAGATACCGTAAAAGGTATTTAGATTTAATTGCAAATCCAGAGATTAAGGACGTATTTGCAAAAAGAAGTAAAATTATTTCTTTGATAAGAAGAAAGTTTGAAGAAAAAGGTTTTATGGAAGTTGAAACACCAGTTCTACATGCAATAGCAGGTGGTGCAACAGCAAGACCTTTTATAACGCACCATAATGCTCTTGATATGAAACTTTATATGAGAATAGCACTTGAGTTACACCTAAAGAGACTCATTGTGGGAGGATTTGAAAAGGTTTATGAAATAGGTAGAGTTTTTAGAAACGAAGGTATTTCTTATAAGCATAATCCTGAATATACGCTATTAGAGCTGTATCAAGCATATGCAGATTACAACGATATGATGGATCTTGCTGAAGACGTTATTTCTTCTTTAGTAAAAGACATGACAGGTAGTTACAAGATTGTTTATGACGGAAATGATATAGATTTTACTCCTCCATGGACTAGAGCAACCATGACAGACCTTATTAAGCAGTACTCTGGGATAGACATCAAGGGTAAATCCTTTGAGGAGCTTAAAAAAGAGATTCTTGCAAAAGGAATGCATCTTAAAGAAGAGCATACATCTGTAGGGCAGTTAATTAATTTCTTATATGATGAAAAAGTAGAGATCAAGCTTATTAATCCAACCTTTGTTACAGATTATCCATTAGAGACATCGCCGCTTGCAAAGAAACATCGTGATAATCCAGAATTAGTTGAGAGGTTTGAGCTAGTAGTTAATACAATGGAAATAGCTAACGCTTATTCTGAACTTAATGATGCTATTGATCAAAGAGGAAGATTCGAAGAGCAAGTTGCGCAAAGAGCAGCAGGCGATGAAGAAGCACATATGATGGATGACGATTTCGTAGAGGCACTAGAATATGGAATGCCACCAACTGGTGGACTTGGTATAGGAGTGGACAGGGTTATCATGCTTATTACTGGCCAAACATCAATCAGAGACGTTCTTTTATTCCCTCATATGCGTCATAAGTAAACAAATCAGCAAATAAAAGCTATAATAAACTCATGCACTATGATTTAGTTATAATTGGTGGTGGTCCAGCTGGCAACGAAGTAGCTTCTTATGTTATTCATAAGGGATGGAAAGTAGCTATCTTTGAAGAGCGTGCGTTTGGTGGAACTTGCCTTAACGTTGGTTGTATTCCAAGTAAAGGTTATTTGCATAGAGCAAAGTTAGTGTCAGAACTAAAGAGACACAGGATAGAGCATGATAAAGAAAACAAATATTTCTCGTTAGAAGACTTGCAATCATTTTCCGAAAGAACTATAAACAGAATTTCAATGGGTATCGAGAATCGTATATCCGAGAAAGGTGTGGATGTTTATAAAGAAAAGGCAGTGTCCTTTGATAAGCAGGAGTTACTGACAGCTAGTGGAGCAAAGATAACTTTTGATAAACTGGTTTTAGCCTGTGGCACAAAGCCTTCTTTCCCAGGAATACTAAAGGAGATTAAGGATAAGCCAGGTGTTTATACCAACGAAAATATTTTCCAGATAAAAGAGTTTCCAAAAACTATGACAGTTATAGGTGGTGGAGCTATTGGAATAGAAATGGCATTCTTTTTTGCTAGCTTTGGTGTTTTTGTAGATTTGCTAGAAGCTATGCCTTCAATCTTGGCATATTATGATGATGATATTATTTCTGAGGCAAAAAAGATGCTTAAGAAAAAGAGAGTAAATGTTTTAGAAAATGTTCAGGCAACAGTTATTTCTGATGATTTAACAATAGAGCTAAGTAATGGAAGTAAACTACAGAACGATATTGTTCTTATTGCTACTGGAAGGAATCTTTGTTTGCCAGATACACAGTTAGAATTAGCTAAGGATAAAAGAGGTTTCTTGAGTGTGAATGATAGCTTTCAGACTTCTGTTGCAAACATTTATGCAGTTGGTGATGTAAATGGCATTAGCTTGTTTGCACATTCAGCAACAGACCAAGGAAAACAACTTGGTAGATATTTTCTTAATAATACTCCTGTAGACCATGAGAGAGTTATTCCTAATGTTGTTTATACTTCTCCAGCAATAGCATCTGTGGGATTACGCGAAAAAGAATCAGAAGGTTGTGAGGTAATAAAGCTTTCATATGAACAGCTAGGAAGAGCTCATATAGAAAAAGAGACAGAAGGCTTTATGAAGATTATTTTAAAAGATGAGGTTGTTGTTGGTGCGCATATTGTTGGCGAGCATGCTGAAGAGATAATTTCTATGATGTGTCTTGCCGTTCAGGAGAAAATGACAGTAGCATCACTTAAAAGACTAATTCTTGCGCATCCTACCTATGGGGAACTGTTTGTAGAGGCTTTTTAATGAAACCTCCGGCATTTATAGTTAACGAATATCGCAAGAAACTATATAACACTAAAAATTTTCCACAAGATATTTGCACCGTCTGCGAGGAAGCAAAGTGTCCTAATAGAGGAGAGTGTTTTTCTAAAGGTAGAGTTACTTTTTTGCTCTTAGGAGATACTTGTACAAGAAATTGTAGGTTTTGTGGAATTACAAAAGCAAAAGGGGAATTACCTCCGCCACCAAACGATGTAGATAAAATTCTAGATACTATAAATAAATTCCAAATAAAGTATTTGGTTTTGACGTCAGTAACAAGAGATGATTTGCCTGATGGAGGAGCTAGTATTTTTTCTGATGTTATTGAGAAGGTGAGGGCAAAATATCCAGAGGTGAAAATTGAAGTTTTAACTCCAGATTTTAAGGGAGATAAAGCTGCTTTAGATAAAGTTCTTCAAATGAAACCTTTTGTGTTTAATCATAATTTGGAAGTGGTTCCTGATGTTTTCCCACTAATTAGACCAGAAGGTGACTTTAATCTTTCTTTGCAGATATTAGAATATGCCAAGAAAAACTATCCTGATGTTTTAGTGAAAACAGGAATAATGGTAGGCGTAGGGGAGACAAAGGAGCAAGTGCTTTCACTTCTAAGGGATGTTAAAGCTCATGGCATAGACATTATGACAATAGGACAGTATATAGCTCCAAACAAGAAGTCATTTAATGTAGCAAGATACGTTGAGCCAAAGGAATATGATGAATATGTTGCTGTCGGGAAGAGCATAGGTCTACAAGTTGTTGCTGGCCCTTTGGTTCGTAGTTCCTATATGGCAGACTCGTATGTTGTTTAAAAATAAATATAGTTTTGCTATAGTGTAATATATATGAAGAAGCTAATTATTTTTTCTCTTTTACTTTTAACCTTTTCCTTTCCTATCTCTATTATTACTAACTCTGGCGAGTTTTTTACTGGTCAGGTGATAGAGGAAAACGATGAGTATATAACGTTAATGGGAGATTCAAGTGTTTATGAGATTTTGAAAGAAGAGATTAAGGAAAAAGTAATTACTTTTGATGTTGAGAGTCCAGTTATGAAACGGGAGTATGGAAACAGAAAAGGATTGCGCTTTTCTTTTGCTTCAGGACTTGGAGAACAGATACCAGTTAATGATCCATACACATATTCCGATGGTAGCACCAAGGACGTGTATATTAATCAGATTTCGGATTTTGGAGTGCACTATTATGTTGATTTACCACAAGATTACAGTGTAGAGTTTGGTGTTGGGTTATTAAATAGAATGGCTAATATTTCTGCAAAGTCTAGCAGGAATCAATTTACCTCAAACTACCTTTCCTTCACTGTCAGAAAAATGATTTTTAGTTCACTTAACGGAGGATATCATTTTAATGTTGGAATAGGTGCAAGCATGTACTCAAATAGCAAAATGAAGGCTCATTATGCGCCAACTGATTATAATATTAGCTATAAGGATACGCTGGGGTATCATGTTCTAGTTGAGACATGGTCGAATATGCCTAGGGTCTGGATTTTTGATGATTTAAATTTTGTTATGGGGCTTAGGTGGAACTTTGGTGCAATATTTGAAGCAACAGGTACTGGTTATCCTCAAGAATGGAACTTAATAGGGCTTAACGGTTTTCTTTTTAGTACCTCATTCGCTTTTCTCTGGTAGAAATTTTTTATTTGCTTGAAGAATAAATACGTCATTAAAATATTCTCTTGACATTATAACGTAAATAAATATAATTATGTTTATATTAACGTAGGAGAAAAAGAATGTTAAGTAGAATATATAGTTCAGCATCAAGAGGGATAGAGCCAGTGTTGGTTGATTGCGAGGTGGATAGTAGAAATGGAATGCCTTCTATAACAATAGTAGGACTTCCTGATGTAGTTGTAAGAGAAAGCAAAGAACGAGTGATTTCTGCTATAAAGAATTCTGGCTACACTGTACCAGTAAATAAAACATTGACCATTAACTTAGCGCCAGCGGAGATAAAGAAAGTAGGCGCTTATTACGATTTGCCAATTTCTGTTGGGATGTTAGTAAGTACAGGTCAGCTGAGTATAAATATGCCAGATAAGTTTATGATGATAGGTGAGTTAGGGCTGGATGGAAGTGTTAAACCAGTGAGTGGCGTGCTACTGGTTAGCATATTAGCTAAAGAAAAGGGGATTAAGTATGTATTTGTGCCTAGAGAGAATGCCGAAGAGGCTGCCCTGGTTGAGGATGTCAGCGTAATAGCAATAGGTACGTTAAAAGAGTGTATCGAGATACTTTCTTCAGGAGACATAGTCAGATATCAAAAGGAAGAATGCAAGACAGATAATACTAAGACTACTTTAGATTTTTCAGAAGTTAGAGGGCAGTCTTTTGCAAAAAGAGCAGGCGAGATAGCTGCTTCAGGAGGACATAACTTTTTTCTAATCGGGCCACCAGGTTGTGGTAAGAGTATGATTGCAAAGCGTTTCCCTTCCATATTGCCTGATTTATCAGAACAAGAGGCACTTGAAGTAGTAAAGATTCATAGTATTTCTGGAAAAACTAAACGAGGGTCTATTTTTAAGTATAGACCATTTCGTTCACCTCATCATACGATTAGCTATGCAGGGCTTATCGGAGGAACATCTAATTCTAAGCCAGGAGAGGTAAGCTTGGCCCATAAGGGGGTTTTGTTCTTAGATGAGATACTTGAGTTTGATAGAAAGGCGTTAGAGTCTCTGAGGCAACCAATGGAGGATGGCGAGGTTACTGTAGCTAGGGCGCTGAATAGTTATAAGTATCCAGCATCTTTTATATTGGTGGCTAGTGCCAATCCTTGTCCATGTGGATTTGCAACACATCCGAGTATCTCGTGTACTTGTAACTCACATCAGAAGCAACAATATTTTAGGAAAATGTCTGGTCCTCTTATGGATAGATTTGATCTAGTTGTTGAGATGAGCCCAGTCTCAGAAGACGAGCTATTTAGTAGCGACAGAGCAGAGAGCTCTATCGACATTAAACAAAGAGTCAAGCTTGCTAGAACGATTCAGCAAAAGAGGTTTGAAGGTAGACAAATAACTCTAAATGCAGAAATGACGGATAGTGATATTTCATTGTTTTGTAAGGTGGCCGAGAATACGACTGATTTTATTAAGAAGGCCATAAAGCGTTATTCTCTTAGCGGTAGAGCACTTAATCGTTTATTAAAAGTTGCTAGAACTATTGCAGACATTGAACTGTGTGAGGATATTAAGTTAGAGCATGTCTTAGAGGCATTTCATTTTAGGAGAGTTATGGAATATGTTTAAAGAGATAATTCTTCCATTACATGCAAATATTAACGTAGAAGAATGTGTAAGATTAAGACTTTCCGAGTTGCTTCATTTTTCGCCAGAGCACTATTGGTTTTCATATAAGAAGAATGGCGACACAGCAGTAGTTAAGTATAGTACAGATTCAGTAGAAAGCATGAATTTAATTAAAGTTGAAAATAGCGTTGCAAGAAATAAGAAGACGATGATTTTTCTTTTAATATTAGTTGTAATGTTTATAGCCAATTGGTTTGTTTTGTCTCTTAAGAAGCAAAGAATGGTTAGTTTAACATTGATAAGACAAATCGCCAAAAATGAACAATATCATTGGCAGCATAAGTTAGCTGTAATAAAGAGTGTAAAAAACAGTAATAACGCTTTTCTTGTAAGGATAAATGATTTAATTATGCAGCCACTTTATATTAATAATCTCTACGTAGATAAAGAGAAGATCAATTTGGATGCGTATATCCAAGAGCAAGATGCGCAGTCTTTTATGGAGTTTTTGATAGCTAAAGGCTTGGAGGGTTTTGCAAATTTCACTAAAGAAGGAGATAAGCTATGGGTATCGATCAGAAGTTCTTAAACAAGTCCTTATTTGTTACTTTATGTTTGTGTATTATGTTACTTTCTTGGAATATAACTGGCTTATTTGGTTCGAGCGTAAAGTATTCATTTGAAACTTTTTCATGTAGCGATAATCAATTAAGTTTGTGGCAGAAAGTGGATGAAAATAGGTATACGTTAAGTAATTTCAACTCAAATGCGTATTTGTCACTCAAGCAATATTTGAAGAGAACAAATGATAAGAAGTTAGTGTCTTTTGAAGTTGATAATGGGAGGGCGACAATTGTTTTTGAAGCTGTTTAGATTTTTTGTTGGAATAGTTTTACTAAACTTCTGTTTTGGAGTACAAGCTGTTTTTAATTATCCTGCTGCAACTCCTGTAGTTACTCAAGCAACTGCTGTTAAAGAGCAAAGCTTTGTGATTGATTATCGTTATTTAGAAGAGGAAGAGATAACGGCATTATCGCAGAAACTTTTCCCAAGTTTAAAAGTTTCAGTAAATAAAAAGAATAAGAGTATTCTTGTTGTTGGAGAGCAGCAAGATATTAAAAGACTTAGAACCATAATTACCTCTATTGATAGTAATAGAAAATCTGTATACTTCAAAACATGGTTAATAGAAGTTAGTCACAGTAAGTTATCGGGACTAGGTGTTAATTGGCAGAATTACAAAGATGGACTTAGTGTAGGCGATATGACAGATAAGCAAAAACTATTTGATAACTTGAGCGCGCTGGTGAGTAAAGGCGAGGCCAAGGTGTTAGCTAACCCAACAATTACCTGTCTTGATGACGAGATAGCTTTTATTAAGGTGGGAGATAAAATCCCTTATACTGTGCCCGTGGAGAGTGCATCCAATAAGGTTGGTTGGGAGCTTAGATACATTGATTCAGGAATTAATCTATCAATTAGACCAAATATTCTGTCTGATGGATTAGTTTCGTCAGTAATAAAACTAAAAGTAGACAATGTAAAACAGTGGAAGTCTACAATGGCTGGAGAATATCCTGTGCTTTCTAGTCGGGAAATTAACTTAAAGTGTCAGATAAAGAGTGGGCAGGAGTTAATACTTGGTGGTCTTATAAATAGTAATGAAAGAGAGAATGTTTCAACGCTTCCAGTTTTAGGAGATATCCCATTTGTTGGGTCAATTTTTAGTCAAACAACAATGGAAAAGGATGATACGGAAATAGTATTTATCTTATCTCCAGAGATTGTTAACTTATAGGTTAGTGATTGTTTCGTGATCTTGCACCATTATAGCCGTTATCATAGTTAGGTGGTTCAAATAGTTTTCCGTTTTCTCCATGTTTTTCAACCGACAAATATGGGTTTCTGTAAGGGGTTAATCTTTTTTTTTCATTGCTTGAAGCGCTTTGTTCTTTTTTATTTAATTCATTGTTTTGTTTCACAGATGAACGCTCCCTTTTGTATTGTAGAGTCGGAAGGGTGTGTTATTACCTAACAGATTTAAGAACAGGGAAATTTTTACGATAAGCATCTAAGAAATCCATGTCTATATTTTCTGTTACAACACACTCTTTGTCATATCCATTTGCAAGTATTTCACCATGAGGGTCAATGATCATTGATTGACCACAGAAGGATACGCTTTCACTGCTTTGACCAATTCTGTTACAACCAACAACATAGACCTGGTTCTCAATGGCACGGGCTTTTAGCAGTGTTACCCAGTGGTCTTCTCTTGGGTTTGGGAATTGTGCAACGACAAACAGTATATGCATCCCTTGTTTTGTAAGGTGGCGCATATTTTCTGGGAAACGGATGTCAAAGCAAATTTGTATTCCTATTTGAGCAAGTTCAGTTCTAAACACAGAAGGTGTTTTTCCAGGATTAAAATAATTAAGTTCATTTTTTTGAAAGAAGATATGGTTTTTATCGTAGTAGCCCATTACAGCACCTTCATTGGAGATTAAGTATGAGCGATTAAAGAATTTCTCATCTTTGCTACTTTTTATTGGCATAGAACCAGCAATAATATAGAAATCGTAGTTAAGAGCAATCTGTTGAAGATATTTTAGTATTTCAATAGAGTGTTTTGAGAACTCGTTATATTCCGTAGGGTTAAAGGATGTTGCAAACATTTCTGGAAGAACGACAAATTTAGATTTTCTGTTAGCAGCAATACCAAATAGTTTTTCAATAGTTTTAAAGTTTTCAACTGGGTCTTTTTTAACATCGTATTGAAGAACAGAAACAGGAAATCTTTTCATATCTAAGATTTTAAAGCATAAAGACAAAAAAAGGAAATAGAGAGACTAACTTAAAAGTAGGTTTCTTATGTTATCTTTGATTATTTTTTGTTGTTGTTCTATTGGTTTCAGGCAATCAACAGTTACAAACTTATAAGATTTTGCCATTAGTTCATATTGTTCAAGTAGTTGAGATTGGTATTTTTTTATGGAAATAGAGGTGTTTGGACTTAGTCCAATGTCCATTCCGCTATCATAATAGTCATTTTCTTTTTGTTCTTGCGTAACTCTACCAAGTGCTTCATCAGCATCGATTTTAAAATAAAAAGTTAGGTCTGGTTCAATTGCGAACTCGTAAACCTTGTTAATCCAGTCTTTGTTTTGTCCTCTTAGATAATCTTTAGCAATCGAGGTATATACGTATTTATTAAATAAAACGATAAATCCAGACTTAAGAGCAGGGATAACTTGATTATGCATAAGGTCGCTAAAGTCTGCGGCATGAATTAGGCTATAGGTTATAGGAATTAAGGATTTTTCTTGTTTTGCTTCTGCTATGTTAGCTGATACCAGCGGTGAGTTTTTTCTTTTAAGTAAAGAAACACCGTAACCTTCAATTTCAAGCCAATTCTTTGTTAATCCTAGCTGAGTAGTTTTTCCACTACCATCTAACCCCTCTGCTACGATAAGTTTACCAGGATAGTTATGTTTCTTCATTGAAACTTCCTTTTAATTATTTGAAGAACTTTTTCTCTAAAAAGTATCTGTTTATCATGTATTTCCTGTGTGCCATCCATTAGAGTGAATCCGAATTCATCTACCATTGTTTCATACTCTGAAATAACTTTAGACTGGAATAGCAAATAGCTTTTATATGGATCATTGCTAAGTTTCATATCCATTCCTGCTTCATAGTATTTAGGTTTTCTGGTTTGGGTGATTCTTTCTAGGCTAACCTCAACAGGCACCTGAAAATAAAAGATACCATCAGGCTTTATAGCAAATGAGTACATATTTCTTAGCCATTCTCTATCACAATTTCTAGCATAGTCTCGTGCAAGAGCAGTATAAATATATCTATCAGCCAAAACGATATAGCCTGAAGACAAAGCTGGGATAATTGTTTTATATAGTCTATCAGCGAAGTCAGTTGCATGTAGGAGACTGAAAGTGTTGCTATCTAGGAGTCCTTCTTTCTTTCCTTTTCTAATTGTTTTTGCTACAAGAGCAGATGAGTTCCATTCAGTAAAAATAACAGGATAACCCTCAGCGATAAGCCATTTTTTAAGTAGGTGTAGTTGTGTAGATTTGCCAGAACCGTCTGTGCCTTCGACAACTAGGAGGATTCCTTTGTGTGGGTGTGACTTATATAGGTTACTATTTAAGGTAGACTCTAGGAATTCTGTAGTGTTTTTTTGTTTTTTTTTAAAGACCATGGTTTTTCTTGTTTATAATATTTTGGTTTGTTATACTATATCATGAGTTAATTTTATTTGAAAGATGAGGGTGTCTAGTTGAATATTCAGGGTCCATCGCAGAATTATGCAAATTTAATAAACCAATCGCTATATAATGCTGTTGCTTCAAACAAAGAAAATCCTAGCGCTCAGCAAGTTACTGCAGAGCAAATATTCAATAAGTTTTTTAAAGGTGTTAAGTCTAAGGATGAGTTTAAGAAGAAGATAAGAAAAACACTTACAAGCATTAATGATAACTTATCTGATGAAGACATAGACAGCATTTTAGGTTCATTGGAAACAGAGGAGCAACCTCCTTTTTGTGCTTCTTATAGCGAAGAGGGCGTTAGTAAAGAAATGGACTTAAACGACAATGTAATGCGTTCAGATTTATATGATGTTTTTTTAATGTTTTACCAAGATATTTATGGTGAAGCAGCTAAAAAAATTGGCTGATATTATTTCTAAAAACTGGCTTCTAAAGTCCCAATATGGTAAAATATAATAGATTATTTTTTGAAAGAAGCCCTCGGTTTCCCCACCCCCTGTACGGCGAGGGCTTCAAGAAACTTTCCATAAGTAACTTAAGTTTTTCCCTAAATGAACATTGTATCTTTAATAATGTTAATATTGATTTATTACGTCATGATTTGTCTTTAATTATAGGCGAAAACGGAATAGGTAAATCAACGTTATTTAAGATAATAACAAAACAGCTCCCAGGTTACAGCGGAGAGGTTATCTTGGATGGTAGAAACACAAGCGAGTATTCAAGTCGAGAATTAGCTACTAAGATAGCATATCTTCCACAAAAAATTATTTTTGATACACCATATACTGTTTTAGAGATGCTAGCTATGTCTGGTTACTCAAACCAAAAAGAGACAGAGGGTCTTATTCAAGAAGCATTAAATTTGTTTCAAATCGAAGAAATTATGCATAAAAAGATAACTCAACTTAGTGGTGGTGAAATGCAACGTGCATTACTTGCCTCAACCTATGTAGTTGGTGGGCACTTGATGCTACTTGATGAGCCTTTTAGTTTCCTTGATCCTGGTCAAAGAAGAAGGTTTTTTGAGCTTATTGTAAGATTGCATGAGCAGCAAAAAAGGACGTTCTTTTTAGTTGTTAATAGCCTAGAAGAAATAATGATGTTTAAAGACGTAGAGCGGTTAAAAATATATGTAATTAAGGATACCCAGATTGCTAGTTTTGATGAGATAGATAAGAATTTTTCAAAGTTATTTTATGATATTTTCGGTGTAAAGGTAGGCAAGTAAAGGATGTATAAATTTATTGTACTTTCTATTGTAACTATTCTTGTTTTATTGTTTTCACCTTTTTTTGGTGAAAGATATATTAATATTTTTAGTTTTTTGTATGAACAGGATTCTTTTTATATTTTACTAAATTATAGGATACCGAGGATAATTTTGGCTTTTTTTGCTGGAGCAGGGTTATCGTTATCAGGGATGATGTTTCAGTCTTTATTTTGTAATGTACTGGCAACACCTTATACTTTGGGAATTTCCTCTGCCGCTTCTTTTGGGGCATTATGTGCAATGGCTCTCGGTTTTACTTTTAATGTTTGGATATTCGACCAAACAGTAGTTTTTGCGATAATTTTTGCAGTGTTATCGTTAATAGTTACATATTTGATAAGCAGACGATATGCAGAAGGAAGAATGTCTGACATGCTTTTAATCGGAGTTGCAATGAACTTCCTTTTTTCTAGCCTGATTATGTTGCTTCAGTTCCACTTAGATTACTTGAATGCATTTAAGTTTATGCATTGGATGTTTGGCAGTATTAGAAATGTTTCTTATGAGGTTGCGATTTTTGAGTTTACGATTATTGTGTTTGTAACAATTCTTGTTTTTGCTTTACGTAAGGAGCTAGACCTTCTAAGTTTGGGCGAAGAATTTGCACAAAGTAGAGGTGTGAATGTTGCTTATGTTAGATGGGTGTTGATTGGCATTGGCTCAGTGTTAATAGGTTCAATCGTAGCTTTTTTTGGCCCAATTGCCTTTATTGGATTGATAGTTCCAAATATCGCAAGAGCTATTTTTGGTGCAGTTCATGGTAAGTTGATTTTTTCAACTTTGCTCATAGGCGGAAGCTTGTTAGTGGTTGCAGATGTATTATCAAGAGCTATTTTTTCCCCAGTTGAATTACCAGTAGGGATATTTTCTTCTGTGATAGGCGCGATTTTCTTTTGTTTTCTAGTTATAAATAGACGGCATTGAAGCTTCTAGGTTTTTTTTATACAATAGAATAGATGGATAAAAAAGTATATTCTGATATTTTTAAACTTTATGATTTACCACTCTTTTTTGATAGAGAAGATTTCTATGATAAAAGCGTTAGTTTTTTGTATATGCAATTTAAGTTCAAGGATATTGAGGGAATCAATAAAGAGGACTTGGGCATAGACAGTTCTTTGTTTAACAATGGGGCGATTGTTGCGCTTCTTCAAGACGGTAGCTACAGTAATTTATCTGCGAAGAATATTGATGAAGTTAATGATGTAAAAAGCGTAATCATTTGTGTGGATCGTTCAGAGATGAAAGATTTCTTAAGTTTTAGGATAGGTAAAATGGCAATGAATATCTTTGAAAATGTTAAAGATGTGAAGTTCTTTTTTACTAAAATAGAGAACTTCTTTTACAGACAGGAAAAAAGTTTTAAGGAAATTAAGAGTTATCTTCTTAAGCAACGTCAATCAATCCTTGATAAGGAAGTTGTTGTTCAGAGTGAAAGTCCTGCGACAGTCGAGAAGTCTGAGTTTTTGAGTGTAGCTGCAAAGTATATGCCAGATAAGATTAAGCTAACTAATTCTATTGAGAAGGCTGAAGCAGTCTTGATAAAGGAAATGCTTAGAAGAGCCAAGGGTAAAAAAGTCGAGGCTGCAAAAAGTTTAGGTATTACCGAAAGAATGATAGGTTATAAGATTAAAAAATACGGATTAGGATAGCTTAGGCGTAATAATTTCCCATTTATTTTTTTTAGCAATTCTTTTAAGTAGAGGATTTGGGTTAACAACAACTGGGAATCCAACGCTTTTTAACATATATAAATCAGAGATATGGTCAGAAAACGCATAACTTTCTTTAAGGTTCAATTTGTCTTTTTTTTCTAACTCAGCAATCCTTTTTGATTTTTCTTCACCATGGCAAGGAATTCCGTCAGGTTTAGTGGAATAATAACCGTTTTCTTCAACTAGTTCAGTAGCAACAACCTTACCAAACCCAAAGTGTTTTTGGAATTTTTTTGCTATAGGTTCAATAGTAGACGTGACAAAGTAAACCTCATATCCTTGCTCGTGGAGGTCTCTAATTCTTTTTTCAACATCAGGATAGATTAATTGCTTAATATCAGAATCAAACCACTTCTGGATTAATTCATCTAAGTCAGCAACGGTATGGCTATTAAGTAGCGGAGTAAGCAGCTCACTAGACTTGTTTATTACCTTACTAAAATCATTTATCCAGTTCATTTTGTACAGTAAATACCAATAAAGAACCCTTAAAATTAATCCAACAGGCAATAGCTTTTGCTTGTATAAATGCTGGACAAGTAGGTTCAGAGAACCGTTAGGGATAAGGGTTTTGTCTATATCTGAGAAAACTGCTTTTTTTGATTGCACATGTTAAATTGTATGCTATCTCGGGGTTCAAATCAAGAAAATACATTCAGTTTTTGCAAGAAATAGTGTACTATGTATCATAATAATTCAATATGTAAGAGGAGAAAGTAATGAAAATTTTATTAATAATAATACAACTTGTTTCTGCAATATCGTTAATCGTTATGGTTTTATTACATTCAGCAAAGGGAGAGGGCTTAGGTTCAATAGGTACTACAGCAAGGATGTTTTCAAGTCAGAAAGGACTTGAAGCTGGCCTAAATAGGATTACAACAATCTTTGCATCAGCATTTCTTGGTTCTGCTTTTCTTTTAAGTATTTTCTAGAAAAGTAAGTATAATAGAAGTATACGGAGGGGTTATGCAGCTAACTTTAAAAGCAAAATTAGATTTTTTATGGCAGGATTTTGTTGCCTTTATCGATCAAGGTGTTAAAGAAGGTCAGTTTGCTAAAGAATTTAAAGATAATTTTAAGACTCTAACAAGACAAGAAGTGTTGTCAGTAAAAAATGAAGGCAAGAATATGCCGGCACTTAGAGCCAACGAAGAAGCAATTGCTGGAAAAGTTATTCTTACTTTAAACGATGTTGCAAATCTAGTTGATGCAGGTTACCAAGACTTTATAGATGGTGACTATAAAGGCTTTATGTTGATGCTTGAGAAATATGTAGAGAATCAAGATTCAACTGTGTTTAACCAGGTAAATGCATCAATGTTTGAAATGTCTGGCAATCACTATATGCCATTTCTAAACGAAAAGGGGAAAATGGCTTTTACGAGTAAGTCAGATGAGCTATCTGAAATAATCCCAGCTTCTATTAAATGTGCTCCGTATTACTTTGACTTTGTAAATAAACAAATTTCTTGGCAAGATGACATCGTTTTCAAGGGTGAAGTTCCTTCAGTTGAGGATGTTGCTGTTAAAGTTATTGATGCAGAAAATGAAAGACTGAGGGATATTTCTCTACTAATGTTTAATGCTGAAAATTTAAAAATAATAGGATTTAATAATTACTTATGAGTATTGATAGTTTTTTTTCAAAAATGACTTTACTTGAGGCTCTTCAGTCAAAAGAATTGAGAGTTTATCAGAATTTTCTAGATAGCTTACAGCGCCATATAAAGGTACTTCTTCCGAACGTAGATAAGGCAGATGTTTTAAATGAGATGATGGTTACCAAGAAGACCATGATGGATGAAGTTACTGCTATCGAGGAAGAGCTTTCACATATTAGAAGAGAGATAGCTGAACTTGCTAGTTCAGGAAGTGTTTTGTCATATGATGATGTGGAGCGCATAAAGGGTAAAGATATTCAGATTATCGAAACAATTTCTCAGATATCTAGATGTGAACAAGAGCTTACAAAAAGGATTCAGGAAAGAATGGAAGATATAAGTAGTAGACTTAAAGAGATAGGTAATACTAAGAAAATTAAAAAACAGTATGGTAGTGCTTATGGCGAGCCAGAGATAAAAAAGAATACTGATAGGTCTTATTTAGACTATTCTGGTTGAATCTCAAGCTCTTGAACAAGAGCATCTATTGATTCTCCGTTCCTAATGCGATTAAGATAGTTTTCTCTAACTGAAGGAAGGTTTTCTGTTGTGCCATTCTTTTTTATCCAGAGGAGGATTAGTTGATCAACAGAATATTTACTAGTTGAAGTTGTGTTTTCAATAGTTTTTTGAGCTTTTTTAATTAGATTAGGGTCAGATTTTAGAATGGTTATTATTTTTTCCCAAGTTTCATTTTTTTGTTGTTTGACTCTATGCGCTTTGTCCTGAAGTTCTTTTAGTTTTAGAATGTTTTCTTCGTTATAGGCAGAATATGGATAGCCTGGAATAGAAGCTTCTATTTCCTGTATATGAAAAAGAATATTTAGAATCTCTTCGTTTTCGGCAAGATACTTTTCTTCGGTTTCTTTTAGTAGTAGAAAACGATTATTGCTCTGAATTGAAGATGTAGGCTTAACAAAAGTGCTACTTCTAATAAAGGCCTCACCAAGCGAATTCCCCTTTTTTTTAAGTCCGATTATTTGTTTAATAATCTTGATATCGGAATCACTGTAAAAGCGTACATTTCTTTGCCCCTTTTCAGGTTTAATGTATCCCTTTTTTTCCCAGTACTGAAGCTGTCTATGTGTGCATCCAGTTTCAGTGCAGACTTCTTTGCTTTGGTATTGAATTGCCATATGGATAGTATAACACAAAAAATGTTTTAAGGCTGTTAATTAAGTCCTTGAATTTATTGACACTCCCTTATGGCGTTGCTATTATTGAAACATGTTTTTCGATATGGGAATAGAAGCTATAAAAGAAGGGTTGTCATTATCAGCTACACAGCAAGGTTTGATAGCTGAGAATATTGCCAACATATCGACCCCAAAGTATAGACGGCAGGAGGTAGATTTTAGGAGTGCACTAACAAGGCTTATGGGAAATAAGCTTGACGTTAATAGGACACACATGAGTCATATGTCTTTTGATTTTAGTCCTGACCAGATGCAAGCAATAATTAAAAAAGACAATGTTACAGCGGTAAATTCAGTTGGAAATAATGTGGATATAGACAAGGAAATGATGAATATGGCAACAAATAGTACGTATTTTAATGCTTTATCAACTTATACAAGTAAAAAGTTTAATATCTGGAACTCTGTTATTTCTGAAAGAGTTCTTTAGTGGGGGTTAGTAAATGAGCTTTTTTAGTTCAGCGTCAGTAATTGGTAGTGGAATGAGTGTTCATCGTGAAGTGATGGATATTATTGCCGAAAATTTAGCAAATATTAACACTTTGGAAACAGAAAATGGTGAGCCTTTTCAAAGGAAGATACCAATAATTAGTGCAAAGCAAGGAAACGTCCACTCTTTTTCAAATTTACTTGGTAATCGGATGCAAAGCGAAGTTCAGATTTCTTCTATTAAAAGAGATGAGTCGCCTCCAATTATGCTTTATGACCCAACGCACCCTATGGCTGACGAAAAAGGGTACATAAAAAAACCTAATATTAGTCAGACGATGGAGATGGTTAGGATGATGGATGCCGTTAGGGCGTATGAAGCTAATGTTGCAGTTTTCAACTCATCAAAAGCAATGGCTCAAAGAGCGTTACAGATAGGAAGTTAGTAAATGTCAGAAGTTTTAAAAAGAATTTATGAGCAGATTCAGATATTATTGAATCAGCTTAATTTTGCTCAGCGAGTTACTTTAGGTTTGCTGGGATTTATTGTTTTTGCTTCATTTATAGGTATTGGTATTTGGGGAACAAGGCCAGATTTTGTTACGCTATATGCTGGACTCGAGGAAGAAAGTACTGGAGAGGTAGTAAAGAAGCTTGATGAGAAGGATATTCCGTATAAGATTGGTCCAAATGGTTCATCAATCATGGTTCCATCAAAATATGTCAGGTCACTTAGGGTAGAATTAGCTACAGAGGGCATCCCAAAAGGAACTGCGTCTGGTTATGAGTTGTTTGACCAGTTTAAATTAGGAGTTACAGAGTTTACACAAAAAGTGAATTATCAAAGGGCATTAGAGCAAGAGCTAGCAAGAACCATTTCAAGTATTTCTCAGATAAGGTCAGCTAGAGTTCATATTGTTTTGCCAGAAGAGTCTGTTTTTGTTGCTGATAAGGAAAAAACAACAGCATCACTTGTCTTAGATGTAACTGGTTCATTATCTCAATCGCAAATAAACGGAATAGTTCATTTGGTGGCAAGTTCGGTTAAAGGTCTATCGCCAAAGAGCATAACAATAGTAGATACAGACAGTAATGTTTTATATGTATACGAGGAAGATGGAATGGTGGATTCAGGGCTTAGTAATAGGCAAATGAACCTTCAGAAGCAGTATGAGAATGTGATTGAGGGAAGAATATCCAGTATGTTAACTCAGATTTTTGGTAGCAATTCCTCAGTTGTTAGGGTGAATGTGAAAATGAATTTTGACAAGCTTGAGTCAGAGAGCGAAATATTTATGCCAGCAGAAGACCCAATACTTAGAAGTGCTCGTACAATGGAAGAGAATTTCGATGGAAATAATGCTGCTAATCCAGCTAATATTGGTGGCAATTTAGATAAATCAAATTATGGTAAAACAGACGAGACTACAAACTATGAAATTTCAAAAAAGATAGAGAAATTTGTTAAGGCTCCTGGATATGTTGAAAGGATTTCGGTTGCAGTTATTTTGGATAGACAGATTTCAGAAGAGCAAACTGCTTTATTAAAAGACGCTATTTCTTCTGCAGCTGGAGTTGAGACGCAAAGAGGCGATGTTATTTCTTTAAGCAATTTAACTTTTGATAAAACTAGTATGGAAACAACAAAGAAAGAAATGGCTCAGCAGAGACAGATGACAATGATTATGGGAGTAGCAAAGAACGTAGGATTAGGCTTACTGCTTGTGTTAACTGTTTTGTATGCATGGACAAGACTAAGGAAACTGCAGGCGGTTTCAACAGCAGGAGGTTCATTTGGTGTTAATATGACCGACGCAGGAAGAAGTGCAATGCCTGGGTCTGGTGAAGAAGAAGTGTATGCTCAAGAAGAAAGAAGAACAAACATGAGAAGAGGCTTAGATGAATTAGTTCAGGACAATCCTGAGGTTTTCGCGCGAATATTAAAAAAATGGTTAAGTGAGGGTTAACCTATATGGCAACAACTGATGTTATCGCCGGCAAGAAAAAGGCTGCCACGCTACTTTTATCTTTACGAAAAGAACAGATAGTTCTTGCACTCAAACAGTTAAGTGAGTCAGAAGTTGAAGAAGTTACTATGGAGATTGCAAGAATACAGAAAGTTTCTCAAACTGATCAAGATAAAATAATAGAAGAGTTTATGAGGGAAGTTAAAGAAGCTGGCGGGAAAGTTAATTTTGGTGGCATAGATTACGCTAAGGACCTTTTAGAAAAAGTATTAGGGAAAGAAAAGGCAACAAACGCCTTGAAGGATTTTAGAGATGATTTTGGCTTAACTCCTTTTGAGTTTCTGGATAAAGCAGATCCAGAGCAGGTAATAAGATTTATTCAAGACGAACAACCACAAACAATAGCTCTTATTTTGGCTTATTTGAATCCTAAAAAAGCAGGGCAGATACTGTCCTTGCTGCCAGAAGATATTCAGCCAGAAGTAGCCAGAAGAATCGCCGTAATGGATCAAACACCTCCAAACATTGTAAGACAGATTGAAGGTGTACTTACTGCAAAGATTTCTTCAGTGATTAGTCATCAAGATTTCTCAACTCAGGGAGGAATTAATTCTTTGGCTGAAGTAATTAATAGTGTAGATAGAAGTACAGAGAAGAAGATTTTGGAGTATTTAGAAGAGGTTGATCCTCAATTATCTGTAGAGGTTAAGGATTTAATGTTCGTTTTTGAAGATATTATTAGCTTCGAAGATAAACAGATGCAGAGACTATTGCAAGAAGTAGATATGAAAGATCTACCGATGGCACTTAAGACAGCAAGCGAACAGTTGAAAGCATTGATATTTAAGAATTTATCAGATAGAGCAGTTGAAACTCTCAAAGAAGAAATGGAGTTTATGGGTCCAGTGAGAGTTAAGGAAGTTGAAGAGGTTCAGCGTAAGATAGTAAATATTGTAAGAAATCTAGAAGAAGCAGGAGAAATATACATTTCAAGAGGCGGCGAAGCTGCAGAAGAGTTTGTTTGATGAAAACAGGAAAGATAATTAAAGCAGAGGAGGCTGTGGCAAGGAAGCTGACGTCAGTAGCTCCAGTTCTTTCATCTTATTTTACCGAAGAAATGGTTGTTGAGATGCTAAAAGAAGGAGAGAAGATTGCTTTAATTATTAAAGAAAAAGAAGACGAGATGATGAGTAAAGTAAGGGAACATGTTGAGGAAAAGAAGATTCAACTCCAAGCTCAAATGGAAGAGATAAGGCAAAAAGGTTATAACGAAGGATTTGAAGCAGGTAGGCAAGAGTATCTTTCAACTGTTAAAGATTTTATTACAGATATGCAACAAATTAAGCTTAAAACAGGTTTGGTAGCAGAGGATTTTCTTCAAAATGTTGAAAAACAGATAGTTGGTTTCTCTTTAGCAATTGCGGAGAAAATAACCAGGATTTCTTTTAAGAATAACACAGAGGCATTAGTTGTCTACATAAAAGGACTTTTTGATAAGGTAAGCATCAAAGATAGCGTAACAATCAAGGTTCATCCAAAGCAGTTTGATTGGCTAAATAAACATAAAGAAGAGCTTTCACAGTATTTAGGGGTAGATAATTTGGGTATTCAGAAGGATTCCAATATTGATGAGTGCGGAGTGGGCATATCTATGGATACTGGCTTTATGGATGCTAGTATTAGCTCAATTTTTTCTCAGCTAGAGAAAAAGATTCTAAATGAGTAGTATTGATTTACAGAAATATATAAACAAGCTAGACCAGATTGAGCCAGTTATTACAAAGGGAATGGTTAAAGACATTTCAGGCTTAGTTATTGCTGCCACTGGTCCAATGGCTCCAATAGGCCATGTGTGTTTAATCCACAATAAGGCTGGAGATGTTATTCGTTCCGAGGTGGTTGGTTTTGGCAATGGAAGAGTGCTTTTAATGCCACTTGGAGAGATGGAGGGCATAAGTGCTGGTGACTTGGTAGAGTCTGTAGGCAAGTGTTTGACTGTGCCTGTTAGTAATAATCTACTGGGGAGGGTTTTAAGTGGCTTAGGGGAGCCCATAGATGGGAAAGGTGATGTCGATGTCACTAAAAGGGTGCCAGTTTATGCTCAGCCACCTAACCCGTTGTTAAGAGAGAGAATCAATAAGCATTTAGGCGTAGGAGTTAAAGCCATCGATGGTTGTTTAACTTTTGGTCGTGGTCAAAGAATTGGAATATTTGCTGGTTCAGGTGTTGGTAAGTCAACCTTGCTTGGTATGATAGCTAGGAATACAGAAGCAGATATAAACGTTATAGCTTTAGTTGGAGAACGAGGAAGAGAAGTTAGGGACTTCATAGAGAAGTCACTAGGAGAGGAAGGGTTAAAACGGTCTGTAGTAGTTGTTGCAACATCTGACCAGCCAGCATTAATAAGAATAAAGGCAGTTTTAACAGCAACAGCAATTGCTGAATATTTTCGAGATCAGGGTAAAGATGTTTTGCTCATGATGGATTCAATTACCAGATTTGCAATGGCGCAGAGAGAAGTAGGGTTAACAATTGGTGAACCGCCTACGACCAAAGGGTATCCTCCTTCTGTTTTTGCAATGCTACCAAAGTTTTTAGAGCGTGCAGGAACTAGTGACAAAGGCAGTATTACAGGCATTTATACGGTATTAGTAGACTCGGACGATATGAATGAGCCAATAGCTGATGCCTCTAGAAGTATTTTAGATGGACATATTGTGTTAGACCGTAAGATAGCGTCAAAGAATATTTGGCCTGCGATTGATGTGTTAGGCAGCCTTAGTAGAGTAATGCCAGACGTAGTGACTAAAGAGCACATGAAGGCAAATTATAGGCTAAGAGAGCTTGTAGCAGTGTATCGAGACGCTGAGGATTTAATAAATATTGGTGCATATGCTGCTGGAAGTAATCCAAAGATAGATGAAGCAATCAAGAAGATGGATGGAATTCTTAGTTTTTTAAAGCAGGACGTTGATGAGAAATATGTTTTTGACGATGAAGTTAGTATTTTAAAGAGAGCTGTAGGAGTTTAGGGTGAAGAAGTTTATTTTTAGAATGCAGCGTGTTTTGGATATTAAGGAAAAGAAAGAGGAGATGCTCAAGCAAGAGCTTGGAAAATTGATACAGAGAAGAGTTGCACATGAAGAGGTGAGAGATTATTTTATTAAGCAAATGAATGATGAGTTTAATAAAATGAGAGACAGTAAATCGTTTTCAAGTGCAGATCAAACATTAGAAGAGAATTATATTCATGCCTTAAAGAATAATATTTATAAACAGAAACTGATAATTACTGATTGTGAAAATAAGATAGATAAGAAGAGATTAGAAATTCTGGAGAACAGAAAAGAAATTAAAGTTTTAGAGAAGCTAAAGGAAAAGCAAAAAGAGCAGTACATGTATGACTATATGCTTCTTGAGCGTAAAGAAATGGATGAAGTAGCTTCAAGAGTTACTCTCTGAAGGTAGAAATATTTCAAAGTCAGCGGTTCTGTTATGTTCATCTTTTTTAATTAGTCGTTGATTGAATACGCCTAGTAGTGCTTCTTGGATAAGTAGTTCCTTTATTTCAAAATCAATAAACCTTGCGATAGCTGATTTTGCAGTATTTGTATGCATGGTAGCAAATACTAGGTGTCCAGTCATGGCTGCCCTAATGGCAATTTGAGCTGTTTCCTGGTCTCGTATTTCTCCTATCAAGATAACATCTGGGTCATGTCTTAGTACAGACCTAAGAATATTGGAGAAGGTCATGCCAATTACTTCATTTACCTGTATTTGGGTAAAGGCTGGGACGATGTATTCAATTGGGTCTTCAATGGATACAATATGTAGGTCCGGTGATTGGTTATGTAGATGCTTAATTAGCGAGTACAGCGTGGTTGTTTTGCCGCTTCCGGTTGGTCCAGTAGTAAGAATCATGCCTTCTTTCTTGCTCAGTAGCAACTGTGTTTTTTCTAAAAGATTTTCATTCATTCCAAGCTGGTGTATGCTTGGGATATTATTTCCTTTTGGAAGAATTCTTAGTGCTATGTTTTCACCAAATAGAGAAGGAATAATAGATATTCTTAAGTCGTGTTCCTCATTTTCAGTAGCAAAGCTAAACCTTCCGTCTTGGGCATTTAATGAATTAGATGAACTTAAGTTAGCTAGCACTTTTATTCTGTTTACAATAGAAGAGTAGATTTCAATTGGTAGTGTGTTGGTAGTTACAAGCTTACCAATTATACGGTTTTTTACTATTACACTTTGATCAGTTGGGTGGATATGAATGTCTGTCGCATTATTCTTTATTGCGTTTTTGATAATCTCATTTATTTGATACACCGGATTTGATTGCACGTAAAAATACCTCCTTGGAGATATTATAACGTAAACTCTTTAAAAACCAAAACATTTCTCCTAAAATTCCTTGTCCTGCTAACATCCCGAGTCCATTAATTGTTTGTAGACCTAGGGATGAGGCTATTTTCATCAGTTTTGTTTCGGGTGGTGAATAGATGATATCTACTACCAAGCAAGTCTTTTTGGCTAATGAAAGTTGTTCGTAACTCAGTACGCTTTGGTCTATCGTGTTTTCCATGCCAATTGGTGTTGTATTAATGATTAAATCCATATCAGGTATGACGTTAATGAAGTCTTTTGCTAAGATTGTTTCTATTCTATTGTCAGCGTATTGAGTTTTAATTCCATTAGCTCTCTCGCTAGAAATATCAGAAACCACTATCTTTTTACATTTTTCATTTAAGGCTGTGTAGGTAATTGCTTTAGCTGCACCACCAGCTCCTAAAAGTAAAATATTCTTATTTAGTAGCTCGAAGTTTGCATCTTCTTTAAGCATTAAACTAAAGCCAGGAGCATCTGTGTTTGTCCCAATGTATTTTCCGTTTACAAGTTTTACTGTGTTTACCGCTCCAATCTGTTTTGCTGTATCAGTTAGTTCATCGCATAGCGGTAGCGCATCTTCTTTATAGGGAATGGTTACGTTGAATCCTTTAAATTTCTTAGACTTAAAAAGTTCACCAAGCTCTTCTTTTTTTAATGGATAAGAGACATAAGTTGCATCAATATTTTCTTCGGAGAAAAAGAAGTTATGTAAAGCAGGGGAAAGAGAATAACCTAGCGGGTACCCAATTACGGCATATTGTTCTGTCACTAGGTGCACCAACCAAGAATAGTTTCAGGCACCTTATCGAGAGGAACTTGTTTTTCGACAGCACCAGCTTCGAAGGCAGCTCTTGGCATTCCATATACGACGCAGCTAGCCTCGTCTTGTCCTACTATTCTAGCTCCCTCTTTTTTCATTGTAAGTAGCCCAGCAGTTCCATCATTACCCATTCCTGTCAAAATGGCGCCAATAGCATTTCTTCCAGCATTTTTAGCTACAGATTGAAATAGCACGTCAGCGGCAGGGCGTTGATAGCATACTTGTGGACCTTTATTTAGTCCTACACTGTATCTTGCACCACTTTTATTAAGCACCATATGGAAATCCCCAGGAGCAATGTAAATTTTGCCGTTAGAAATAATGTCTCCTTCTTCTGCCTCTTTCACGTCACATACGCAGGCATCATTAAGAGAGTCTGCAAAGCTTTTGGTAAATCCCGGAGGCATATGTTGTACAACCATAATACACGGACTGTTTTTTGGAAATTGAGGCAATATTTTTCTTAAAGCAAGCGTTCCACCTGTTGAAGAACCAATTGCAATTATTTTATCTGTAGTAGTAATAATATAATTCTTTGTTGAATGGGTAGGAGCATTTGTTGCGATAGTTTTTTTGTAATTAACTATATTAATAGTTGCAGCTATTTTTATTTTTCTTCCTAACTCCATTATAAGCTCCATGCCGCTACTTTGAGCGTTTGGCTTACAAAGAACATCGATAGCCCCTAGCTCCATGGCCTTTATCGCATTTGCGCTATTTTTTGGCGAAACTGAGCTAACAATAATCGTTGGAGTTGGGAAATACGTCATTATTTTCCCAAGGAAAGTAAGTCCGTCCATTCGTGGCATTTCAATATCCAGAGTAATTACATCTGGTTTTAGATTCACAATTTGGTCTCTAGCGTGAAAAGGGTCAATCGCTGAGCCAATAACTTCAATGCCAGGGATTTTATTTAGACCTTCAGTAAAGGTTTTTCTAATTAAGGCAGAATCATCTACAACAAATACTCTTACGTTATTCATTTATATAAATAGAAGGGCCAAAATTTTTCTTATTCATAGTGTTTAAGCTTTCAGAAGAACCAAGGAACAAAAAGCCACCTGGTTTGAGTATTTTAAAATAGTTGTTTACTATTTCCTCAACAGTTTGTTTGTCAAAATATATCAATACGTTTCTACAAAAAATAATATCAAATTGTTTACCAAAATTGTAAGGCATATCCATTAAGTTATACAGACTAAATGTGATGTTTTCTCTTAATATGTCTCTTACTTTATTTTTACCACCCATTTCATTAATACCTTTTTTGAAGTATTTTGTGATTAGCGATTGGTCTAGGTCGCCCAACATTTTTTGGTCGTAGACGCCACGAACAGCTTCTTGAATCATATTGGTAGAGATGTCTGTTGCTTGAATATTTATTCTTGTAGATAATCTACCAATCTTTTCAAAATATTCTCTAAGTATTATTTTTAAGGTGTAGGGTTCAGAACCGTTTGAGCAACCAGCTGACCAGAGGTTTATTTCTGGTTGGTTGTGTATTCTTGGTAGGACACTTTGTTTTAAGATATCAAGCTGAAAGTTTTCTCGATTAAAGTAAGTAACATTCGTAGAGATAGCGTCAATAAATACTGCCCAGTGTTCATCGTTTACGGGAAGTTTTGTTAAATAGTCATGGTACTGATCATAGGTAGAAAGGTTAAGGTTCCTAAGTATTTTGGAGAGCCTGCTTTTGAGAAACTCTTGTTTGTTAGAAGAAAGATATATGCCATAGCGTTTATAAATAATGGAACGTATTTTGTCGTATGCGTCTGTAGAAATTGAATTTACGTCCATGACAAATTTATTCATTCATTATTCAACCATAGCTTCTTTAAATTGTTCTGCTAAATCCAAACATTCTGCATCTCTAAGAACTTTATCAATATTCAGAAGAATCTTAATAGACTTGTTTAGCTTAGCGATACCCTGGATATAGGAGCTATCGAAACCACTACCCATTTTAGGAGGGTCACTGATGTTTTCATCAGGTATTG
>DYQY01000012.1:0-31251 GCA_020719045.1 Candidatus Termititenax sp.
CATCTAATGTTAATGGAGTTGTAGATTTACAAGAAGGTAGACATGTTGGTGAAGGTAATGTTGGAATAACCTGGCCAAACACAGATAATTTAACATTAAGAGGACAAGGGGCTGAATTATCAGTGTTAGATGCTGAGCAAGTAACAAGGCATATATTGGTTACACAGGCTGTTGGCTTGAGGCTTGAGGCTATAGCCTTAATAAACGGTCGTGTAAGTAACGATACTGTAGCCTATAACGGTGGAGCTATTTGGATGAATGTAAGTGCAAGACTGACGATGGATAGTTGTATTGTTAGTGGGAATACAGGATACAACGGTGGTGCTTTTTATACTTTTTATAACGGTATAATAATTATTAATAATTCAGAGATACATAATAATATTGCTGCAAACACAGGAGGTGCATTTTATAATGCACAAGCGTCCTTAACAAATTGCCGTTTATATTATAACAGCGCTTTTTCTGGTGGTGGTTTTGCTTATGGAACAAACATTTTAACAAACAGCAGTGTATATAAAAACAGTGCCATTACTGGTGGTGCTTTTACTCATGGCACAAATACCTTAATAAATGTGCTTGCCTATAATAATAGTGCTACAAATGGTTCAATTTTTAGAAGAGGAGATAGTAAGTTAGTTAATTGTACAATAGTATCCAACAGCGGAGATACCTATTATGATGATAGTGCAAGCGCTGGAACTGATGGTGAATTAGAAGCATATAACACTATATTTGTTGGAGATTTCAACGGTGGGGGAGATTCAAATTTCAATACATGTACAGTAAATAACAGCATTTTTACCGATACTGCGCTTCCAGAACAATATTGGATAGCTAATCAGGTAATAACTGGGGCAGTTACTGCCGATTTATTTATGAATTATGAGTTAGGAGATTATAGTTTAAGGTACGATAGTAAGGCAGTTAATTTTGGTTCTATTAATCTATGGAATGCTAATTCTAATAACATAACTACAGATATTCTTGGTGGTGCAAGAATGGTAGATGTATCAATAGATGCTGGTTGTTATGAGTTTGTTGGACTAACGGTAATAACACCATCATTTATGATTTTATACGATTTAGATAGTATTAATAATAAGTATGCTAATGATAAAAAGGTTGGAGTGCAAATCGATGCAGACAGTAGAGCAGGTTACTGGCTATTAACAGAAGAAGCAGTAACTCCATCAGTAACAAATAACCTATGGTCAACAGTGAGACCAGCAACTTTTATCTTTAAGAACACAGTTAATGAACTTAAGACAGTTTATCTATGGACAAAGAATTGGTATGGTCAGATAGTTAATAGCGTTGTTGTAGCTACAATTAATTATGATACAACAATGCCTGCAATATCATCAGTTCAACTCTTAAACTCTTCAACTCATCAACTAGGCAATGGTGAAGCTATCAACAGAGTAGGGACATATAATGTAACTTTCAATATGGGTGAAGAATTAGTGCTTACTCCAGAGATAACGTTAGTTTACAACTCTTCACTTTTCACTGTTCACCCATCACTAATAAGAGTTAACGGCTCCACATATACAAGTGAGATATATGTTAGCGCTAACTGGTTGCCAGTGTCTTATAATTGGAGTTTAAGTGCAATAGATAATGCGGGGAATGTAGTTAATGATACTCAAAGTACTTTAGGGTTTACACTAAAGACTACAGCGAAGATTTCCTCTAAGAATTATTTTACAATCCAACATGCTTTAAATAGTGCCAATATAGGCGAGATTGTTGATGTTCAGGCAGGAACTCATGTTGGAGCAGGCAATGTTGGAATAACTTGGCCAAATGTAAACAATATAACTTTACGCGGAGTAAGTTCAGTAGATACCATTCTTGATGCAGAACATGTGACTAGACATATTTTAGTTACTCAGTCTTTAGTTTTTAACCTTTCGTCTTTAACCTTAATTAATGGAAAGGTTGGAAGAGGTTCGGCATATGGAGAACCAACTGAAAATGGAGGATGCATTTATATAGGAAGTGTTTCATATGTAACTATTAATTTATTAGATGTTATTTTGAGTGGTAACACTGCTTATACAGGTGGTGGGTTTTATAAAGCTAACGATAGTTATCGTGTGAGTTTTATTAGGTCCAGTATGTTTGGTCATTCCGTTGAGAATCACCCCGCTGGGGGAGGTTCAATTGTTTATAATGGCAATGTTTATTTGAAAGATTCTTTAGTTCAGAATAATGGTTTTAGTCGGGGCGTAGGTGGTTTTGCTTATACTGCTAGCTTTGAAGCCGATAATACTGTTTTTGTTAATAATAGATTCCAATACGGTTTTATGAACACAGTTGGGGTTGTTAGTATGAACAATTGTTTAATAAGTGGTAATTATGCTACCGATGGAGCAGTTTTTAGGGGACCATCATCTGGTAGTGTAAAAAATTCAATCATTATTAATAACACAGCTTCTTTTAGAGGGGGTGTAAGGTGCGACTATTGGTCAAATCAGATTATGAGATTTATTAATGTACTAATGAAAGGTAATCGCTCTCTCCAAGCTTCTGGTAGGTCTGGAGCTGTTTTTAGTTTAGGTAATAATATACTTGTTAACTGTACGCTTATTGATAACTTGCCTTATGCAGTAGATTCATACTTTTATGATAATGGCGACTATTCTATGAGAGGTTTAGAAATATATAACTCGATTATTGTTGGAAAATTTGCTGGTGATTTAGACCAATATTATAATGTTGTTACAGCAAATAATTCTATTTTCACTGATACAAATTTACCAGAAGCAACTTGGCATGCAGAGAATATAATAACTGGAGCAGTAACAGCTGATTTATTCATGGATTATGCAAATAGTGATTATCGTCTCAAGTATAATAGTAAAGCGGTAAACTTTGGTTCAAACGCATTATGGAATGCAAATTCAAATAATATTACCACAGACTATACCTCTAGCCCTCGAATCATCGATACCTCTATTGATGCTGGCTGTTATGAGTTCCAGAAGCTTACAACACTTAAACCAGAGTTCTATTTATATGATTTAAGAACAGGTTCAAGACGTTATATGACACAACAAGAAGTTGGTGTCAGTATTAGTGGCGATAACATCGCTACCCATTGGTACCTGTCCGAGTCGTCTGCAACCCCCGCTGTGGGCGACCTGGGCTGGGCGGTAGGACGTCCAGTCGCTTATAGATTTGTAAGTAAAGTAAACGAGAAGAAGAATGTTTATATGTGGACAAAAGATGAGTTTAGTAGAGTTATCAAGGTTAGTTCAGATGTTTCCTTTGAAGGAGTAACCTTAGACAGCGTAGCGCCATTTATTGCGATTATTACTTTTGATAAGAAACCTTATATAAACTCAAATGCAACAGTAAATGTGACATTTAGTTATAATGAGGCACTTGCAATTACTCCAAGTATCGTGCTTATAAAATATGGCCAATCAATTGTAAACATTACTCTCAATAATTTAGTTAAAGTTGATGAGTATTCTTATTCAACTCAAATAATTGTAACTGCTGGTGTAACAGATGGCGTATTCGTTATTTCAAGTACTGCAACAGATAATGCTGGATTTGTTGGAACTGGAAATGCTGATACAGCTGTAATTGTTATCGATAGAGTAGCAAATATGCCAAAAAACTTTGCAATCTATGACTTAGATGATGGGGCAAGCATTGAGACTGGTGATAGAGTAGTTGGAGTTAGATATGATTATGACTCCGACCATGTAGCATGGATAATAGGTGAAGGATTAACTTATGCAAATAAACCACAAAGTAACAGTGAATTGTGGAGTGTTAGAAGACCAAGAGAGTATACAATTAAGGATTATGCTTTTGGTGATAAGACAGTTTATCTTTGGGTTAAAGATAATGCTGGTAATGTTTCAGATATTCCAGTAGTTGATGGAATAGAGTATAAACCAAAAGGTTTTACAACTAGAGATTACCTCGTGGTTGATATTCCTAATACATATATGCCTGCTGGCGAATTTACAATAACAGTTAATTTTGATGATGCTGGAGTTGTAACTCCTGAGGTTTGGATGATCCTTTCAAATAATACCATGTTGTCTTTAAATTTCTTTGCTGTTACGTATAGCAGTGAGCTTGGAACAAGCTATCTGGCAACAATGAATATCCCAACAGATAATAGCTATGATGGTCAGAGTAAGTTTGAACTTAGAGCAACTAAATCTAATGGCATTGAACTTGAGTATATTGGCATTGCATATATTGGCATCGGCGGGGATAGGGATTTCGTGATTGATACTTATATTGAGAATCCAATTAGCTTAGACTTAAAGGATAAGGACGAGTTAAGTTTAGAGGCTTCATATACAAATGACTTTATAGTTAATGTGTATATGAAATATAACGTAGATCATTCTGAATGGTTGATAGGTGAGGAATTAGTGTCGCAACCATTAGCATCTGACGTTCGTTGGATAAATGTTCAGCCAGCGGAATATATGTTTTCAGATATGATCAGAGGCAGAAAAATAATCTATGTTTGGGCAAAAGACAAAGCAGGAAATATTTCTGAAGAGCCAGCAACGAAGACAATTCTTTATATGCCAGAAAGACATGATAAAGCCTATGTTGGTGTTTATCCAGAAAGAATCTATATGTCCAATGGTACATTCAATGTAACAGTGAATGTGCTTGAGGGTGATTCGTCAACGCCAGATGTTTGGTTATATCTAGATGCACTTGATACAAGAATTACTTTAAATATTATTAGCAAAACAGTTGATTTGGCTGATGGTGCATTCTTTAACACACAACTGTTTATTAATTCTGCAAATAACTATGATGGAAATGCTCACTTTGAGGTATTGGTAACTAATAGTAGTGGTACTGTAATTAAATTCTTGAGTTACAACTATGCTGTAATGGACGGATATCCAGATGTGGTTATCGATACTTTGATTACTACATCAAGGTTTGAAATGTTTGATGCTGATACAAATAGAACTGATTATACAAATGATTTAGCTGTAAGTCTCAGGATTAGTAATGATTCTGATGTTATCAGTTGGTTGATAGGTGAGACTGCAATAGCTAAGCCAACCTTGAGTGATGCTCGTTGGCAAGATGCAGTTCCTGCCTTATATGTATTTAAGAGTGTTATAGAAGCAGAGAATACAGTATATTTATGGGTAAAGGATAGGGCTGATAATATTTCATTAACCTCTGCATCAAAATCAATAGTCTATGATATTACTGCTCCAGCTGTTTCATTCTATGAACTATGGAATAGACAGATTAGCAGCAATTATTTAGTTACATTAGAAGTTAATGAAAATATCGATAATATGCCAAGGCTGATCTACTCAATTAATGGTGGTGTTACATCAGGAGTAGTTGAATTAAATAAGATTAATAGTAATGTTTGGACTGGAGTAATTGAAGCTTCTTCATATTTTATTAATACAATTAACTGGGCTGTTGTTGTTACAGATAATGCTGGTAACGAGCAGACTCAATTCTTCAGAAGATACGATGCTTCCGACAGATGGTATGATAGTTCAGGAATTTTAAGAATTGATACTATTAATGACTATATGGATGCTGGTCAGCATAGAGTAAGTTTGAATGTTAGCGTTGATAAAGTATTAATAGATACTCCTAATATTATGATTAGACATTTATCATCTAACACATTAATCGTGTTAACTGTTGATAGTGTAAGTATAAATAATTTTGGAGTATTTTATGGTTTCACAGTGAATGTTCCTACCAGTGGATTGTTGGATGGGACTATTAATTTTGAGATAACAGTTACTTCTGATAGTGATTATGTTTTAAGAGTTACTTCTGATGATAGTATCTATTTTGATAGTAGCATTTCTGTGCCACGAATAACGTTCTATGATAGAGTCACGGGAATTGAGCGTTTTGTGAAAGGTATTCATCCATATGTAGAGATTAGCTCTGATTTAGATGTTATTGGGTGGCTAATAGCTGAACAAGCAGCAACACCATCGATATTATCACCTGCGTGGAAAACAGATAAGCCAACAACTTATTTGTTAGAAAATGATAGGGAAGAAGATAAAACAATATATCTGTGGGTAAAAGATAGAGCTGGTAACTTAATAGGGGCAACATCAAGTGTTGTATACGATGCGTCAGTTCCTTCCTTGTCATCAATTCAACTCATCAACTCATCAACCCTTCTACCTATAAACAGTGTCGAAGACACTTACTATTTAAAGGTTGGAACATATAATGTGACTTATAACTTCAATGAAGAAATGATTATTACTCCTACTGTAACTATTGGAAACGGAATAGCCTCCCTCATTGAGGGAGGTGTCTTGACCAAAGGGCAAGACGGAGGGAGTTATTATCTACAATATGTTATCACTTATGGAACAACAGAGGGTACATATAATGTTTACTATAGCGCAACAGACAACGCGGCAAACGCTTCAACCCTTCAACTCTTCAACTCTGCCTTAGTAGTTGATTTACAAAAGCCAACTGTTAACTTGGAGATACTAGATGTAGATACTCTCAGTGCTCTGTATACAAATAGTGTAAACGTTAGATTGAGTATAAATGTTACAGAGCCTGTTCAGTTCTATGTCACAGAAAACCTTGGATTTGAGTATTCAACTTCTCACTTCTCACTTTTCACTTCTCACGAACCAATAACTTACGATTTCTCTACGTTGGTTGCAGAGTCTAAGTCGTTAAAGTTATTGGTTATGGATAGAGCTGGAAATATTGGAAGCAGGAATTCAAGTATCTTGTTTGATAATGTTGCACCAACAGCAATGATAGAAATTGTTAGTACAGGTGATAATCTTGTTGAGGGTGAATATATTGTTACGGTTCATGTTAGAGAAAATGGAAGTGGATTATCTGGTACTCCTAACATCGTATTTGTTCCAAGCAGAACATCATCCATTCCACTCACTCTTCACGCTTCACCATTCACTGGAATTTATACCAGCACCCTGGATATAAATTCCTTTACTGGCGACGGATTAGCTTCATTTGTTATTTCAGCAGTTGATAATGCTGGTAATTCTTCTGATAGGTTAAGCTGCTTAGTTTACTTTAATGGTGAGATTACATCTAATGTGTATATAAGTACAAATATAAAATTGCCAGGACTAGAGGTGTTCGATATTGACACCTTAAGTACAAGAAACGTAAATGACCAAACAGTCGGAGTTAGGATAACAAATGATAGCAGGGCTACTGGCTGGTTAATTAAAGAAGATTCCAGGAATCCAGAAGCCATTGATCCACTTTGGCAGAATGTAAGAATCAATGTATTTAACTTGAGAACGAAGATTAATGGTGTTAGGTCATTATATTTATGGTTAAAAGATGATGAAGGTAGGGTTGTAACGTCACCAGTAGTTGCAATGTTTAACTTTGATAATGTGAATCCTTCAATAATAAGTGCAGAAGTAACTAGATTTAGTGGCGAGGTAGTAAGTGCAATAAATGGATCTTCATATATAAAGGTAGGAACATATAATATTACAATTGATTTTAATGAAGAGTTGCTATCTACACCAACAGTCTGGATTGAACATATAACTGAGTTTGAGGTTTATGATTTAGTTGTTACTAGGGAATCAAATTCCAGATACTCAGCAGGCTTTTTTATATCGTCTAGTACAATAGAAGGAACATACAATATTTATTTTAGTGCCACCGACAATGCAGGTAACACTGTTCACGGTTCACTGTTCACTTCTCACCTAATAGTGGATACAACAAAACCGACTGTGAATTTAGAGATATTAGATCTGTATACATTAAGCAATAGCTATACAAATAGTAGAAATGTAGCCCTAAGCATAAATGTAGTGGAAGCTAATATGTTTGGGTACTATGTAACAGAGAACTTAGGGTTTGAGTATTTAGCTTCTCACTTCTCACTTCTCACTTCTCACGAACCAATAACTTATAACTTTTCTACGACAGAAGCAGAACATAAGAGCTTAAAGTTATTAGTTATTGATTTAGCTGGAAATATTAGCTCAACAAATGCAAGTATCATATTAGATGATGTTATTCCAACTGCGACAGTAGTGTTCTCAGTTTCTCCTGATAACGTGGATGTCGGTGCGTACAGATTAACCTTAAATGTAACAGGCATATTTAGTGGACTAGCTTCAACGCCTAGCTTATTGTTTGTTCCAAACAACAAACCATCAATCCCATTAACTCTTCAACTTTTAAACTCATCAACTTATCAATCAACACTGGATATAGATTCCTATACAGGAGACGGAGCTGGTTATTTTAGATTATTCGCTACAGATAATGCGTTGAACGTAGCAAATAGTATTAATTGTGTGGTTTCTTATAGTGGGGTAACTACTTTTGGTATTATCATTAATACAACGGTTAAGACCCCTAGTTTCAATGCATATGATTTTGAGTTGGGTGAATTATCAGAATTCACTAATGATAATATTTTGAAAGTAACTATCTCTGCTGATGAACAAGCTTATGCCTGGATGATTACAGAGGTATACTCTTCAGCTCCATCAGCATCTAGCACACTTTGGTTAGATAGTAGACCAGTACAGTATAGATTATTAAGCAATCTAAATGAAATGAAGACCTTGTACTTATGGATAAAGAATGCGAACGGATACATTAACAGTGTTCCAGCGATAGTAACGGTTAACTATGATAGCGTTAACCCATTGTTAGTTAGTAAAGTGATAACAAGAGTGACTGGCGATGAAGTGAATGTAATCGATAACCACACATATTTGAGAGCAAGTACTTATAATGTTACATTTAACTTTAGTGAGTTTATTCAAATTACTCCAGAGGTAAGGATTGTAGGTAGCGCAGAAGTCTTTGAACTTGGCCAAACACTGTCATTAGTTAGAGTTAGTTCTGGAGTTTATACTACTGAATACGTTGTAACCGCTGGAATGATGGAATCTACATACAATATATATTATACCGTAACCGATAATGCTGGGAATTTAACCTATAGACAATTATTCCCAGCTAATGGATTAGTTATAGATTTAACAGTTAACAATCCAGCGGTTATGGCATATGACAAAGATAATAATAATGATTTAAGGACATATGATTTTATTGTAGGTTTAAATGTAACTAATGATGCAGATGTTGTTGCTTGGTTGGTTAGTGAAACAGATAAGCATGCGTTTGTTCCATCTTCAAATGATCCATTGTGGTCATCAGTGAAGCCTTATGAACATAGATTTAAGAATATTCAATCTGGTCTTAGAACAATTCATGTTTGGGTTAAGGATAAAGCAGGAAACATAAGTAGTGTTGATGCTTATGCATTTATTATGTTTGATTCATCAGAGTTAGAAGCAAAAAGCTATGCAAATATTTATGTTGATCAAGGTACAGTTGTTCTTCCTGGTAGGATGGATCTAACCTTGAATGTTATTGAGCAATTAAGGGTAACTCCAAGTTTGGAACTAAGATTAGAAAATGGTAACAAGGTTCCAGTAAGCTTGAATTTTGTTTCAACCAGCGATAAAAACGGTATTTACTATAGTGCGGTAATTGATATTCCAGAAATAGCTAGTTGGTCCGGTGAGGCTTACTTTGAATTGGTTGCTACTAGAAATAACTTTACAAGATTTATTGCAACTTCTAATAGAACAATTGTTGGATTAATTGGAGGTCAGCCTAAAATCAATATTGCTATTCCATTATATAGAATAGTTTCTGTGAACCAGAACTTAACAGCGCTAGAGCTAGGAGCTAAAGATCAGGTTGTTATTAGTTTTAATTTTGGAAGTGATTCTTCTGTAGTATCGATAGAGAAAATAAGAGTTGTTCTTAGTGGAAATATTTATGATCACGAGATTTCTGAAATATACTTTGCTTATCCAAAATATGGTGGATATAAAGAACTTACTGAAAGGTCTAAGATAAAGGATAAAGAAGTAATCTTGAATTTCTATAGTGCTGATAAGTATTTTAGAGGAACAAAGGATATTGTTCTAATTATGAGTATTTCAGAGAAAGCTGTTATCGATTCTAGCTTCCAAATTGTTATACAAACAAGTGATGTTGTTCTTGAGCAAGGACAGGTAATTAGTAGAAATAATTTACCATTTGTTGGTAATCAGACAGTGATAATTAAGAAAACAAATAGAGTATTGGTTCAGCCTGTTGCATTGCCAACTTTGGATATAAGACTTGGTCAAAAAGATGTTGTGTTGTTTGATATTACCTTGCATGTAAATAATGATGGTAGCTCTTACTTATCTGGATTATCAGTTAGAAAGTCTGCAGATATTCCAGATAGTGCTCTTTTTAACCTAAGGTTATTAAGAAAGAATGAGATAGACACTCCACATAGCCTAACAAGAGACCAGCTGATGGAAACTGGACTTAACTTTGTTAATGGATACATGCATGTTAACCTTAATCCATTCTACAAGATTACTGATGTAATGGCGTTGTTCTATGTTATCGGCGATATTGAATATGTTTCTGGTGGTGCTCGAGAGTTCAATATTGGTATTACATCAACAAGCTCTTTCCGTTTAGATAGTAAGAGTGCTATGTTGCCAGCAAATATTGATCAATTAACCAATACATTTAATGTAGGTGCTTATATTCCAGTTGTTGTTGCTAGTGCAAATAAAGCAATTGATGATGCTTTATTTGCAGTTGTAGAAAACAGGAAGGTAATAGAACTTAATGTTAAGACTGATCATGATGCTACAACTATGGATATGGTTAATGTGAATGTATCGCTTGTTGGAAATAATGGTCTTTCAATCGGTTTGATGGATAGTGATAATAATGTATTAGCTAACAAGACAATGGTGAATGGTACAAATAACTTAATATTAGCAACTCCATTAGTAGTTACTGAGCAAATACAAAAACTTTATGTTTATATCAAAGTAGATAGTTATTTAGAGGAAGGTTCTGTGAGGTTAGTCGTAACAGGTGATAGCTTAAGAGTGTCTTCAGATAAGATGATTATTTCTAATTATGACACTGGCACCATTAATATTAAGTCTTCTAGCCATCCTCGTAAGCTAAGATTATATTCTAGTAAGGATTATGTTAATAATTTTATTAGTACTAACCTTGTGTTAACGGTTGCAACAGAAGATATTGGTAATATTAATGTGCTTTATAAAATACAAGAAACACAAACTGGTAGAATAGTTGTTTCTTGGTCAGCTGTAAAAAATGTTGTAACAGTTACAGTCAATCAATCAGTTATTCAAGTTGAGCTTGATAGCTTACCGTTAACTCATAATGTAAATTATGATTTTGCAATAAAGGCTGTTAAAGCAAGTTTAGAAAGTGATGTAACAACATGGTCTGTTAGGACAGATTTTACTAAGCCAAGATTTGTCAAAAACAAGATAGAAGTTTCTCAGATTAGCTATGAAAATCTATTGAAACATATCTTATATCTAGGTGAAGCAACTGATGACGTATCATCCATAGATGAAATTGAGATTTATAACAGAACAGGTAATGAGCCTAAATGGCAGCTGATAAAGGTTGTTTCTGCAGATAAGCAAAGAGTTGAGGTGTCTGATCTTCAGCAATTAAGAACATATTTTTATAAAGCGATAGCTAAGAATAATGCTGGCTTAAGCTCAGTTGAAATAACTTCGGATGCTGGTATTTCAACAGGTTTTGATGGAACTGTATTATCTAGACTATCTAATTATCCAAATCCATTTAAGTCTGCTGAAACAGATACAACTATTTATTATTACTTGAACCAAAATATGGACATTACCATTAAGATATACAATGTTTATGGCAAGAAAGTATATGAGATAAATTGTTTCGCAGGGGAAAAAGGTGGAACATCAGGAGCAAATGAGATTAAATGGTCTGGTGTTGATCAATCAGGAAATAAGCTACCAATGGGTAGTTATCCAATGGTAGTTTATGAAACTGATACTAAACAAATACTAGAACAGAGAGTTATTGGAGTAATCCATTAGTTTTACAGTTATTTTGACTATTTAAGTGTTGCAAACATTATGGTCAGCTTGTATAATTCTATAGCTTTCTTTTGAAGAGAGTTTTGACTTTTATGGTCATAGAGTTTGTAATTGTGGTGTTCTTTTTGCCGAGATAGCTCAGTTGGTAGAGCAACTGACTTGTAATCAGTAGGTCGCGGGTTCGATTCCCATTCTCGGCTCCATGCCTAGGTAGCTCAGTCGGTAGAGCAGAGGACTGAAAATCCTTGTGTCGGTGGTTCAATTCCGCCCCTGGGCACCACCTTTTCAATCTTTAATTGATTTTTTTTAGAAAATCAATTACATTTATCATGTAAGCGGGAATAGCTCAGTTGGTAGAGCATAACCTTGCCAAGGTTAGGGTCGACGGTTCGAACCCGTTTTCCCGCTCCATTTAAAGACGTATAATCACGACATCAATGAAATCAAGTTATAAGATGTGCATTTTTAATAAAAGTATTTTTAAGGTACTTCGTTAACAAAATTTAATAAGTCGTTGAGCCTACTACCAATAATTCTTCTTATTGCTGTTTCAGTTTCACTATAATATCTTTTTCTTGTAAGTTCGATATTTTTTAAGTCTTCTTTAGTTTTAAGTTCAGCAAACTCATGACGATATTCGCCATCTTTTATAATAACGCCAGTTGGTAAATTCGAGCCTAATAGGTCATCAATGCCTAGGTGAAACTGTAAAACCCAATGATCATCAACAGGATTCTTTACCTCAAGATCAGGGACTAGACCTTTTAAAATATGCTCAGTGATAAGTTTACGAATCTCATCTTTAGTAAGTAGTAAAAACTCTTCCTTTGATACCTTCATATGTTTAAGTAGATTATTAATGTTTAATAAACATTGGCAGGTGTGTTTGTAGCTCATTGGTAAGTCTGGTCTCCAGCTTTTTCTTAGTATAGAAGGTTTGCCATCAACCAGCGCTAGTCCACCACCTGAATTGACAGTATTCTCAATAAAGCTAAAATACAAGGCCTTATCACCATGGTAAACAAATTTTATTAAAGGCATGTTTAGTCTATTACCAATTTCCTCAAGTGAATTGATATATACAACGTTTACCTTATTACTTATATCTTCTTGCATTTTATGTAGTATGTAATCAGTAAGAGCATGAATGTGGCCTGGTGGTTGAAAACTTGCCTCACCGTTAATAGTTTTAATCTTGAAACTATCAGTAGAAATTCTTTTCGCCTCATTGCTAACGATTAGTCCCCTGTTTTCACAGTATTGTTTAAAAGCTTCTGATCGAATAAGGTCATTATAATATGGTTCCATACGTGGTATCAGAGATGGATTCAAGGTTGATGTTACTCTTAAAAGCGTTGCTAGATTGCTAACTCCCATAAGTCTATCAAGAATTCTTTCTATTAGATTATGTTTACTTGATGTAAGCAGATGAAGACCATGAATAGGAAAATATGAGAGTGAATCAGAAAAATAGAATAATTTAATTAGTAATGGATTAATAGCAGGATGCTTGTCTTTGGCAAGAGGGTATACGCACTTGGAAGCTTTTTCTTCCATCCCTGGCATTAGTCTACTTCCAGAACCTGAGCCAGTTCCAACAATGGAAATGTTTGGAGTATAGTTATTAAAATTCATTGCAGCAATATTGCTCATGGTTGTTACATTTGGTACTAGTCCTGCATTAACTGTTTCTGTTGTGACTGCTGAAATTACAGCATTTCTTTTGAATGGTGCACCTAAACAATATTTTTCAACACCTTCAGTCCATTTCATCCATACTTCAGGTGCAATGGATGATGCTTCTGATGAGGTAGGAACTAGTCCTGGGAAAAAATTTTTTACAATTTCAAGAGCTCTTTCACCAGGTCCTCTTGCCGAAAGAACATTATTCAAGACCGTAGGTGGTGCCTTTATTGAAAGCGAATGAGTAGTGTTATTGTTATTAACAAGTTGACCTCTTAAGCTATCACTGAATGCTAAGTTGGGATCCGTATTACCAATTAGATGTGCATCATCATAAGATTTGTCTTTATCACTTTCAAAGATAAAGAATGGTATTTTTTGATTTTTTCTGAGGAAGCCTTCCATTAATTGATGTACATAGCCATTAATTAAGATGATTGGTTTGTTTTCTCCTATCCTTTCAAGCAGTGCAGTGTCATCAATAATGCAGCCTTTAAGCTTCCCAACCTTGCTTTTTGAGATATTTGAAGTATTTATTTGTTTAACTTTGTTGTTCGTAACATTATCTTTCCATAATGTTGCAAGTTCTGTTCTCGAAAATCCTTTTTCAAGTAGTTTTTCAGCATGAATGAATCTGTATCCGGATGCTTCATTTCCTAAATTTAATCTGATAATACTGAAATCTTCCTCATCTAGGACAGAGGATAAATCGTCATATCCTTCACCTAAGAAAGATGTTTCAAAAAGTTGTTTTACTGCAGTTTCGTCTATATCTGTTCCTGTTACTATTCTTACAGCTCGTAGATTCCAACCTGTTTCGTTCATTTTATTAAGGATAGCAAGCACATTTTCTTCAGTAAGATTTGTATCGTTTGGATCAAAATTAGTCTGTCCTTCGTTAAAAATTGGCCTTATGTATAATGTGAAGAAATTTTCTTGCATAAGCATTATGGACCCTGTCCCATTATAAATTAATTCAGAAGAAGTAATTGAATTTGCGTGTGCGACTATATTTTTTGCTAGAGTCGCAAGTTTTTGCATTGCATTTGATGTTGTGCTTATTATTTTAAAAAACATTTTTTCCCTACAATTTATTTCTATCTTTTAAATATCGTTATATATGTTGGTATGTCCTAGTTATTTTTTATGATTTACATCGAAAGATTCTGGTTGGATTTTATCTGAAAGCACCATAAATTCTTAATACATAAAAAGCCAGTTTTATGGCGATATTAGTAGTGATACAAAATAAATACACGGAAGGGGGACAGTATCCAAAAAAGAAAGCTAGAAGTCCAATAGTTTTCTCGCTCTGATACCTGATGATAGAAGAGTTCTTTATGGCTGATCAAATCTAAACATAAAAGAAAAAGGGGGAATTAAAATGAGTGCAAATTATTCATTCGTAGGAGAGGTTAATAGAAACAATGCAATGGGTGCCGTAGCTGACACCATGAACGAGTTGAACTTAGATATTCTAAAGGCAACTATGGAAATGGGTGGTAAACAGGTCGTTGAAAAAGATGGTAAAGCCTATGCATTAGAAAGACTAGATAATAGTGAAGTTAAAGATTTAAAAGATAAAGTTACTGCTACCAATAGTGGTAAATATACCGTTGGCGAAGAGACGAATTGTACTAAAGGTGCAAACGGTCAGTTTTACACAAGCGCTAATCCTGGTGTTCCCATTCCTGCGGTTACTGTTGGTTCAACAGTATTTACATTTAATACTACTTCAGGGAAATATGAAGCACCAGTTACTATAAATACTGTTTCTCCAGCCGTTTTGCCTGCTTCTGCAACCCCTGAAAGAATTGATTATTCGGTAACAGAAATAACCAATACTGATACAGCCGCTGCAATTTTTGATATTCTTGGTATTGATCCTTCTTCTGATATAAGCGATAAACTAGCTGGTAATAATTGGAAGATAACGATGACTACTGATGGAGATAGTGTTACCATGAAAGTTGCTTATGTAGATGCAAATACTGGTGACACAATGGCAATGGCGGTTAGATTGAAAGATAATGGAGAGTGTACTGGGTTAAGTGAGTTAAGTAATAAAGCTAATTCTAGCTTAGATGAAGCAATAGTTTCTGATGCAGAAATTATTGATGTAGATGGTGGAGGACTTCTAAAATCATGGGGAATTAGTAACCCAGAAGAACTACAACCTGGTGACCTTTTCTTAGTACAACAGAAACTACAGATTATTAAAGATACTGTAAGTGCTGTCCATACAACAGGTAAGACACAAGGCGATATCATGAGGGAAGCAACACAAAAATTCGCTCAAGGATAATCAGTCAACGAATAATTGTAATGGATATAAGAGGGGGAGCAGAGATGCTCCCTCTTTTTTTTGCTCTCATGCAGGTTGATAGTGTACAATTAGTTCCAGAGGGAGAGGGTGTTGTGCTTTTTTTAAAGACTACAGAAGATATTAAAGTAGTTCCTTATTTGGATTATGATAAAAGCGGACTGTTTCGTGAGCGAGAGTTCACTGATGAGCACTATGTTTCATTATATAAAGATAAGACATATGTTTCCGATTACAGACATGCTTTGTTTTTGATGGTGAATGATGTAAAGAATAATAACATGATGGGCAGGATTAATACCTATCAGAGCATTAATATTCCTTCAGGTTTGGAGTTACCAGTAGATTTGAGTAGTCGAGAACAGTTTATTCCTTTGTCAGAGAGACTCAAAAATATAAAGAAAGATAATGTGAGGATAGCTTTGTTAGGAGGGTTTGGTCCAGCGTATGGTGATAATATTTGTGGATTAACAACTTTAAGGATATTAAATGAAGAATTTAAAAAACATTTCAATGGTTTTGAGTTAGATATTTATCATGTTCAAAGTTATAAATTCATAGACTTATACCAGTGCGAAGGAATTAATCTATTACAGGAACCACTCGAGCTAGAGAAGTTTTGCGAGTATGATTATTATTATGATATTACATCAATTAACTCAATAACTGGTTACTATAAACGCTCTATTGTTGATAATTTTTTATTTATGTTTTCGGTAGATAGTAAGAATATACCAAAAGAATTGAAGCGAAATAGGTATATTTTAAAACACATAGGAACCTGTATTAATGAGATATTAGAAGCAAAGGGCAGAAAGGGTAAAAATGTTTTATTCCACTCAGATTCCGTGCAAGACTGTAGAAGTATTCCTGATGATGTTTCTCGTAACATAGTCAATAAAATATTAGAAACCACTGACATGCATCTGTTTACAGTTTCTGAGCTTAATTTTGACCATCCAAGGTTCCATAATTTAAAAAACATCTCAAACTCCTTTGATGATTTTGCAGAAATAGTTTCGTTGATGGATAAAATAATAACAGTTGATACTTCTACTTATCATTTATCAGATGCCTTTTCTATTTCAACTTTAGTTATTTTTACTAATGCGGGTATTGGACGTATTGCGGATTATCCAACAGTAGTTGGTTATGAGTTAGAGGTTTCGTTTAAGGAACAAATAGAGATAATTAGACAAAGATCTAATAGTCAGGCTGAAGAAGATGAGTTTATTCGGAATAATCTGCCCTTAGTTTGGGAGAGGTTGGATATTAATAGGATTATTGATTTTTTACTTGCAACAGAATAAGTACGTTTAATTATTTAGAAGATATGGTTCATAATTGATAGGCTATGGACAATAATTCAGATATTTTTTTCGAAGGGTTAAATCCACAACAAATTGAAGCAGTTAAATATACTGATGGCCCTTTGCTTATCATGGCAGGTGCAGGTAGTGGAAAGACAAAGGTTTTGACCCACAAGATTGCTTATTTGAACCGTGAGTTTAATGTTCCACTTTCCAATATTCTTGCTGTAACTTTTACAAATAAAGCTGCTGCTGAAATGAAGGAACGTGTTCAGAACTTAGTTAATCCAGCTGCAAAGTCGCATGATAATTGGATTCTTACTTTTCATTCCTTTGGATTTAAGATGCTAAAGATGTACGCTGATAAGCTTGGTTATGATAAGAACTTTGTGGTTTATGACTCAAGCGACCAACTAGCACTTGTTAAGCAAATAATGGCTGATTTTGAGATTGATGTTGAGCAGTTTAAACCAAAGTCTATTTTGTATCAGATTAGTAAAGCAAAGAATTCCTTTGATTTACCAGAGCAGTTTTTGCAAAGAGCTAATACTGATGTTCTTCAGGTGGCTGCAAAGGTTTATGCAGAGTATCAGATGAGGCTTAGACAAAATAATGCAATGGATTTCGATGATTTACTTTTGAATATGGTACTACTTCTTAAGCAAGAAAAAGAGATTTTAGAAAAATATCAAAATAAGTTTGAGTTTATACTAATAGATGAGTATCAGGATATTAATATGCCTCAATATCATATTAGTTATATGCTATCAGCAAAGCACCGAAGAATGTTTGTTGTAGGTGACACAGACCAGAATATTTATTCTTGGAGAGGTGCTAATCTTCAGAATATTTTGAATTTTGAAAAAGATTTTCCAGATGCCAAAGTAATACTACTTGAACAAAACTATCGCTCTACTTCAAATATATTAGATATAGCAAATAGCGTAATCATTAATAATAAGCTAAGAAAGAAAAAGAATCTTTGGACTAACCAAGAAAAGGGCGATGAAGCTTGTTTTTTTATTGCTCAAAATGATTACGATGAAGCAGAGAACGCAGCAAAGAAAGTTAAAGCTTTAATTGAAAAAGGTTCAACCTTGTCAGAGATAGCCTTCTTGTATAGAACTAATGCTATGAGTCGAGTTATTGAAACAATTTTACTTCAACATAATATTAAATATAGGATATACGGTGGGTTAAGGTTCTATGACCGTAAAGAAATTAAAGATGTCATGGCTTATTTGAAGCTTATTCTGAACTACAAAGATGATGTTGCTTTTCAGCGAGTTGTTAATGTTCCATCAAGGAAAATAGGTAAATTAACTTTGTTAAAGGTCCAAGAGAAGGCTTTAGAAAAAGGTGTTTCTTGCTTTGAAGCAGTTGATTTGCTAGAGGAAGTAAGAGGCCATGCTGCGTTACTTAGCTTTAAAGAGCTTATTGTTTCATTTCAGCAGGATTATGCTCAAGAGGAACTGTCAGCTGCAGAGATTATTGATAGAGTGATAAACCGAACTGGTTATAAAGAGATGCTAATGGCTGAAAGTAACTTAGAAGCTAGAGCGAGGATAGAGAATCTCGATGAGCTTAAGAAGTCAGCTGTTGAACAGAATTATTCTTTAGATGATTTCGTTTCTATGAGTACTCTTTTGACAAGCCAAGATGAGACAGGTGATGTTGAGGATGTTCTTACACTCATGACTATGCACACTGCAAAGGGGTTGGAGTATGATCATGTTTTCCTTTTTGGTCTTGAAGAAGGTGTTTTGCCACATGTTCAGTCAATGGATGCTCCAGATGAAATAGAGGAAGAGCGCAGGCTTTGCTATGTTGCAGTGACAAGAGCGAGAAAGAAGCTTTTCTTGTCTGCTTCCAGTAACCGTGGATCATATGGGTCTACAACTCCAAAGGAACTGAGTCGTTTTTTTTATGAAATGCCAGCAGAACTGCTTAAAGTTGAGTTTAGTGATAGGTTAAGTGGTTTTAATCATATAGTTGAGAAGCTTTCAGCTAAGCCAGAATATAATCTTACTGCACCAGACAGAAAAGGTACTTTCTTTACAAGAGACTATGAGGATGAGAGTAGTAAAAAGGTTGTACTTGATTACAAGGTTGGTGATATTGTTCGTTCAGGAGCTTTTGGTGATGGTGTGGTTGTACAAGTTTTTAGCTCTGGCAAAGATATGTCGCTTCAGATACGCTTTGGTAAGGAAATGAAACTTGTAATGCCAAAGTATGGTAAATTAGAAAAAGCTTAAGTTATGCATTTAAGTGAAATTTTTTCTTCTATTCAAGGCGAAGGTATTTATTTAGGATACAAACAGATATTTATCAGAACAACTGGTTGTAATATATCTTGTGACTATTGTGATGAGAATATTGATAATGGACGTTACTTCAAGCCAGAGGAAATAATCTCTACTGTAAAAGAACTTAACAAAACTTGGCATCATTCAATATCTTTAACAGGCGGTGAGCCACTTTTGCAAGTTAATGATTTTTTGAAAATATTACCTGATTTACCACTTCCTGTGATGCTTGAAACTAATGCAACGTTACCATCTCACTTAAAAGAAGTTATTGGTAAGGTATCTATCTATTCCATGGACTATAAACCTGGCTATGAGTCAGAGTTTGCTGAGTGTTTGAACCTTGTTAAAGATGAAGACCTATATGTTAAGTATGTCCTTTTGCCGGATACAAAAATATTTGAAATACGAGAGTTTGGAAAGTTAATGAAAGGCATAAGCAAAGATATTCCGCTTATACTTCAGCCGGTTACTCCTTGTAGGAAAATCAAACACTTCCCAACAGAAGAACAAATAATCAACGCATATAATATATTAAAGAAAGATCTAAATGACGTAAGAGTTATCCCTCAGACACATAAGATAATCGGAGTAAAGTGATACATAAGTTTAAGCATAAGTTTGCATTATTTTTTTTAATCTTTAGTCTTTTGTCTTTCATCTTTCCTTATAATCCAGATGGGATGCCAACAGACTTTAAAACAAACAAGAAACAAGTAGTTTTAACTTTTGATGATGGTCCATCCTATCTTTATACAGATAAAATATTAGATATTTTGAAGAGTAACAATGTAAAAGCTTCATTTTTTTTGATTGGCTCGCGTATGATTGAGTATCCAGATTTAGTAAGAAGAATAAGTCGTGAAGGTCATTCGCTCGGCAATCATACTTATAACCATATTAGGCTTGATCAATATGTTGGTCAGCGGGTAGATGATGAGATAGCTGAGACTAGTCGAGTTTATGAGAATATTCTTGGTTTTGTTCCGAAGTATTTTCGTCCTCCAGGTGGAAGGATGAATAAAACAGTTCTTTCAACTGTAGCTAGTCATAAACTTATTCCTATTGGGTGGTCAATTAATGCTAATGATTTTCTTTATCGAGACCAACAGCTAGATACTGAGATGATAGCCAAGAAAGTCTCAGCGGTGATGTCGCATATAGAAAGTCAGCTTAAGCCAGGAGCAGTAATTTTGATGCATAATGGCAACGAGGTTTCGCTTGCTGTCTTGCCAAAGGTAATCGCCTATATTCATTCAAAAGGTTATACGTTTGTAACTTTGTCACAAGTTATGTAGTTTTTTTGCTTCTGAGCAACTTATCTCTGTGCTATAATTTTTTTATGAAAAAACGGTCACTTAGTGGTATTCAGGCAACAGGTAAAATCCATCTTGGAAATTATTTTGGAGCAGTTAAGAATTGGGTGGATTTGCAGAACGAGTATGATGCATACTATTTCGTAGCAGATTTGCATGCGTTAACAACAGCTTATGAGCAGTCAATCAGCATTAAAGAGAATACCTATGAAGTTGTAGCTGACTTGATAGCTGCGGGGATTAACGTTAACGAATCAACGTTGTTTGTACAGTCTTATTTGCCAGAACATGCAGAACTTCATTTAATTCTATCGATGATAACTCCACTACCTTGGTTAGAAAGAGTTCCAACCTACAAGAGTAAAATGGAGGAACTTAAAGGTAGAGACTTAAATACTTACGGATTCTTGGGATATCCTGTTTTGCAGGCAGCAGATATCTTAATGTATATGGCTGATGCAGTGCCAGTAGGTAAAGACCAAGCTCCACACCTAGAACTTACTAGGGAGATTGCAAGAAGATTTAATTTTCTTTATAAAACTAACTTCTTTAAAGAACCGGAAGATTTATATACGGACGTTCCTGTTTTGCCAGGTACAGATGGAAGAAAAATGAGTAAAAGCTACGATAATGCTATTTTCTTAGCAGATGATGAAGATACCATTGTAAAGAAAATTAAAACCATGTTTACTGACCCTCAGAGGTTAAGACGAACTGACCCTGGGAATCCAGATGTTTGTGGTATTTTTGCTTTTCAGAAGATTTTTGGTCAGGGTGCGAAAGTTGAGCAAGGATGTAAATCAGCGGCTATTGGATGTGTTGATTGTAAGAAGGAATTACTTGAAGCATTGCTTGCTTTTATGAAGCCAATCAGAGAGAAGAGACAAGAGCTGATTTCAGACAAAGCAGAGCTTGATAAAATTATTCTTCTGGGAAATGAGAAAGCAAGAAGAGTAGCAACCAAAACGCTTGATGATATAAAGAAAATCATCAGAATTAATTAATGTCGGAAGTAAGACTCCAGAAATTTATGGCTGAATCTGGTATCGCTTCAAGGCGAAAGTGTGAAGAATTTATTCTTGGTGGATTAGTTAGCTTAAACGGTAAGAAGGTAACTGAACTTGGGGTGAAGGTTGATCCTGCTAAAGATAAAGTTGTTTATCTTAACTCTAGAGTTAGAGCAGACTTAAAGAAATATGTTATTTTAAATAAACCCAAAGACTACATTACAACCAGAAACGATCCTAAATATAGAAAAACAATATATGATTTATTGCCAGAGCAGTATGAGTCCCTACACGCAGTTGGCAGACTTGATAGACTAAGTACAGGTTTACTAATATTAACAAACGATGGTGAACTAACCAATGCTCTTATCCATCCTAAGAGCAAGATAGTGAAGATATATCGCGTTACAATCGATAAGCCACTTGATGTAAAGTCACACGAGGCTTTTGAAGCTGGTGTGTTGCTGGAAGGGAAGATTACTGTGCCAGCAAAGTGTTTTGTGTTGGACAATAGTGGTATGATTTTGGAGATTCATTTAAAAGAAGGCAGAAATAGACAGATTCGAAAAATGTTTGAACAATTAGGGTTTGAGGTAACTAGGCTTAAACGAATAGAGATTGGTCCTATTAAGCTTGGTAAGCTTAATCTTGGTGCGTACAGAGAACTTACTGCTATTGAGGTTAGTAAGTTGAAGGCTTTAAAGTAGTCAGATGGAAACAAAAAACAAAGCTCCAAGATACACATTTGGCCCAGTAGTTTCAAGAAGATTGGGTTTGTCGTTAGGTATAGATTTAGTGCCAAGAAAGAAGTGTAATTTAGACTGTCTATATTGTGAGGTTTGTCCAACTGATAAGTTAGACGAGGATAGAATCCAGCATGTTGATATTCAGGCATTAATAAGTGAAATAAAGTCGCTAGATGTGGCTATAGATTATCTTACATTAACTGGTTCTGGCGAGCCTACTTTGCATAAAGACTTAGATAAGTTAATAGTCGCTCTTAAAAAAGAGTTCTCGTATCCAATCGTTATGCTTACTAATTCACTTTTATTAAGGCATGAGGAGGTTAGGAGAGAGTTATTAGGGTTAGACCTTATTGTTCCTTCCTTGGATGCTGTATCGCAAGATGTGTTTAAGAAGATTAATAGGCCAGTCAAAGGTGTTATGGCTAGCGATGTTGTAAATGGGTTGATTGAGTTTAGAAAAATATTTGCAGGGAAAATATGGCTGGAGATTCTTTTTGTTAAGGGGATTAATGATACGGAGGAAGAAGTTAGTTTACTTGCTGATGCAGTTGCTAAAATAAAACCAGATAGAGTACAACTGAATACAGTAGCTAGACCGCCAGCATATGGTGGTACGTTTCCTTTATCTTTTGAGGAGTTGCAAAAGATTGGAAAGCAGATAACTTCTGTAGAAGTTGATATTATTGGTGTCAATAAAACAGATAAGTCAGGTGAAGTTTTAACGAAAGAAGCTGTTACTGAGTATCTTATTAGAAGACCAGCTGGGTTTGAAGAGTTGCTTAGTGTTTTCGCAAGAGATGCAAAGGAATTAAGGGTATTTTTAGGTGACTTAGAGGATAAAGGAATTATCTTTAAAGAAGTTCATGCTGGCATGGTGTTTTTTAAGGTAAATTGTTGAAATTTACTTATTGTTACTTGTTTGCATTTATGATAAAGTATACTGGTTTTCAAATTTAAGCGATACTAAATTGTAGAAGGTGTTATAAATGGCTAAAAAATGTGAAGTTTGCGGAAAAGGACCAATGACAGGAAATAATGTTTCTCACTCAAAGAGAAGAACAAGAAGACGTTTCCTTCCAAACCTACAGATAAAAATAGTTGGTAACAAGAAAGTTCAAATGTGTACTTCTTGTATTCGAACAGCTGCTAAAAGTTCCTAATTATTAATTTTCAATTTTATTTATAAATAACATATTATTCCGTCTTTGGACGGTTTAATATGCTTTATTGAATTATTTTTGATTATATTTTTTTGTTTTATTGACTGATGAGTAGATAATTTGTAAACTTGTATCTACGTCCATAGAGGAGGATTTTTTTTGCCTAAGATAGTTAATAAACAAGAGAAGCGTTCGCGTCTAGTTCACGCTGCGATTCCGATTTTTGCAAAGTATACATTTAGGGAAGCGAAAATGAATGATGTCGCTATTTCAGCTGATGTTGGCAAGGGAACGCTTTATGAATATTTTGAGAGCAAAGATGAGTTGTTCTTAGAGATTTTTAAGATGTGGTTTGCTACTTTAGAAGCACAGATTCATGATGTGATTTCTGCTATTAATGATCCAGCGAAGCAACTTGCAGTGTTTTATGAGCAGTACTTCACAACTATTGAGCAATATTCAGATACTTATTTTATTTATTTTGATTTTTGGACTGAGTTAGTCAGAAATCCAAAGATAAATTCTCAGGAAATAAAAGATGTATATCAGTCGTTAAGAGGACTAGTTGCTGGTATCTTGGATGATGGAGTGCATATGGGGGTTTTTAGAAAAATGGACCCACAGGTAAAGAGCATTCAGCTATTATCGATGGTTGATGGGCTTCTTTTGCAATGGCTGATGGATAGAGAAGCATTTTCTTTAAAAGAAATAGGTACAGATTCTGTTAATATATTCATTGAATCTTTAATGCTTTAGTTGGAACTTTTTTCTTACTGCGTTGTCTAATTTATTGGTATAATATGCATAAGTTTTATATGTAGTGGAGGTTTTGTATGGATAGCGTTGGAGCAGGTTCTGGAGGTGGAATCCACCCAGGGGCACCTATTATATGGCCTACTATTAAGCCAATTACGACTACTACTGAGACAGTGGAAACTGTTGATACAACTACAGAGTCTACTAGTTCAACTTCCTCAAGCTCTTCAAGCTCTTCTACATCATCTTCTTCAAGTGCTTCCAGTTCTTCTAGTTCATCGTCTGCCTCAAGTTCATCTTCAGCATCATCAGCAAGCTCTGTTATGCGTAGTTTGTCAGCACAGGATTTGTCTGCACAGCTAGTTACAATGGGGATGGCAGACTCAGCTGATAACCAATCGCTTGCAATGAAGATGTTAGAGCACGGATTGGAGCTTAGCCAAGAGAACTTTGATCAAGTATTTACTGCACTTCAATCAAAGGGTAATAGTGCATCAGCGCAACAAGCTGTTTTTACGGCGTTAGCCAAGGGTGTTGCGGGAAATCAAACTGCAGTTAATGCGTTAGATCAGTTTTTTTCTGGTCAAATGAGTTCTGCACAACAAGCGGAAAATTTAAGTCAACAGTTGCAAAACGTGGCAAAGAGTTTGGCTAGTTCTCCAAATCTTCTTAATCAGGGATTAACTGCTAGTTTGTCATCTTTGCTGACTGAGTTCGACTCAAGGATTAAGCAAATGAACAATAAGGATAATTTGCTTAGTAAAGAAAATATAGCATTAACATCAACTCAGAAAGAAAAGTTATCTCAGTTAAATAATATTTCAAGTACACAACAAGCAGCTTTAAATAGTGCCTTATCTAAAAACGCACCACTGTCTTCAGCACAGCAAGAAGCACTGCAACAAATGATGAATGGTTCAGTTGGTATGACAGAAGAAGATGCTAAGGCTATGCAGGACTTATTGCTTTCTAAGAACGTACTTCCAGCTAATATGAAGGATGCACTTGCTCAGGCTCTTCAAAAAGATTCATCGTTGCCAGTAAATTATAAAGAAACGCTTACTCAGTTATTTAGTTCGCAACCAAAGCTTACATCCGAGCAGAGGCAGGTTTTGCAACAGCTTCAGAGTTCGCAGAGTATTAATACTGAGCAGAAGATGTTGTTAGGAGACTTAATGAATAATAATTTTAGTAATAAAAATTTAATGGCACTTGATAAAATGGTTGCTGAGGCACCACTAAAGATGGATCAGAAGCTTTCTTTGAATAACGTGCTTCATTCTTTAGCTTCTCCAAAAGCTGATATTTCTTTTTCGAACGCTTCTAGTTCTTTTCCAAATTTATCTCAGGAAAGTATGGAGCAATTATCTCAGATGCTTTCTCCGCAATCAGGTTTACCAGCTGAGCAACGAAACTCGCTTATGAGTTTATTATCTGGTATGGGATTAATGAATGGAACACATGTGGGAGCGATGCAGCAGCTTATTAGTAGTGGTGGATTGCCACCATCCCAAGCAAGTGTTCTACAAATGCTTCTTTCTCAACCAGGATTACTTACAGTCGATGATATTTCTGTCTTGCAGACAATTTTAGATAGTGGGCAATTAACCCAGGATCAGCTATTTTCTTTACAACAATTATTAATGCAATTGCAGAATAAACCAATGCAGATGCCAATGAATTGGGCTCAGGACTTTAATGCATTGCAGGCGTTAATAAAGGGTATATATAAACAATTATCTAATCAACAATTAGATGAGGGTGGCAAGGGTCTGTTGGAAGCGCTTAAGGGGCTTGAAAAGTCGCTTGTTGATAGTGTTACAAATATGACAGCTCAGGGGATATTAAGTAAGATGTCGAAGTATAATGACCCATCACTTCCAGATAAGTATTATTATTGGATGATTCCAAATCCATTTACAGAGCAAAAAAAGGATATTGAGATTTTGGTTAAAAGAGACACCTCAAAAGATGGTGCCCCTGTGAATCCGCAGAGAACACAGATAATATTAAAGACAGAGACAGAAACAATGGGAGATGTCGCTGTTATAGTAGAAATATCTGACAAAGATGTTTGGTATTTGTTTAATACGGATAGTGATGATGCAAGGCAATATATTGCTGCAAATTCTGCAATATTAAGAGACCAGATGAAGGTTCTGGATTTTAATGTGCAGGGATTTCAATCACAAGTTAAGAAAATTAACATAAATAAGATATTATCGCCAACTTTAGAGTTAGATAGATTAAGACGAATAAGTGCAGAAGCCTAAAAAGTGAGTGGTGAAAAGTGAACAGTGAAGAAAAGAAACCGATAAAAGTAGCAGCAGCAATTAAGTATGACCCGGAAAAAAACGTAGCTCCGATTATTTTAGCTAAAGGGAAGGGTAGTATCGCAGAAGAAATCATCAAGATAGCCGAGGAAAATGATGTTCCTTTGTATCAAGATGCAGCCTTAGCTAAGCTACTTGGCTCGCTTGAGTTAGAAACAGAAATCCCTCCTGAGATGTATTCTGTAGTTGCTGAGGTTTTGGCTTTTGTTTATAAACTTGAACAAAAAAGAAAAGGTAAAAGTAAATATGATATGGTTAGGAAAGATGATGCAATAAAGGATAAGCGATGAAAAAAGTATTCAGTTTAGTCTGTAGTGTTTGTTTGTTGTCTTTTTGTTTAGCAGCAGACTATACAATTAATAATGCTTCTCAGGCTTTGTCGGTATCTGAGTTACAGCAAGGCGTGTTAATGGAAAACGCTGTAAATATTAAAACTCCAGGCTATAGAGCAGTTAAGATTGTTTCTTATTCAGATAGGAATAGTGCTGAAAAGATAGTTAGAAAAGTTAATAACTTTTCACCTGGACCGCTGGTTCTAACTAATAGGTTGCTTGATTTGGCCATAGAAGGGTTAGGGTTTTTTGCGCTTTCTGATGGAAATGGTAGAACTTATTTAACTAGAGACGGAAGGTTTCAGGTTAATTCAGACTTGCAGGTTGTTTCTGTAGCTGGAGGTTTTATGCTTTTGGATGAAAGTGGTGCTCCTATTTCGCTTGCGAATGGCGCTGATATGAAAGTTGATAATAAGGGCTACGTATATAATTCTGATGGTTCAGTAATAGCGAGAATAAAGGTAGTGAATGTTACGGATTATAATAAGCTTAGATCTGTTAACAATGTTGTTTTTTATTTAGAGATAGAAGATAGCGAACTTATGTATGCGTCTGATGATTTTATAGTTAGGCAAGGAAACTATGAAACCTCTAACGTTGATTATACAAAGCTAATGGTAGACTTGGCAGATAAGAGTCAATATACAGCAAATACTCAGATGATTCAGACAAGGCTTAAGATGCTTGATTCTTTAAATGGCATAGTGAATCAAAACTAATGGACCCACTTATAGAAAAGCCAGAAGATAAAAACGAAGGTCCTAATAAAGAGGCTGTTAGTCTAGGTCGCTCATTGACTTTAGTGTATCAGATTGGTTTTACTATGGTTTTTTCACTATTGTTTTTCCTATTTATTGGTAATAAGATTGATGAGTGGCTTGGAACCTCGGGTTTATTTATGATTATTGGTATTGTTTTTGGTATTGCAGGTGGCGGTTATGTTGTATTTAAGGAGATAGAGAAGTTAGAATGAACGATTTAAAAGAGCATTCAGTTTTTATAGAAAGAGTTGCAATGCTTGTGTATGCTATCGCTTTGCTAATATTGTTGGTTGTTTATAGAGACTGGGTGTTAAGTGTTTTGGTTGGTGTGCTTACGGCAATTATTAATTTTCGTATCCAAATAAAGGGGCTCAAAGCTTTTGCGGAGGGCGGCAATGCACTAATTGTTACTGGTAATTTTTTCCTTAGACTTGCTATTATTGCGGCTGTACTGTTTATGGCATTTAGTAATCCAAGATTTAATGCCTATGTGGTTTTCGCCTTTATGTTCAGTTTTCAGTTTTTCGTGGTTTTCTTAGGTATATTTAAAAGAAAATAGTCCACGATATACGTTGTTCCCTAAAAAAATATAATCAACAAAAACACTAGTCATAGTGTTGCAGTGTTGTTTTGTTGCAAAGTTGTAGTGTTGCAATGTGTTCCTATTGTTTGACAATGATGTTTGATTTTATTATTATATTACTACAAGATTGCAACGATATATCAACGTTGTCGGGGGGCAAGAGTTGGGGAAACTGAGGGCAGACAATCGAATAGGTTGTCTGCTTTCCTTTTTAAAGGAGTTGCTCGGAAGGTATGGATGGATAAGAAAGAGGAACGGCTTGCTATTAACGTTACTGTTTCTAGTGAAGAGTATGAGTTTGTTAGATTGCAAGCGTACTTGAACAAAACCTCTATGTCCGCATATGTAAGAAAGTTGATTGATCAGGAGAGAAGCAAAGTTGGCAAGAAAGGCTTGCGTTTTCTGTAGTTAGCCATATAATTATTAAAGGGGGAAAAGATGGAAGATTTAGCAGTTAAGAGTGTTTTTTCAATTGGGACTATTCCTTCTTTGTCGGAAAGTAAAGTACAACCACAAGATGGTGTATTTTCTAATTTACTAAAAAATAATATTCAGGATACTAATAATTTATTAAATACTGCAGATCAATATCAATATGACTTTACTGTGCTTAGAAATAGAGAGCTTCATGAAGTTATGATAGCTACTGAAGAGGCAAATATGGCTCTTAAGTTTACAATGCAGGTTAGAAATAAGGTTATTGAGGCGTATCAGGAACTGCTTAGAATACAAGTATAGCGTGCAGGATTTAAGCAAAGAACTCCTTAATGAAATTCTAGATACTTTAATATCCAAAAATGGTGACTATTCAGACATATATTATCAAGATGAGGATATCTTTACCTTTACAATAGAGAATAACAATGTAAAGTCTTTAAAGACTGGTTCAGAACGTGGTATTAATTTACGGTATTTCAAGGGAGATAAAACATTTAGCTCTAGTTCAAGTGACTTTAGCGGAGATGTTCTTATGCATATGGCAAAAGAAATGCCAGCGAGTTTTGGTAGTAGTATTAGTAAATCTAAAAAGATTATTTTACCTTCTGAAGTTACTATTCAGGATAGTATTTCAAACAGTAAAAGAGAAGATCTTATATCACAATTTTTGTCATGTAATGAGGTAATTAGGTCCAAATCCGAGAAAATAGTTCAATCAACTTTGAGGTATATGACTTCAATAAGTAATATTCTATTAGTGAATTCCAAAAATGAGATTGTGGTAGACCGTAGAAAGTATTCGCGATTTATTGTTCAAGTAGTTGCGCAGGATGGCAGTATTATTCAGACTGCTTATGAAGGTCCAGGTATAACTGGTTGTGATGATGTTCTAAGTATTGTTGATTTAAGTGAGATAGCAGATAGGGTTTCAGAGCGTGCGTTAATGATGCTAACTGCAAAGCCAGCTCCTACTGGAAGGATGCCTGTTGTTTTGATGGGTGAAGCTGGTGGTACTATGGTTCATGAGGCTTGTGGTCATTCTTTGGAAGCTGACTTTATCTACAAAGGCACTTCAAACCTTAAGGATAAGATAGGTAAGAAAGTTGCCTCTGAATTAGTAACAGTTATAGATGATGCTACTGTCCCTGGTGTATATGGTTCGTATGAATATGATGATGAAGGTGTATCAGCTAAGCGTAATGTTTTGATTGAGAATGGTATTTTGAAGTCCTATATGACAGATAGATTAAGTGCAGGATTGTTAGGTTTAGAGTTGACTGGAAACGGAAGAAGAGAATCGTTTAGGAGCAAGCCAGTCCCAAGAATGAGTAACACTTTCATTGAAGACAGACATATGTTGGCAGAGGAGATTGTGGATACAGTTGACCATGGATTGCTAGTTAAAAAGATGGGTGGAGGACAGGTAAACATCACCAATGGTGATTTTGTGTTTGAGATTAGCGAAGGTTATTTGATTGAAAAAGGAAAAGTGCAATATCCTATCAGAGGTGCAAGTTTGATAGGTAATGGTATCGAGGTTCTGCAGAATATTGAGATGGTAGGTAATGACAAAGTGTTCATGCCAGGCATTTGTGGAAAGTACGACCATGTCCCTGTATCGGATGCACAACCAACGATGAGGATTACTGGTTTGACTATCGGGGGAAGCTAATGAATAACGATTTAAAAAATTTCTTTGATAATTGTTCGAGTTATCTAGATAAGCAAAAGCTTGATAGTTATGATATCTACTTGGGTACGGATAAGAGTAGGCAAATTGCTTGTAGGGAGTATCAGATAGAGGATTATAAGGAATCAGTTGAGCTTGGATATGCTATTAGGGTTATGAAGGATAGCAAGATGAGTTTTGTGTATGGCAATGAACTTTCTCCTTTTATTGTTAATAAGAAGCTTGAGGAAGTAGTTGCATTAAATAAGATTTTCCCAAGAGATAGTGAATTAAGGATGCCAATTACTGTTTCAGATAACGTACAGAAATTTACTGTAGATAATGCTTATGAGACTATCTCTGTTAAGGACAAAGAAGAATCGCTTAAGTATTTAGAAAAACGAATCAGGGAAAAGGATAAAAGAATAACTAATGTTGAGCATCTTGGTTTTTCTGAGAGTAGTAGTGAGTTCTTCTATAGGGTTAAAAATAGTGAAATAAAACAGCAAAAAGTAGTGTATTTTGGTTATGAAGGTGAAGTTATAGCTGAAGAAGATGGTCAGATGGA
>DYQY01000012.1:31351-44601 GCA_020719045.1 Candidatus Termititenax sp.
AGTATCGAGGATTCTATCGGATATTCGCTTGTGGATGGTGAGGGAGTTGCTGGTCAGAGAACACAGCTTATCAGTAACGGTGTTTTGCAAGGATATTTGTATGACCTTAAGTCTGCTGCTAAGGATAATGTTAATTCAACAGGTAATGCTATTAGAGGTGGTTATGATAGTATGCCTTCTATAAAGCCTACGAACTTAATAGTGCCTACAGGACAGAACACTGTTGTTGAGCTATTGAATCAAGATAGAGTGTTACTTGTAACTAATGTTATGGGGATGCATACCGCAAATTCTATTAATGGTGAGTTTAGTTTAGGTGCTTCTGGAGTGCTTTTTGAAAAAGGTAAGCCAATTCAATCAGTAAGGCAGATAACAATAGCTGGTGATTTTTTAAGTTTGCTTGCGTCTGTTGCCGAATTAGCAAATGACGCAGATGATTTTCCATATAATGGAAATATCATTACTCCTTCTTGGTTTGTTGAACGATTGATAATCTCTGGGTTATAACTTTTGCTTGATCAAAAGTTATTCAAAAATCAAGAGTGCTACAATTCACTGCGTGACTTTTGGGTAATTTTTATCGCACCCTATTTTTGACTGGAAAATTTTTAGACTAATACGTATGTGGGCATGCTCCTAAAATTACTACAAAGTCATCTGGTTCAAATTCCGCACTCAATATTTAGTGAATAGTCATTCCCGAGCCTTGTCAGGGCGTAGCTACCAACTAGCGAAGACTGAAGGCGGGAATCCATAAGGCTCCCTCATGGAGGGAGCTGTCGAACGTTAGTGAGACTGAGGGAGCTAATTAACTAGTTGTTGTTTCAGTTTCAGTCCTAATATTTTCTTAGCAATTTTGTATATTGTTTAGAAGATTCATTGGAAACTATTATCAATTGTTCTATCAGAGAATTGTAGAAACAATCAACATCAGATAATGTAAAATAACATAATCGTGAAATCTTCTTACTAATAGTAATGTTCTATTTAAATCTTCTAGCCGAGCTTCACTTAACCCAATTAGTCCTCTAAGTTGCAACCATCTATTCCAATGTAAAATTAATCTTGCTTTTGCAATATAGTAATACGGAGTTAATACATTCTTTGCTTTGCAACTATCAAATTCATTTTCCAATCTCATGATTGTAATATGCATTAACTCATGAATTTTTCTATTTGCTAATTGCTTTAATAATAATTCAATATGATTCTTGAATGTATCATTAAAACAATCGTCGTTGGAAAATATTTGTCCCATTAACAATATGTTCCTTATTGTTTCATTAGATTTAATAGTACTAACAATATATTTATAATCGAAAGCATTCTCTTGTTTTAATTCAAAAGAAAAATTATGCATTTTTTTATTAGGAACTAAAAATGCAAACTTGTCACAATGTAATTCTTCGTCAGACTCATCTGTTCTTACAAAGAAATAATCAACATCTGAGCTTATTCCATAAACACCAAAGCAAAGACTTCCCCCTATAAATAATCCAGTGTTTACTGGTAATTCATAAGAGTGCCTTTTAATTTTTGATATAACAAAATCTTTAATTTCAAAAATTGTTGAAACGTATTCTGATTCATTTTTGCACAAAGACAGTAAATCTTTCTGAAAAAATGATTCTGATATAACCTTAAAAAGCATTATTGGTTGTTAAATAACACTTTATTAAAATCTGACTCTAAATTAGGATCATTTAGTTTACTAATAAATGCCTGTTTATACTTATCATCTTTATTGTAAAAATAAATACCAACAAGAAACTCAGCTATTTTAATTGCATTTTTAGTCGAATAAATTATCTCCGTATATTCTGCACTATCTATTACCAAGACGGAGACTGCTTCTTCTCCTACATTATCTGACATATTACTTCCGTGTGAAATACGTTTTTCCCATTGAGTTGAGTAATGAGATTCTTCTGGATGGAATATGCTTATTGATTTAAACTTATTAACAGCTAACAGAATTACATCTTCATCATCTCTTACATCTTTTCCTGCAAGTTTTAATATTTCTATTACATCTGAACCTGAAACTTTGTTTAAAGCAATTGTAGCTAATTCTTTATCGCTTCGCTCTAGTGATGAGTGATAGGTGATATGTGACTTCACTGCTCACTGTTCACCATTTCCGAACTTATGAGGTTACGCAATTACGAAGTTACGTATCTTCGTCGCTTCGTTGGTTCGTAGCTTCGGTCGTTCAAACCATCCAATATATCGTTCCACCAAAAAGATATTCCCACTTTTATCTATTGAAAAATACTATTGCGACGTTGAGTTTTGTGGATTGATGAGTTTTTGACGTTTTTTTATGCTTAATTGGCTCCATTCCATTAAGTGAACTTGGTTGTGTATACCCAAAAGGGTATAAATTGTCTGGATTAATTGAAATTATGAGTTAAATATGTTAAATTATACCCGAAAGGTTATAATATGTTAGCAAAGTACCTAAAAAATAAAAGAAAAATTAATAACATTACACAAGAAGAACTTGCTATAAGTGCTGGAGTTGGTTTGAGGTTCATTAGAGATATCGAGCAGGGCAAGAAAACTTTACGTATGGATAAAGTTAATCAAGTGCTAAAAGTTTTTGGTGCTGAGTTGACTCCAATGGATAATAGAAGTTTGCAATGAGAAAAGCAAAAGTTTTTGTTAATGAATTTTTTGCTGGAATGCTTATAGAAACTGATGAAGGTTATTTTTTTAACTATGATGAAGATTATTATAACAGTGATTTAACTGCTGTAAGTCTCACATTACCAAAAACAAAAAAGCAATATTATTCCAAAGAATTTTTTAATTTTTTTAGAGGACTTTTACAAGAAGGTTGGTTAAAGGAATTGTCTGAAGATATTTTAAGGATTGATAAACAGGATGAGTTTTTGCTTTTAATTAAGAATGGTTCTGATTGTGTTGGTAATGTTTCAGTCGTGGAGTTTCTGGAATGAAGGATGATTTGCTTGTTTTGAATTTTTCTTCTAATGATATTTCACAAATAGTCACAGATAATCTTATAGGCAGAATCTCTATTTCAGGTGTTCAGAGGAAAATCTCTTTAGTGAAAAGTGGTGATACTTTTATTCCTGTTGATACTGCTGGAGAGTATATTTTAAAGCCACTAGATAATAATTGGGATCAATTACCAGAGAATGAAAAGTTATGTATGGACTTGGCATCTTTTTTTAATCTGAAAGTTCCAGAGAATTTTCTAGTTAGATTAGCGGAAGGTTCTATTGCTTATGTCGTTAAAAGATTTGATAGAAATGGACTTAGTAAATATCCAGTCGAAGATTTTTGTCAAATTTTGGATTTATCTAATAAGTCTAAATATAGTGGTTCTTATGAAAAAATAATTAAAGCATTGGAACAGTATTCTTCGGCTCCAGGTCTTGATAAGATAATGTTGTTTAGGTCACTTATATTTAATTTCCTAATTTGTAATAATGATGCTCATTATAAGAATTATTCTTTACTTAATACTGGTAATGGCTACAGATTGAGTCCGTTTTATGACCTAGTTAATACATCCTTAGTTTTAAAGAATAATAATGAGGAAGTTGCACTTACAATGAATGGGAAAAGAAGCAATCTAAGAAAGGAAGATATGTTATCTTTTGCAGAATATGCAGAAATACCATCTAAGGTGATAGCTATAGAGTTTGAGAGTATCAGAAGTACTAGAAATAAATTTATAGAATGCATTAGTAATTCTTTTCTTAGTAAAAAAAATAAAGATAAATTTGTTGAATTTTATTTGAGTAGATATGATAGATTGATTTAGTTTTTTCTGTTTGGATTCATCCAGAAAAGTTGGACAAATTTAACATGCAAAAGTGAATTTGTCCATCTTGTTGACTAATGATTTTTTAAGAAAAATGCACAAATATCCTCATCTGTTCTGAGCTTTTCTGGTATATGCCTGTATATTTTATCTAAGTCTTTTTCTTTATTTCCTTTATCTTCTTGTAATATTCTTTCCCCATACTAAGTAACCTTTTTACCTTAATTTCAGGGTAACCATGTTTAGATATACACACATTCTTTTAAATCCTTCCCTTTGCAAGGGAAGGTGGCTCAGCTCTGCTGAGACGGAAGGGTGTCTTTAATCTTTTACCTTTAAACTATAAAACGTTACAATATAACTATGAAAAAAATCATCAAAGTAGTAATCGTCTGCGTAGTATTAGCTGTTCTTTTATATTTACTAGTTTCTTTGCAGGTAAAGCAGGAAATATCTTCAGGTATATCAACTCCAGATTTTATGATGGAGCTTTCTGGTGTTCGTTTAAGGGGATGGAATAAACAAGTCTTGGCTTGGGAGATGAAGTCTGCAAATGCCTACTATTATGATAAAAACACTTTGGTTTTGACAGGGGTTAATGAAGGATACTTTCTGGATAGTACTGGTAAGAATTTGATAGATGAATTCTTGGTTTCTACTGTTAATGCAAATATTATAAATAAAGAGTTTGTTCTTAATAATGTTAGACTTAAACTTCATTCTGATATTAGTTCAAATGTGTTTTTGGCGGCAGAGAGATTTAGTTATCTAGATGGTTCTTTGTATACCGACATGCCATACATTCTACAAGTAAATGATTGGCAGGTAACCTCAGGCAAAATGACTTATAATTTAAAAGAAGATAAGATGGAGTTTGCTGACAATCTGCGGATTAATAAAGGTAAAAGCTCTCTGAGAAGTAACCATGGTGTCTATTCCCCTGTAAGCAATTCTGTTGTGTTAAGTGGAGAGGTTGAGGTTAGTCATAACATTTTACACAAAGGTAAAGAATATTTACTTAATATATTTTCTGATTCAGTTGATATTTTGCTGCTTAAAGATGAACCAGATTTAACGTTTAATGATGGGATGATTTTTAGGTTCGGTGAAGATGTTTTATATGCAAGTTACGGTAACTATAATCCTGATAAAAAGATTCTTAAGATGACTGATACTGTAATTAGAATTGATGACGGTTCAGAAATTCTAGCCAATATTAAAGCTGAGGATATAAAGGGGAGTATTATTAAGGGGCATAAAGTAGATGTTTTGTTTGATGAAAAGAAGATTATTCTTAGTGAAATAGTTACATATGAAAGAGGAACAAGAAAGATTGTTGCTAATAGTGGGGTATATGATGTAAATGCTGGACTACTTTATTTGCGAGGAGGAGTTGCTATAAATGAGGGAACAAAATCCATTTATTCAGATGAAGTAACTGTTGATGTTAAAAAAGATGTTATTTTAGCTAAAGGAAAGGTTAAGACAAAAATATCAATATAACGTAATGTATCTGTGATATTTTTTAGCTAACCAAAATAAATATAAAAAATGATTAATCGTAGTTGTGTAGAACCCTTTTCATATATATAATAAAAGTATGTCTAATATGAAAAAAAGCTATAAAATTCAAGACCTAGTAGATATGTTTGGCTTAACTACTCGAACCCTAAGATTTTGGGAGGAAAAGGGATTACTTAATTCGCTTTTAAGGGTTACAGGCAAGCGTAGAGTTTACGGTGAAGATGTTATTAAGAGGATAAAGGACATTAAGAGTTATAAGGCTAGAGGTTTGTCCTTAGATGATATTAAAATTCAGATAGATAAAAAAGAAAAAAAGAGTAAAGTATTAAAGAATCCCATAAGGATTATTATTGGAAGTTCTTCTGGTATAGAAGAAGCAAATATGACTAAGTATGAAATAGACCTTATCCCTTCTTATATTTTGTTAGATGGCAAAAGATTCGTTGATGGGGTTAATATTTCTGAGAATAATATTCAGGAAATAGAGTTTACAGAACTGACAACTGAGCCACCAACAGTAGATGACTACATTTATATGTATTCAGAGATGGCAGAAGAAGGTGCGGAGGAAATTATTTCCTTACATCCAAGTGAGTCTTATTGTGGATCTCTTGCTAATGCTAGAAAAGCTCTTGAGAGAGCAAAAGGACTAAAAGTTCATTTGTTAGATACATCGTCTTATGGACAGATTGCTGAACTATTGGCAATCATAGCTAGAGACAAGCTTAGTAAAGGTATGACTGTGGATAAAGTAGTCAAATATCTTAAGCAGCTTATTGCTGATCATTCATCCTTTTGGGTTGCCTCTTCTATGTTGAATATGACTAATCTTGGTTTAGTTAATGTGGATTTTAAGAAGATTGTTAATCCACTATTTAGGTCAACATTGAATTATCATCCACTTCTTAAGATGAATAATCAAATAGATGAATATCAATTAATTAGCAGAGCTAATGGATTAATAGATGCCGTAGATGATTTGATAGCTCAGATTAAAGAAGCACATTCAAGTAGCAAGTTTCCTGTTAAGATGATGGGGGTTTATTATACTTGTGATAAATCTAAATTAAATGCTTTAGTTTTGTTTTTGAAAGATAAAGGAATTCCAGTTTTCTGGCAGAAAAGCAATTTTTATATGTCAGCAACTCTTGGTACTGAATCAGTAGTAGTAAATATTTTATACGAAAGGTAAGCTTAAATGGTAGGAAAGTGGGGGGTAGTTGTTCTTTTGCTTGGGGCAACCTATGTCTTTCCTAATGAACTTATCGGCGACTTATACCAAAGAAATAATTTAGTTCATATAAATCTTCTTAGAAACTCTATTTTTTTTGATCAGAACAGTAATGCAAGTGAGCTAAGTGTTTTAGAGAACTATCACATTGGAAACTATAGTGCATTTATTAAAAGCTATGAAAGCACGTATAAAGATAAAATAAATGCTGATAATCAGCTAATGTTTTATTATTTAATTTCAAAATACAAAATTAAAGAGTATTCGTCATTAAAAAATATTTATCCAAGCATTAATGCAGAAATGCTTTCAATAGATAATTGGAGAGATTTACAGAAAGTAAAGGCTATAAGCTATTATTTAGATGGCAATGAAGCGTCTTTGTCAAAACTTGTTTTAGATGTGAAGGCAGATTCTCGTAGCAACCAGGAACTTATGGATGTCTTAGCCGATGTTTATAAGCTTGAACTAGCCAGTAATGGTCTTAATGCAACAGCGAATGTAAATGTGGATTATTATGATGCTTGGACAAACTTAAAAGAAGGCAAGTATGGTATTGCAAAGGGTTATTTTGATAAAGCTAAAATGGACATTACTGAAAGTGATTTGAGATGTGAGTTCATTGAGTATGGTCTTGGTGTTGCTTTGTATGCGTCTGGTAACTATCAAGAGGCAGTGGAGAAATTTCAGAAAAAGTATACTTCGGCAGAGCTTGCTCAGTCTGTAGCTTTTTTTAAGATACTTGCTGCATTTGATAATAAAAATTATAGCGAGGTTGTTACTCTTTCTGCAGAATTCCTAGCTGATAAACCATCAAATTATGTTTCCCAAACTAACTATTTAAGAGGCGTAAGCTTATATTCATTAGGAGACAAAGAAAAGGCAAAGAAAGTACTTGAGGAAGTGAAGGATTTTAGCGCATTTGTGAAGTATATTTTGGCAGAAATTTACTATGATGAAGGTTCTTATGCGAAGGCTAAGACATATTATCAAGGAGCTAAGTCAAGTAATGATGTTTTAAACAGTTATGTGAATTATGGGTTAGGTTGGGCAACTTTTAAGTTAGCTCAATACAAAGAAGCTGAGTCAATATTTGATAAAAACCAAGCTAATGAGAATCTATCAGAAAATATTAAACTTGATATGATGCTTAAGTCTGCAGATTCTTCCTATAATTCTGGAAGTTATAAAGATGCAGCAAAGAAATATATAGAGCTTCTTAATGTTTTATCTAAGAACAAAGAAGGTAATAGAAGTTTATACAACCAAAATATTTATAATTTAGTTACTGTTTATATGAAGTTAAAGGATTTCAAGAAAGCAAATGAAATATTGGAGAAATATTTTCCAGAAGTTAAAAACGATAGAGAAAAAGTATTAATTAGAACCTTAATTGGTAACAATAATTATCAGCTTAAGGATTACAAATTAGCTGCAAAAGTGTTTGAGGAGATTTTAGTCGTTTATAGTGCTTATAAAGATGAAGATATATACATCTCCTTAGCTAATAGTTATTTTAATGATAAAGAGTATGGTAGAGCCTTAGTCGTATATCAAGATTATTTTAAGGAGTATCCAAAAGGCGAGAAAGATATGGATGCAAAATACGGTATGGTTCAAACATATTATCATTTGAACCAACTTGAGTCAGCTTTAGCTTTGGCAAAAGATGTTGATGAGACTTATGGTATCGGTTTGGTTAAAGAAATAGAAGGAAAGATAAAGTTTAAAAAGGAGACAGTAATTGAATAAAAGCTTGTTTTTTGTGTTAATTGTTTTTTTGGTTTCTGTGGGTTTTTCGGCTGAACAAGACAGTCAGTTTCTTTTGCCTGATTTATTTGTAACAGCAAAAGATGAACGAGGTTTGGATAGTTCTGCTAAGATAGATTTAAATCTGAGGACAGGACTTAGAATCCAAGATAACATCGTTGATGGATCACTACAAAAGGACATGGTCTATGTTGAGAAGCTTAAGTTAAACGATAATTTAAATAACGCTATGTATAATGATGTAAGCGTTTTTCTTGGTATGCCTTCTTTATATGGAATAAACTTTAATCATGGCTATGTTATTTCAAATATTCCATATTTTTTAAGGTTTAATCGTTATGATAATTTGTCTTTATACGGAGTCGCAAATGGTGGTGGTTCTTTCTTTGTTGCTTTAAAGCCGGATAAAGAGAATGGAATATCTTTTATTTCAAAGCAGAAAAGGATGGATGGAAGTCAGCTAGATGTTCTTGGAATTGGGTATAAGCGTTTAGTCGATAATCCTATAAGTTATTCTGGTGTGATGCTTAACGCAAACAGTTATGCTGGTAATGCTGGGCTAACTATGACTGAACATAATCTTGATATTAATTTAGGTAAAGTTAGTTTGCTTAATAAAGAAATGGATTCAGCTGTATCTTTAATGTATCTTGGTTCAAAGGTTAATAGCCTGTTTTTTGTGGATTTAGGATTGAATAATGCAATAAATACGTCCAAAGATAGTTTAGATTTAGGTTTACAGCTTTGGTCAAATGCTGGGATTCAGAAGTTTAATATTTTGGTTGATTATAAGAATTCATTTATGTACGAGTCATTAGCGTTTATGACAAGAACACAGTTGGTTCATGATCCTGTGAATGTTAATAAATTATTTGCAACAGATTTTATTGAAATGGATGATGCTGTGATTAAGTGTGATGAAAGATTTTCTTTTAGTGTTTCTGTAAATGGAATATTAAAAGACCAGAAAGAAACATTTTTTATGGATATGAACTTCTACAATTATAAGAATGTATTAGATGATATAGAACCACTTGTTGATAAGTATTACTCATACACAGGTATTTCAGATCTGATTATTGCAAATACTGGTGTTTTATTTCCAGAAGTGAAAGTAGCTTCAGAAACTGTAAGTGTTAAAGTGCAGTTACCAATAGTTTCTAAGAAGGTTCCTAATTTGTTTAGTAAGTTAATCGAGGTTACTTATGCAAAAGAAATCTTTGAGGGTAATCTGAGTATAGTTAGTAGTTACTGCTTAAGAGAGTTTGGCAGAACAACTGGCGATGATTATAAGAATGCGTTATTAGATGTAGATGCTTCTTATGAGAAAGCTATTTCTAATGATTGGTCATATGGGCTTTATATGGAAAACTTATTTTCTGCAGGTAGTCATTATTTGCCTGATAGGAACTTTAGAGATACTGTGCTTTATGGTAAACTAAAAGTGATCTTTTAGTAAGGTCACCGAGTGATTTTGCGTATCTCGATACAATTGCTTCGCAATCACTCGATAAGCGCAAAATTGTATCGAGGTGATGTTTGCAGATGGTCATTCCCGAGCAGTCGGGATTTAAATTAAGGAGGAAAAAATGTTAGAGATTATTTTAAAGGGCGGGTTCATGATATATATACTATTCTTTTTCTCAATAATGGGGATAGCTATTTTCGTTGAAAGGCTTATTTTTCTTAGGAATTCTATGAATAAATCTAATGATTTTTTGCCTGCAATTAAAGAATTATATAATACAGAAGGTGTTAAATCTGCTTATCGTTATTGTAATCTACATCCTTCTGTAATCTCTTCAGTTTTTAAGGTTGGGCTACGTAATGCCAATAAAAGCAGCTCAGAGCTGAGAGCTATTATCGAGAGTACAGGTCAATTAGAGATTAGAAAGCTAGAACGTAACTTGATATTACTAGCTACACTTGCTGGTGTTGCTCCTTTGCTTGGGTTCTTGGGAACAGTTACAGGTATGATCAAAGCTTTCCAGGAGATAGAGAATTTGGGTGGAAATGTAAATGCATCAGTTCTAGCTGGTGGTATTTGGGAAGCGCTTATTACTACAGCAGTAGGGCTTGGAGTTGCGATTGTTTTACACTTGGCATACAACTATTTAATAAATATTATTGAGAAACATATTCTGGATGTAGAAGAGAATTCCATTGAGTTATTAGGGTTCCTAACAAAGAAGGAAGATAATGAAATCCCCACGGCGTAGAAATTATTTAACTTCTATAGAAAGTACAGCACTTACTGACATAGTATTTTTACTACTTATTTACTTTATGTTAACCTCATCATTTGTTAATCAAGTTGGTGTTAATGTTGATTTGCCAGATATGAAGAAGCCTCCAATTAACAAGATTCAGAATCCAATATCAATCTCTGTTAATGGAGATATGCAAGTTTTCCTCAATGAAGAACTGGTTTTAGATGAAGAGTTAGTATCTAAGCTTACAGCAAAGCTTGCAACCGTAGAGGATAAGATGGTTGTTTTTAGACCAGATAAAAGCATCAAGGTTGAGAAACTTATTACTGTAATGGATTTGGCTAGTATGGCAGGTGCAACAAAGTTGGTTGTTGCTACCAAAGCTTTTGAGGACTAATGAACCATAGGTTTGTAAGATCTTTAGTAGTATCGATTTTTGCACATTTATTGTTGTTTTTACTTATGTACTTTATTAGGACAAGTATTGCTATCCCTGAAAAAGAAGTTTATCGAGAAGTTTCCTTTGTAGTCGAACGTGATTTTCCTGAGATGTTGGAAGAAACGCAAACTGTTTTGGCTCAAGAAGAATTAGTGAAGGCTAAAGAAGAACCTGTTAAGAACGAGATACCACCTAAACCTAAAGAGAAGGTAGAGAAGCCAAAGGAAGTTGCTGGTCCTATTAAGCAAATTGAGCTACCCAAAGTTAAAGCTAAGCAGCCTGATCCTGTTGTTCCTAATAGTCTAGAACAGAAGAAAGAGGATTCTTCTTCTAAGATTTTCGTGCCTGAGCAAAAGGTTGAAAATGATAAGAAGGCTAAAGAAAACGTAGTTAAAGATGTTCCTGGTGGTGAGTTTGGGAATTCTGTTGTGGATATTAGACCTTCAAGGAATATGGAGATATTTGGGCCTATTGTAAATAGAAGTATAGTGTATTCTGAGATACCAGAATACCCTGATTGGGCAAAGTCTCGTGGGATAGAAGCAGAAGTCAGGATGAAGTTTTGGGTAGAACCAAGTGGCGAAGTAGTTAATATAGATGTTATTCAGAAGTCTGGATACCTGAAGTTAGACCTGCTTGCAAAGAATAGTTTAGCAAAATGGAAATTTACTCCTCTTGACGCAAGTGTGCCACAGATTAAGCAATGGGGAGAGATTGTAGTAAGGTTCGTGCTCTATTAGTTGACATTTCATTAATTTATTAAATATAATAATAAAATGAAATATAATGATTTGGATTTAGCAATTAAGACACCATATTTTTCAAAAAAAGATTTAATACTCAAAGATCTGAAAATTTATGATTATCAATTAACAGATTGGTGTAATAAGAAGTATTTAATTAAAGTAAAGAATGGTTTGTATCTTTTTAGTAATAGACAGAATTATCTGCAATTGGAAGAGTTATCACAATTAATATATGAACCAAGCTATATAAGCCTGGAAAGTGCATTAAGATATTATAATTTTATTCCAGAAATGGTCTATGCTATTACCTGTGTTACTACAAAAGCTAACAGGAATTTTCAAAATTTAATAGGTAACTATATCTACAGTCACTTAAAGCCTGAATTATTTTTTGGATATAACCCAATTAAAACAAAGTATGGTTATTATTATATTGCTGAACCTGAAAAAGCGATTTTAGACTATATTTATTTGAAGCTATCTCAGATTAATAATGATGATGAATTCAATGAGCTAAGATTAAATATATCAGAGATATCTAGCACTATTAATAAAAAGAAGTTTACTCAATACCTCAACGTATATAATGTTAAGAAGATGAGTGAGGTTGCAAAATTATGCTTACCATAGATCAAATATATAATTATTTTGAATTTAATACTGTAAAAAGAAACCCAAGGTCAGTAATGGTGGAGTATCTGCAGTATGAAATATTGGATTCGATGTTTAAGTTTGACAAAGCTAAGCACCTTAGCTTCATAGGTGGAACTGCTGTTAGAATCGTGGCTGGGAGTAATAGATTCTCTGAAGATTTAGATTTTGACAATTTTGGTCTAACATATTTTGAATTCGAAAGTTTATTAAATGATGTGCTAAGAGATATGAAATTAAAAGGATTTGAGATTGAGTATAAGTTTGTAGAGAAAGGTGCTTGGCATTGTTATATTAAGTTCCCTGAGATTTTATATAAATTTGGACTTTCAAGCAATGATAAAGAAAGAATTTTAATAAGGATAGATATGCAGGAAAAGACTAAGCTGTATGAGCCTTCGATTATTATCCTCAACAAGTTTGGTATATTTAGAAAGATATTATCAGCATCATTTGAAGTGTTGCTTTCTCAAAAATTGATCACAATTTTACAAAGAAAAAGAGAAAAGGGTAGGGATTTATACGATGTTTCATATTTATATGGATTAACCAAAGTAAATGAAGCTTATATTCATAATTATTTAAATATTACGATGGAAAAATTTTATGAAAAATTGAAATTGAGGATAAATGAAATTGATTTAAAGGAATTAGCAAAAGATGTTGAGCCATTTTTAATCAATCCAGCTGAAGTAGATAGAGTTCTTTTTTTTAGAGAATTTTTAGAAAGCTTCCTCAAGTAGAAGAGAAAATAGTGATTTGACTTTGTACCAATAAGTTTGGTATTTAAGCTTTCCTGTCTCTGAACATCAAAAACATCATTATTATTTCATTCAACGTTAGAACATAATTTTGCCATATATTTAAGCGGGAATTTGTTATCTGT
>DYQY01000024.1 GCA_020719045.1 Candidatus Termititenax sp.
CCAACACTAAACACCTGTTTTTCAGTTTTTGATATTTTCTGAAATTCAGTTTTAGCAGTTTTAAGTGAGCCGATAAGTCCTTTTTCATCAAACACCGGTTTGAAAAGTATTTCGCCTTTCTCGTTTTTTAACTTGAATTGGTCTTTATACAAATCATTCACAATAGTTTTAGATTGCTCTGGCGATTTACCAGCTTTCACTAACTCTTCGTATTTCTTTTTAGCCTGCTCTACCAATGCGATTTCAGTTTCAATAGCTGCTATACGAGGATTTACGGTTGATGCACCGCCAGGTTTCTTTTCCTTATCAATCAACTCTCCATAATAATCAAGTATCTGTTTTTGAAGTTTGCTTTTCTTTGTTAACTCTGTGACTTCTTGACCAAGCTCTGTTCTGCTTCCACCGTTTTTTATAGATTCATTTGTTTTTGCAATTTTATCCAACGTGTCTTTATAGTCAGATGATACTTGGTCTAAATATTCTTGTGGAGATGTATTATCCCTAACAAACATATTGTCAAACAACTTAACATCCTTTTTATTGGTGTTTATTGTAGCTTGAATCATGTTGTTTACAGTGTTTTCAAACGAAGATGAATCCAGCATTGCCATCTCTTTGTTTATTTGAGAAATAGCCATTTTAAGCTGTGTAACGCTCGATTCTTTGCCTTCAAATTCAATTACAGACGATTGCTTTCCATTCTTAGTTGTAGTAATTTTCTTTGTAGCATTCTGTATGTACTCCAAATACTCATTATACTTTTCCTTTGCTATCTTTGCTTTTTTCTCATTAAACTCAAATGTGGATTCTCCAGCACCTTGTTTTAATTCTGATTGAGCTTCCTTTATCGCTTCTTTTACATCAGAAAATCCTTTAGTGTAAGAATACATTGCTTTTTTAGTAGGAATATCCAACTCTGATGTTTTATCTTTAATGTCTTTCAGTGCATCTAATACGCCTTGAAGTTTCTCTTTAAATGTGACATCTGTAGTTCCTTTAAAAATATCTTTAAGCCCAAGGGATTTAAGCACATCGCTTAATTTTTGTATTGGAGTTAAGCCTTTCAATCCATCTTTTTCGACATCTGCTAAAAATATCTTCAATACCTGTCTTGCATCTGTAGCACTAACTCCAGCCTTTTCCAATATCTTTTGAAGCTTTTCAAGTTTTGGTGATATTTTATCGTCTACATTTTTATTGATGGCATCCAATGCTTTCTCTTTGGTCTTCGCCTCTATGTAAGCATTAATGGTAGATGTAACCTCTTTATAATTACCATTCAATGCTTTTAAGCCTTCAACGGTAAGTAGTTGTTGTGGAAGTATTTCACCGTAAATATTTTTCAATGATTTAAGCGCGTTATCTTGCTCTATGACCGTGCTTGTAGTCGATGTGATAGTATCTGCTAAACCTTCGAATCTATTCTCTAATCTAGCAGCTTCTATCGCACCATCGGCTCCAATTTTTTTAATCTCTTTTCCTAATGCGTTTACTTTATCTTTAAATATACTAAACGATAATGCAAGAGTAGTTATTAACGATATTAATGTAATAATCCATCCAAGTGGATTTGTAGTCATCATTGCAGCAAAAAATCCTTTAGTAGCTATAGTTGATGTGTTTACAGCAGCTGTGTAAATTTTTTGAGCTGCTGCATTTGCCATTGTTGCACTCATGCCTTGGCCTTGCAAAACAACACTTATTTCTTGTTGTAAATTAGCTAATTTTTGAGCATCATTCCCAGCCTTCAACACCATATTTTTAATGGTAAGCGATGCAATTTCCATATTATTTAACTGGGTTTTTTTCCCGGACATAAATAAAGTCAAAGCATCGGATGCCGCAAGCGATTTTGAATACATCAATGCGGAACTTTGAATGCCAATTTTCCGTGTTTCAAGAGCTATCTGTCGCTCATTATCTGCAATTTGCTTATTTACAAGTGCTTGGCTTAATCCATAGTATTCTAATTGCGCATTTTGTACCATATTCAATCCAAGCATACTGGCCTTATATACTCCAATTGTAGTTATTACAGGTAAGATTACAGCAGCAATTTCCTTCCAGTTCCTCGCCATAGCCGTAAGCATATCAATAGAACCTTTTAATATACCATTCATTGGTTCACTACTACCAATACCTGCAAACATAATCTGATAAGCATCAGTTAAGTTGCTTATCTTACCAGCCAGCGTCTCAGCTTGTATTCCTTGCATATTGTAGAACATGCCTCCTTCGCCCGACATATCGGCAAAAATATCTTTCACCATTTCGAAAGATACCATGCGCTCCGAAATTTTACCAAACACTTCACCAGTACTTACAACACGACCTTCAAGTTCTGTAAATTTATCGGCCAACAATGCCACCAATGGAATACCTGCCTCGGTAAATTGTCGAAGTTCTTGACCTCTCAACACAGATGCAGCACTTACCTGACCATAAGCGAGAATAATGCGGCTCATATCCACACCAAGCCCAGCCGAAACATCAGCTAAGTTTTTCATGGTATCGTAAAGCGTATCGGTTTCAATTCGGTATGCTGCCAATTGCTTTGTATAACTCAATAAGTCGCCAAATTTAAATGGAGATACAACTGCCAAGTTTTTAACTTGTCCGAAAATCTCATTTGCTTTATCGGCACTTTGAATAATAGCTGCCAATGATTTTTCTTGTAATTCAAATTGCCCGGTAACTTCTGCAATGCTTTTCACTAATCGACCAGCTTCATAGAGAGATATGTAAGTAGCTGCCATGTTTCGCAAATTCGAAATAACGGTGCTTTGCTTATCAAATGCTGCGGTTTCGTTATTGATAGCTTTTGTTTTTTGCTCACTAATGCCAAGCGCACGAGCATTTTCAGCTGACAATTCTGCCTGCTTTTTATTTATAGCACTTATCGAGTTTGCATATCCGGGGTCGGTTCTATTTAATGCATCGCGCCTACGTGCCAATTCAGCCATCAATACATTTGCCTCTTGTATAGATTTTGGGTTGATTTGCAGTAAACTATCAAGGCTACGATTACCGAAACCTGAACGAAGTGTTGCTAACTTTTGAGTAAGCCTATTCAATTCTTCATTTGCAGTTCTGAAAGCACCGTTCAATTTTTCATCATTCATTCCAACCTTACTTGCGGTATTGCTGAAAATCTGCATTGATTGATTTAGCCTTTGAATTTTTTTCTCAATCTCTTCAATGCTGCCTTCTTTCATGCCAAATACATCTTTGGTATTTGTTTTCGAAAGCGCATTTTTTGTAAGTTTCGCATTTTCAGCCTCTACTTGCTTGTAGTACTCACGCATTTGAAGTAGCGTGAAATTAGTCGTAGTAAGCTCTGAATTTAGCTTTTGAACGTTAGCTGGAGCACCGCCAAGTTGAATGTTATTCAGCTTATCCATAGCTGCTTGTATTAAAACAGCCTCCTTCTTTAAATCTTCAATCCAACCTAATTGAATTGTAGTTTCAGCTCTTGGTTTTTTCTTCTCGGTAATTCCAATAAGATCATATTCAATATCGGACATTTCCTTTTTTATCTGCTCAAGCCTTTTCTTCATACCATCAAGTGCGGCATTTTTATCCGACTGATTAGCGTTGTAGAAGTTTTTAGCCCTAGCTTCAAGCTCCTTATAATACTCCGACATTTCTTTCAGCGTACTATTAACCTTTTCGTTTTGAGCTACCTTTTTATTGGATGTGTTTGCATTTAACTCATTGCTTGTGTACTTCTCAGCTTCGGCTCCCATTTTAATGACTAACTTCTGTTTATCGAGCAGCGCTTGCCAACTATCTGATAATGCTTTTATTTCTGCGGTCGCATTAGTACCGCCGGTCTTTACATCGAACTTTACACCGTATTCTAATTGTAAATCATTGTTAGCCATAATGTTATGTTTTGTTTAGTTCGTTTCTAATTTGTTCAATTCTATCATCAACCGATACAGTTGGGTTTAATCCGAACCGCTTCAACGTATTTTTAAATTCCTCTTCCGATTTCGGCTCTTTCGCTGTCCTATTGTCATCTTCCTTCTTTTTTGTGTCGTAGTCAACTCTCGTTTTATCGAGAAGCATTACACTCTGTTTGGTTATTCCATCAATAAAATGGAACTTCAAATAAGCCCAAATACCACCGTAGGGATAAATCTCCATCATTAGCGAATTGTCGAGCGACATCTGAAAAAGCGATGGAACTATTTTTGATCCATTTTTATCATCTGTATCCGGCTCGCCATCAGGTTTCTTGCAGATATTGAGCCTTTCAAAAAAAAAGCCTGTTCCGGGTTATTTAATCCGGTGTCGATAATTCCGCTAAAAACCTCGGTAGTTTTAAACATTCGTAGGTATCTCCAATGGATTGCATGTACGAATGGGATATACGATAATGCATTAAGCATTAGGTAGCTAGCAATTCGCACATCGCTATTTTTGATTTTACGTAATTGCTTTTTGTGGTTTTTCTCTTTCGAGTAATTCACATCGTAAAGTATGTCGATTATATTATCGAGCACTTTACGTTTGGTATCAGATAGCTTGTATTTTTTACCTAATATCTGAACTTCTACTTTAGCCCCTTTTTCAATTCTATGCGAAATGGATGCTATCTGATTTATTAATTCTTCTTGGTTGGTCATATAGTATTTTATTAAAAAAGGGCGAGCAGTTATTGCCCGCCCTTTTTAGGTTTTATGAAAATTGAATCTCTTATACGTTTACATCGGCTTCGCCACGGATAACCATAACGGTAGAAAGTGTAGCAGTTGAGATGTCCTGTGCTGTAACTGTACATTTGATTGCAAGAACTTTGCTATCCAAAATCATTGTCGAAACAATTTTAGCTTTTGGGAAAAGTATTGCTTGGTTTGCAACATCGTTCAACACCATGATAGGGCATTCCAAAATTGGAAGTGAGTTTCCAAATCCGGTAGCAGTTGAACTCACTGCAAATACATCATCAACTCCAAACGTAGGAGTTTTGTCTGTTGCTGCTAACAGCTTTTGTAGAGCTTCTGCTGACGTGTTGTAGCAAATAAACTCGAACTTGTTGGTTCCGGCAACTGCTGTTGAAACCACTACAGCGCCCTTTTCATTTTTTACCAATGTTTCGGTAGGGGCATCACCTGTAAAGTTGGTAGAATCCAACTTAATATCATTGAGAGATTTCCAACCATCAAACGAAGCTATCGTGGCTGTCGCATAATCAGGGATGGCGGTAGTTGCAATTGCAACCTCCGAGATGCCACTAAAAATAGTTGATACGGCATCTAATTTTGTAATTTGTTTTGCTGGCATGATAATTTATTTTTAAAACGTTTTAAATACCAAATTAATGACTTTTGAAGAGTAGCCTTCTGAAAGCCCACGACCACTATAAACCATATTATCCTTATCAAGACTGAATCGGTAGCTTCCACTTGTTGCGGTTTTTCCATTGAAAAATAAGTCCTCAAACTTCTTTAAAATCAATGTTTCCTTTTTAGTGTTAACTGCCATTGTTGACAGCAATTTTACGTTTATAGAGATAAGTGCAACTCCATTTACTATACTCACATTTTCAGTTTCGGACTTTAACGATCCATTTTGAATTAGTTCGATATAGCTATCTGGTAACCCACTTGTAGGCTTACTACCTTCGTATATCACACAATCAACACCTGCTGATACAAGTACCGTTTTTAATGCTGATAGTGGCGAAATATCTGATAGTTTCATCTGTTTACTCTTTGAAATGTTATGTTTGTATGACTTGTCGAAACTTTCGCAATAGTGTTAAGTCGATTTACGATGCTGTTCGAGAAATAACTTTGGTGCTTATCAACTATACCAGCGTAAGGCATGGCCGAAAATAATACCAAATAGTAACCTCCATCTTTAAATTTACCGGCTGCATGTTCTATTGCTTTTGGCAATAAATCTTTGCCCCAGTAGTCTCCTCTCTCAAATCCACGAAGTCCGATATTTACGCGAGGCTCTGTTGCTATTGGATTTGGAATTAATCGGATTAATCTATCACCGCTGTAAACAGCAATTCCAGTACTATCCTTTAAGTTTCCAGTGTCCACCGGTATGATATTCGAGCTATTTATCTGTTCAAATAAATCTCTGGCAATACCTTCAATTATAGCAATCACATCCTTTACAACCACCGTGCTCGATGTCGCTCCACCGAATCTTCGAACTCCCTCTTTTATTACATCGTAATTACTCACTCTACACCGCTTTTAAGCCAAATGCATGTATCTTCAAAGTCTGATAAACTCTCAAATTGACCAATCGTATATTTCGAAATTCTACCGTTTAGGCTGGTTACAACCACTTTGTCGTTAATCTCAAAATCTACACTGCATGTCGGAATAAATAATGTCGGACTTGACTGATAATTGCTCACTTTCATTGTTGTATTGCCGCTGCCTCCATATTGGATTTCGCAAGCTCCAGCATACAATTCTGTGAGTATTTCGTCACCATTTACATCTGTATCTCCTGCAGAGCGAGAGATAACACACATATCCGGGTAGTCGTAATCATTAATTTTCATCGTCCGTACAAATTGGCAAATTTCACATTAGTAACCGTTAGCGATTCTTCGCCCCACTTCAATCGCAACCTATTAGCTTCATTTCTGAAATTAACTCGGTCTGTAATTCCAAATGAGTACGATTTCTCGGTTACAGTTCTATTACCTTTCGTAATCCTTTTACCACCTCCATTCGTCACGTTGGCAAGTATCATATACAAGTCTGACAATGCCAAATCTGTATCTTTCTCACTTACCTCCGTGTGCGAACTGGATGGCTCGATTCCACGACCTGCGAATACACTCTGAAAATTCAAATCTGAAAATTCATATTCAAATTTTCCTTGAAGATATAATTGTATGGTCATGGCTTCTTAAATTAGAGTACGTTCAAAATATGGAAATACTTTGGCTTGTCGATTACAGCCAATAACGCTTGCTCTGTATTAAAATACTGAACATTAGTATTGATGTCGCTGTAAGTACGCATCAACAGCGAACCGTTGTAATAACGAGCTGTTGCACCTTGGAATCCCTGTGCTGGTAAAATAGGCAATACGTGTTTGATTTTACCAATATTTCCAGAAGGATAAAGAGATACCACATTTGCAGCAAAAGAGCGCATTTGTGTAGATACCGGTTTCATGGTAGTTTTGTCAAACGTTTCAACTGCAGCAATCTGGTCAGTCACTTTCAAAGTAGCTTCGAATAAACCTTGGAATGCAGCCACTTTTTGAGTGTAGCTAAGGTTGCTGGCAATTGCTTTAGCCACAATAGCATCAGCTACAAGCGGATTCAAGTTATAACCAATAGCAGCCAATACTTTAGTGTGACCTAAAGTTGCTTTCAAAGTCAATTTATCCATTTCAATGGTGATGGCAGAAACTCCGGCATCTTGCATTTTTTGGATTTCAGCTTCAATATCAGCAATCGGATCAGCTGCGCTTCCTTCTGTTGCGCGAGTAGAATCAGTCCACCATTTAGCGGTTCCCGATTTAGTCACGATATTAGCAGCCGGAATCTGTGCAGAGAAAGTGATATTTTTGATACCTCCGGGGTTGTTGGCATCCAATAACTCCAATTTACCTCTCGATACCATTTGGTTACGTTGGTAAGAAATAGAGTTAGAGTGCTCACCTAAGAGTTGGTCAACGGTGCGATACAATTGAGAAATTGCAAGATTTACGGTAGTGTCGCCACTTGCCATCTGCATTTTCATTAATTCGCGTTGCTCTTTCGAATCGCGTACCAATGCCGATTTTAAAGTCGGGATTGTACCACTCAATTGAGAGAACCCTTCGGTAGATTTCATCTTTGCAGGTGAATCCGGGTTCACGTAAGTAGCCATTACATTCAGCTTCAATTCGGCTTGGAATTGTTGATAGGTATAATCCAACATAGGAGCTACGTCAAATTCAAAACCATCCCACATGGCGGTATTGTATTTGTTAGCAAAATATCCATCAATGAAAGCTTGAAAACTTCCTTGGTTCACACCTGCTGCCTGCAGCAAGTCGTGATAGTTTAATCCTGTTGCGTTCATGGTTATTCAGGGGTAAATTTGATCATGGTTAATACATTTTTCACACAAGCTGGCATAGGAGGAATCCGGTCAACTAAGATATTTCCATGAAATACACTTGCACCGGTTGCTACCGTTGCACCTGCTCCAATATACACTTCACGTCTTAAAAGTCCAGTTGGAACAGTTAAGATTGATTTTCCAGAACCGGCTGCTGTTGCACCTACGAGAATATCTCCAACTGCCAAAGCAACTCCCGACCCGAAAGCGGCAGCACCTACAGTTAATTCATATTTTCCAGATACTAATGCCACAGCGGTAATGGCAATTGCTGTACCTGTAGTTGCCACGGTAGCAGGAGCCAACATAATAAAATTGCCAGCAACCGGAACTTTAGCAACTCCAGCTGCTTTTACTTTCACAACTGTTGCAACCGTAGCTGCATAGATGTCAGTAACTTCGTAAGTAGGTAGAACTGTTAAAACTCCACCAGTAAGGTTCACCGGAGTTCCGGTTGGAATGATCGTGCCGGTTGGATACTCTACTGCAAAATCAGAAACGACTTTGAAAGTACCTCCGTTATCCTCAATTCCTTCATTGTCGATATTTTTCCAAACCGGAAAAGTACCGCCAAATGATTTACTCTCAGAACCATAAACGCCATAATTGTAAGTGTTCATTGTCTTTGTTTTTTAGAATTAGTAATTAATCTTTTGGGATAATACCTTTGGCAATCAACTCGTCTTTTTGTTTCGCAAAGTCGGCTGCTTCAAGGTTAGTTTTTTGTCCTTCGCCTGTAATTGGTTTAACTCCCAGCATACTTCCGATTTCCACACACGTAGCATCAAATTCAGTTTCGGCAGTGTCTTTCGAAAAATCGAAATTCTTTGCAGCTACTTTAATTAATTCTTCTGTGTACTTAACCTTCATTTTGCCAAAGATTTCATCCCTTTTCTGGGCAATGGTTTTTGCAGTTTCAGAACTTTCAAGTTTCTTTTGTAGTTCAGTAAGTTTACTTTCAGAGCTTTCTCTGTAGGCTTTAAACCATTCCGGTTCACCTGCTTTTGCTGCTTCGGCGGCTGCTTCTGCTGCAATCTGCTCTGGGGTTTTTGGCTTAGGATTTTCAAGTTTAAATTCAGAAATCTTAGTAGACACCTCATTTAAAATTTGACCACCCATAGTCTTGCAAACGCTTGTAGCTATGATAGAAAATGAATCTAAATCTGTTTCTTCTGTTACGTTAACAAATAGTGCTTCTACTGTTTCGGCAATAGTACGGTCAGTAACCTGCTTATTACTACCTAAATTTGCATTGATTTTTTCAATGACGCTTTGTTTTGTTATCATAGGACTTATGAATTTGATTAATATTTATAGTTTTTCTATAAGTTGTGTTTTTGAATTTATAGATAATGCTGCTTTTTGATAAGCATTAGCAGCATCTATCTCATTTTTAAAGCTTCCTAAAAATTTATATTTAGGTTTTATGTATCCCTCGTAATTAGGAATATCCCTCCAAATCTCTTCGCTCATAAAGTTCTTTTATTGCAATTATAATTTATATGCACTGTTCTTTAATGCATAAATATACATTTTGAAATACAAAGATAGTGTATATACAATAAATATGCATCATTTATGTGTATTTTTTTTATAAATATGCAAATTTAAGTGTAAAATGTATCGTATATGCACTATCTTTGTGCTTTAAATATGAATTTATGCTGCTAACAAACGCTCAGTTTCAGAAAATAAAGGATAGAAAAACAAGCCGTTACCTAAATAATGGCTCGCAGACAAACGCATATCAGTGCAAATCGAAAATTGTCATCTATGCTGGTAATCGTGGAAATGGGAAAACGCACTTAATTTTAACCAAAATACTTCCACATATATCACTGCCGGAATATCGTTGCGTGTATATGCGTAAGGAAATTAAAGATGCGAGTGGGGCCGGTGGTATAGTCGATGCTTCGAAAGGCATATTCTCACAATTCGGAACTTATCTCGAATCGCAAGCAAACATGGTGTGGAAATTTCAATCCGGGGCGAGAGCTTCGTTTATGAATTATTCTCCAACTCTCAAAGAATTTCAAGAGGCTATACAAGGAAAAGAATACGCACATATATTTATTGATGAGATTACCCACATAGAAGAGGAAAAGTTCAACGCGCTATTTGCCAACCTTCGTACTACTTATGGAATCAAAACACAGATATTCGGCACTTGTAATGCTGATGCTGATAGTTGGATTTCAAATCTAATAGAGTGGTATATCGACCCGGAAACAGGCTTTCACATACCGGAACGCGATGGCAAAGAGCGTTTCTTTTTTCAATATGGTAATACAATTTCGGAAGCTATTTGGGGAAATTCTCGCGAAGAGGTTTACGAATTAGCTAAGGATTACATAGCTCCATTTCTCGACAAGAAAATGCTTAAACATAATTCACCATTAGATGTGATTATGTCGATTTCTGTTTTCGAAGGTAAAATGTCAGAGAATGAGCGTATTATGAAGTCCGGTGGTGGTGGTGTAGAATATCTCGGACAACTACTTAAAGGCTCTACAGAAATGAAAAACCGCTATGCAAGAGCGTGTTGGAAAAAGTTAGACATGGGTGATTCGCGCGTGTCAGAGGCAGACATGTATCGCTTTTTCGAAAATGCATATCGCACTACCGGAACCAAATATGCTTCTATGGATATTTCGGGCGAAGGAACTGATAAGGCTACCTTGTGGATTTGGGATGGTATGCACATTAAAAACATCTACACTACAAGCGGACTGAAAGCCAAGGCGCTTTACGAGTGGACTGTTCGGCACTTAAATCAAGAAGGCATTCCAGAGCAAAATTTTATTTATGATGCCATTGGTGTTGGGTACGCTTTTTCTGGCTATTTCGATGAGGCTGTTAAGTTCGTTTCAAATGCTGCCGTATCTGAAAAAAGTAAGGTGAATGTTGTTGACAAAAAAATGATTAAGATATACGCCAATGCCAAGGCTGAAATAATTGGCAAATTCTTAGAGGTGCTTAATAATTATAACGATACAGGCGAGTGCGGAATAAGCATAGAGCCGGAACTATTACAGCGCGAGTTCTATGGAAAAACACTCAAAAACCACTTACTACACGAGCGCAAAGCTATTCGGTGGCGGTCTGATAAAGATGGTGTGCTTCAATGTATCGACAAAAAAGAAACAAAATCAATCGTAGGCCACTCTGCTGACTTTATTTTCGGGCTTATCTATCGGCTCGGATTGGATATAGGTCAATTCAAATATGTACCTATGAGCGTAAACACAAAAGCAAATTTAAAAAAATTCTTCATAAAATTATGATCCAATGAAACCAAATCAAATTAAACAGACAAAGTATTGGTCTTTCCCGGCTCCAAAATCAAGCTACTTAATGGATAGCTACAACGATGCTACGAATCTAAAGTTTACTCAACAAAAGTTTTATGATGAGTACTTCCCAAGCGGACATCAGATATTCAACCCTCTTATTTATCCAGATATTCCAATAATGGATGGAAAAGAAAAAGTGGTTGGTATGCATTATGTAAATCGCATATCGCTACCATTTCAACAAGAATCCGTGGAGATTATCTTAGCGCACCTTTTAGGGAACAAAACACAATTCAAAGACAGTACAGTCGGTGAAAATAACTTCGAAGCGCTTTCGCAATACAAAGAGTTTTGGGATACTAAAAACATTGATGTACTTCGAAATGATTTGATAAAAAGCATTTTAGCAGTTGGAGATGGTGCTGTGCTTTTCTATCGCGATACAACTACTAAGGAGTTTAAATGGAAAGTACTTTCGTATCTCGATGGTGAAGAAATTTACGAAAAGAAGGATAAATATGGCGACCTTGAATACTTTGGCCGGTTCTATTCGTTACTTGACGAAACTGTAACCATTGTAGAGTATTGCGATATAGTTAGCAAAACAAGTGTGGTTACTCACAAAAATACTGAAAAAGGTTGGGTTGTGATTGATAGCGGTTTACATGGATTTAAGACAATACCGATTGTCTATTACAAAAGAAAAGATGGTGCTTTCTGGACGCCGGTGCAAAATAATATCCACAACCTCGAAGTGATGTATTCTCGACTTTCAGAGGATAATAGAACCAAGGCAAAAGCTCGCTACCATTTAAAAACCGACAATCCAAATGACGTGCAAACCATGTCAGCTGGGACCACTGATATTGTCATTACAGATGCTACCGGTGATTTCAAATTAATATCGGGTGCTGATATTTCTACACAGTTTAAGTTCGAGTGGGAAACCTCTCTCGAAGTCATATCAAATAAACTTGGTATGGTTTTCCCGAAATCAAAATCGAGTGGTGATATGCCTACAGGTTCTATGAAAATGATGTTCTATCCTACTGAACGTATTGCACATCAGTTAATTAACGAATTTAATTCGATTATTGATAAGATAAATCGCATTGTGAAAGATGGTATTATGTTTGAAATGCCTGCCATTGCAAATGATATTGCAAAAATGAATATCACTGTATTTATCAAAATGTTCACACCACAAGACGATGGTTCAGTTATGACAAGTCTTGGTCAAGCTAAACAGTACGGTTCACTTAGCGCACAAACTATTGCTGAAAATATGCCTTATGCTGCCAATGACGAAGTGAAGCGGTTGGAGGAGCAGGCTAAAAAAGAAGCTGAGGAGTTGGCAAAACAGGAAGCCGCAATGTCATTAAGTTCACCGGCGCAACCAGTAAAAGATAATAACCCTGATAATAACAAAAAGTAATATGGATAAAATACCAATTATAGATAGAAATAAAACCAAAACGGTTCAAAAAGGTGTCGTTAAGGCTGCAAAGCTATCTGACAATAAAGTGGATTTGTTTCGCAGGTTAGCATGTGACCTTTTCGTTACCACTAATAATATGGTTTTGGCTCACGATATGTACAGACGCGTAACGCTCGGTGCTGATTATAGCGAGATTGCTTCGGCCAATTCAGGCGCAAGTATATTTTTCTCCAAACCGGAAAATGCAAACTATATTGATTCGCGCAGAGCTGAATTTGCTAAAAGCGGATTTGATGAGTACTGTAGAATGAAAAATATAGAACACTCTGAGTTTGCTGCTATAAAAAACAAGGAGTATGAAGCTATTGCTAGTTTATCGCCATCAGAGATTCGTGAAAAAAACTATATCGAGCTTGAAATATTGAAGGAAACAACAAAAGATCCTCAAATTTTAGCACAGATAGTAAAACAACAAACAGATCTTATGGATGCTAAACTCAAAGATAAGAGTATAGAGCTTAGCGAAACAGAAAAATACATTCATTATTATCTTCCAGCGGATATATGCGACAAGTGCCCACATAAGACATTTATCGAAGATAGATACAAAGATTTACCAGATATAGATTTAGAAATATGACAAAACTCGAAATAGAAAATAAGGTTTACGAATATGCAAAGCGCGTTGATTATAATGTAAAAACAACCGATGCAGAAGTAAAGGATAGAATCAATACAGCCGTTCGCGATATAGTTGCGGTTGCTTTTCTCATGTCAGTACAAGGCATGGAATTTCGCTTTGGTATGAATCAAAAAGTGAATTTGATTTTGGCTAAAATGAGAAGCGATATTGAAGCGATAATCAAAAAAAACGTTCGTTACACAAAGTCAATTTCGAGAAGGCTCAATCTGTCTATGGATTTGGATATTGAGGATTGGGATTCTGATAGCTGGGTTAATTCCGAAAGATATGGCAAAACTTATTTGCAGCGATTGGCAGTATATTCTAATCGTCTTAAATTTGAGCTGGAGGCTTTCGTGGCTGTAGGTATGGTCAAAAAACTATCTGAACTCGAAATCACTAATTGGTTTATGCTGAATATCCAATCGCCTCATACGGTTTCTGAAATACTTGATGCAGAAGGCTATTCAGCTGTAAGGGCGAGTGGCATTTTAGCGGTTGGCGTGGGCGGCATCACATCGGCATACAAATCAATACTTCGCCTCAATCACGATATGATAATGGCTGGATATGCTATTTCAAATAATAAGACATGGGGTAAAAATGGATTGTTTAAATATATCCTCGTTGTTAACGATGCCAAAACGTGCGCTGCTTGTCAAATGAATATCGGTGTTATATTTCCGGCTAATGAGTTTGTAACTCCGGTTCATTGTAGTTGTCGCTGTAAAGAGGTTGTAATCATGTAGTCATACAAAAAAGGCTGCTAGTTATTTAGCAGCCTTTTTATCCATTTCCTCAATCAATACTTGCACATACGCATACCCAATAGCCTTTCCGAGCAGTATGTTTTTCCTACGAATATCAAACTCTTTATTAAGCGAATCCTCCACCGATATACCACTCGATAATTCCATAGCAGATTTCTCTAACTTCGAAATTCTATCGTACAATTGTTGCATTTCTTTTGTCATAATATATTTAATTTATCCATTCAATTGTAGTTTTACCGCTAAAGCCTTTTTCCCATACATACCAAGCATAAGCAACAGCCGAGCCACCGCCTTTTATCATACCTTCAAAATCTGCATTTTTAGCGCATAGCAGCCGACTACTTGAAACATATATCGTTTTAGGTGGATTTGATTGAAATAACTTTTTACGCGCCTTACCTTCCATAAATTGAAGTTTAAGAAACATTGCCACCTTATTGCCGGTTCTAATAATTGAAAGTGAGTGTTCTATAAACTCTTTAGCAAATTTATATGGTGGATTTGTTATAATATCACCATGGAAACTTTCAAAGTTAAAAAAATCAGCCTTATATCCAAATCCTCTGTCAATTAAATCGCAGCTTTCTACTACATGCCCATGCTTTAATAACCGCTTAGATAAATGACCTTCACCACATGCAGGCTCCAATATATGCGTGTCGAAACTTTCAACCTCTAACAATAAATCTATCGCTTTTGGTTCTGTAGCATAAAAATCATTTTCTTCACGGTCTTTTCCCGTATGATTTGAAGCTCCTAATGTTTTGTAAATGCTATTTTGATTACCCGTCCAATCTTTGTCTGTCATAACTCCATTATTAGTTGATTTTTATCACTCGTTTTTTAGTCACTTTTCTAACTGTCTGAATATACGGACAATCTTTAAGTTGTGTAGTTTCCCAGCTTTTCAAATTCACCTCATTCAATCCGACTTGCTGCATAGATATATCCCTATCAATAGAGCAGCGAAATTGCGAGTAGGTGTCGTTCTTTTCATTGTAGTGTGATTGTTTTACGCAATTATCACAATTCCTAAATGTCCATGATGTAAATTCAGTACCGTTGCTGAAAAGTGGTTTATCTGTTGTTTTCATAAATCTCCGTATTTTTAAATTGATAAACCGTTTCTTTGATTATTGGCTCTGGGAATAATTTACGAATATCGTTGTCGGTAAATAAATTCATAAGGTGAAGCATTGTGTAAAACGTTTCTACAGTATAGAATATCTTATACCTTGCAATCTCTCGCCTTTTTCTGTCAATAAGCCTTTCTGTAGATAGGCAGAAAACGTAATCACCATAATCGTTTTTAAGTAGCGTTATAGTTCTGTGAGCATTATTGCTCTTTGTTCGGAGTTGTTTGATTACTTGCATGTAGTGATTGTTTATATTGTTAAATCTAATTCGTATTGTACGTTTTGCTGAAACTTTTCATTT
>DYQY01000013.1:0-12360 GCA_020719045.1 Candidatus Termititenax sp.
ACTGCTAAAATCTGTAAGGACTTATCATATACAAGCAATGCATTTTTTATAGCATTTTGTCCACTACTAACAATAGTTGTAGATAAATTATTCGATGCAATTGCAGCAAACCTTTTTACGTTAACATCTGTACCGACACCATTAATATTTAATTTCACATTAACTGGTTCTGCTAGTGTTGATTGTCCTCCTGCCGGTGCTTGTTGCCCTGTTGTTCCACCTGCTGGTTCTGCTAGCGATAGCTTTGGTGCAACATTGATTACTTCATTTTGCTTTGTATTTGTAGTAGCATCTATCTTCCCATTAGCCAAGGTACTTACTTTATCTTTTTCATGCAAGATATACTCAAAGAAATTAAGCAACCATAAGTCCCTATAATTTTTTGTATTTATTAGCGCTACTCCTTTTTCCCAATCAACCTTAGCTAAAATTAATACTGGCTTGTATTTCCCTCCTATACAAACAGATAATACTACTTTCGAAGCATCTGCCGGGTCTATAGTTATCTGTAAGCTGTTATCTGCACTACTTGGTCTAACAAAATTATTCTGTGATGCTGTAGTTGCTAACGATTTTAGTTGGTCAGCTGTTACGTTAGTACCATTATTACTCAAACTTTTGGCAAGATTTTTTGCCGCAAAATCAATAGTTGTACTTATTGTTCTTTCAGAATAAGAAGCAGCAGTTAAGAAATCTTCAACAAACAAATTATGACCCTTAACTGTTGATAATGTCTTAGAAAACTCATAAGAACGAGATAACGCATGAATACCTGACCTTAAACAGTCAGATACATTATCTGTCTTACCCTTAAAAAATCTATCATAAAACCCAGTTCCACCAGCATAAGTAATACTTATATCTTTTCCTTGCTTACCAAAAACACCATTTTTCCCTTCATTATAATCTTCTGATTTCCCAAAAAAACCCATTCTCCCAAGCTGATTTAGGACATCTATCTTTTCATCATTATTTAACGAATCTGTAAAAATATCATCTATACAGGTAGGAAGCGAGTTATCTGCAATGTCTGAACTTGCCAGGTTGCCATTTGTAACTTTCTCCATTAACAGCCCAAGGGAAATTGCTGCAAGAAGAATAGGCTCTGCTACATCTACTGGAGGTGGTGTGGGTGCTGGTTCAATCTTTAAAGCCTCCCGAAAGGCACTTATATCATCATACTTATTAACTCCAGTACCAGTAGTTACCCAAACGTCTTTAGCTTCAGCCTCAGTACTAAGACTACCAGCCTTAACTTTAGCACCATCAACGAGTAAAGCTTGTAATGTATCTGGTTTTGTTTGTTTATCATTATCAGTAGCAGTTATCCATTCCTCAACTGCTAATTTAACAGCGTTACGTCCTTCTTCAGAGAAGTGTTTTTCGCCACTGCCTATTTGAGAAACTCCATCAAGTAATTTATCAAGAGCTGATTCGCCAGCATTACCAACATCTAGTGCCATTAGTGTTTCCATTAATCTCTTAGCGCCACTTATGTCTATTGGAAGAGACAATCCAAGTGCCATATTCAATGTTTGTGCTAACCTGATTGAAGAAATTTCAGTGCCATTAGAAGTTGGTGTAGCAGTAATATCTACTTTTTTAACCCCGCCAAGAGTAACTTGATTTATATATAGTCCTGCTCCTGCTACTGTCATTGTTGCTCCTTTAACCTTTTCCGCCTCACCCGGCGTAACCAGTTGAGAACTTCTTAGTCTCTATCTTATCGCCACCCTCTCCATCTTTGACGGAGAGGGTTTATGATTCACTAAATTATCGTTCTAAAACTATTTTTATTTCATTAATTTTCAATTTTCCCAAATTCCCCCTTCATGCTTCGACAAGCTCAGCACAAGTAAGGGATACCTTTGCAACAGGCAAAGGAGGGGGATCCATTCATCCATACCTCTATTATGATATTGCCCAAAATTTTCCATCTTAAACATACTATTTCACAATGTTTATTATTATTAATTAATGGGCTTAATATTCATATGACATACAAAATAATAGCTGATAAAAAATTATCTGAAAAAATGTTTTATACTGGAGACTATGTACAAATAAAGCATAACGGAAAATACATTACCGAAAAAATACTTGATAGTAAAACAGATAGACATCTAATCAAAACCCCAACTGGAGAAAAATGGTTTCATTCACTTGAGCTTGAATACCACAACCCATTTAAGGTTGGACAAAAAGTTAAGGTATTTAGCAAAACATCTAGCATGTTTCACGAAGGTATTGTTAAGGACATAAGAGACGGAAAGTGTGAGGTGCATTGGGATTACGAAGGTCACAAATACAAGAAAGTAGCTATAGATAAGCTTAAAGAATGGAATCCTGTTTTTCACAATATTCACCATCTATTTCAAAACGGAGCTGTAGAAGGCTCGATTAAACAAGGGACAATCGGAAACTGCTATTTCTTAGCTGTATACGAAGGTATTTTTCGTGCTGGAATAGCATACAAAATACTACCTAAAATGATTAGAGAAGTTTCACCCTATACCTGGGAGGTAACCTTTTTCGATCCAAGACAAAATGATAGTAGCGGCAACATGGGAACAATAAAAACAAACATCCACATAACTGACCTCTTTACGACTGACCATAAGCTCCAAGAAGGCAGAATCGGCGACCTTCTTTTGGAAAGAACCTTTGGAAAAGCTATTGTAGAAATTGAGTCAAGATGGTTAAGAGTCCAACCATCAGAAAATGATGACATGAATGATGAGCCACACACTATGGTTTTAGCTGAATCAGGAAGTATACAAAATGCAATAAAAATACTATTAGGTAGAAAACCTAAAAATGTCTTCTCACCCAACATTGATACCCTTAGAAAAAACCTAGATAACTATTCAGCGTTTATTGGTGAACGAATGATTATCGCAGGAAGCTCTACTACTCCTACCAGTAGCAAAATAGTTCCAAAACATGCTTACTTTATTCAGTCATACTTACAAGAAACAGATGAAGTTGTTCTTATAAACCCTCATGATACTAATAAAGGTATTTTAGTTCTTAGCCTTCAAGAATTTATAAATAATTTTCATAAAGCATGGGCTGTAGACCTATCTAATATAAGATAAAGCTTCGAGCTACAAAAGACAGGCAAATCAAGAAATTCACTTTTCACCAGTCTCCGCTCTTCATCTCGATACATCCGCCTTAGTCGGACACTCGATGACCAGAGCTTCGCTTAGGCAAGCTTTTCATTATTACAAATAAACAGCTAAACAAATAAACAAATAAACATTATAATAACGTTATGAACATCGGACTTATAGGAACAGGAACAATCGGCTCAGGTGTTATTGCTCTTTATCAAAACAACTTTGATAAACTTAAATCTCATGCAAAAAAACCATTTAAACTTAAAACTATTTGCGACTTAGACTTCAGCAAATGTCCTTATGACCTTTCAGCTTTTCAAAAAACTAGTAGTTACAAAGAATTAATTGCTGACCCAGAGATTAACATTATTGTTGAACTAATCGGTGGAGATGAGCCTGCTAGAACGATTATTGAAACAGCGCTAAAAGCTAAAAAACATGTAATTACAGCCAATAAGCTTGTCTTAGCCAAATACGGCAAAGAACTTCTAAAAATAGCTGACGACAATAATGTATCATTACTCTATGAAGCTTCAGTTGGTGGGGCTATACCAATTATTAACAATCTTAAAGACTCACTATCACCAAACAACTTTAAAGAAATCGTTGGCATCCTTAATGGAACAACCAACTTTATTCTTACAAAAATGCAAAAAGAAGGCGCAGACTACTCTGTTGTACTTAAGGAAGCTCAGAAATTAGGCTATGCAGAAGCTGACCCTTCCTCTGATGTTGAAGGTTTAGATAGTAGCTACAAACTATCCATTCTTGCCTCCATAGCTTTTCAGACTGAAATCAGTATTGATCAGATTTTAATGGAAGGTATTACTAAAATATCAGCCAAAGATATTAATTATGCCAAAAATCTTGATGCTAGTATTAAACTACTTGCTATCGCAAGAAACACAGACAAAGGACTAGAACTTAGGGTGCATCCAGTTATCATAAGCAACACTCACCCACTTGCTTCAGTAAACTATGTTTTTAATGCTATCTATGTTGATGGAGATGCAACTGGCGAAAGTATGTTCTACGGCAGAGGGGCTGGTAGTATTCCAACAGCTGGTTCTGTTTGGGCAGATATTCTGAATATTATAAACGAGTCTGCTTACGGAACAGAAAAGAAACAAACAATAAACATCCTTCCAAAAGAAGAGATTGCATCAAAATACTACATAAGACTACTGGTAGAAGATAAACCTGGTGTGCTTGCGGAAATTAGTGGCATATTTGCCAAAAGAAACATTAGCATCAAAGAAGCTATCCAAAAAGGTGCAGGCGAAGATGCAGAACTGGTGGTTGTTACACACACCATAAAAGAAGGCATCAAGAACAGCGCAATAAAAGAAATCAAAGCATTGTCTTGTATCAAAGACGTTGCTAGTATTATACGTGTAGGCATTTAATTTTCGAACGGTCACTGAGCCTGTCGAAGTGTAAGAGAGAAATACCATTGGGGGAACAATGAACAAATACATCTGTATTCACGGACACTTCTATCAACCACCTCGTGAAAATCCATATCTAAATAAAATTGAAAGACAAGAAAGTGCATACCCATACCATGACTGGAATGAACGAATAAATGATGAATGTTATAGACCAAACACTTCATCTAGAATACTTTCACCGCATGGGAAAATTGTTGATATAGTAAATAATTATCAGTACATCAGTTTTAATGTTGGACCTACCCTCATGAATTGGCTTCTTGATAATGATAAAAGCACCTATGAGAAAATAATAGAGGCAGATATTATTAGCAAGGAAACCAACAATGGCCATGGCAACGCTATTGCTCAAGTATATAACCACATAATAATGCCACTAGCTAACGAAAGAGATAAGCAAACTCAAATAAAATGGGGAATTGCTGATTTCAAAAAACACTTTGGTAGAGACCCAGAAGGAATGTGGCTTGCAGAAACTGCTATCAATATGGATACAGTTAAAGCACTAATTGATAATGGGATAAAATTTACTGTACTATCCCCTTTTCAAGTAGAAAAAGTTAAAACATATTTTTCAAATGAATGGTTAAGTGTTGACAATGGAACAGTTGATCCAACACAACCATACAGAATATTTGTCGATGATAATAAAGAAAAGTACTTAGACGTATTTTTCTATGATGCACCTATCTCAACAGCTGTAAGTTTCGAACACCTACTCAGAGATGCTAGACATTTTGCAGAAAAGCTAGATACGGCAGCAAAACCAAATCAAGGCAGGCCAACACTGGTTACTGCTTCAACAGATGGCGAAAGTTACGGACACCACGAACCATTTGGTGACATGTGTCTTTCATACTTTTTCAAACATCTTGCTGAAGAGTATCATATGAAGCAAATAAACTATGGAGCATTCCTAGAAAGATTTGCACCAATATCAGAAGCTGTTCTTAAAGAAGGCACTAACAATGAAGGAACTGCTTGGAGTTGTTCTCACGGTGTTGGAAGATGGAAAGAAAATTGCGGATGTAGTACAGGTGGAGGAGCTGATTGGAACCAAGAATGGAGAAAACCTCTCAGAGAAGGACTAAATGTACTAAGAGATTTGCTATGGGAAATCTATGCAAAAGAGACTGAACCATACTTTGCTGACATTGAAAAAGCTAGAAATGATTACTATTTTGTATTTCACGGAATTTGGAGTAGAGATAAATTTTTTGAAAAAAACTCTAAAACAAAACTTGATGAGGCAACTAAGGTTAAATTACTCGAACTTCTTGAATGCCAACGTTTTAGCCAACTAATGTTCACTAGCTGTGGATGGTTTTTCTCTGAAATATCTGGATTAGAAACTGTTCAGATTATCAAATACGCAAACGCTGCAATTTTCTACGCTAGAACTCATGCCAAAACTGACCTTGAAAAGGTTTTTATCTCTTTTTTAAAAGAAGCAAAAAGCAACATTGCTCCAACACATAATGGCGATGCTATTTACAAAAAATGGATAAGTCCCTATGAATTAACACCTGAAAAAGCATTAAACCAGTTTATTGTGAAAGCTCATCTTACAAGCAAGATAAAGGAACAAGTTGTTTATCTATACAAGATTACTCCGATTGAGGACTTATCTTTCTGGTCAGAGGACACAACCTTCAGAACATTAAATTGCATTACTGAAAACATTAACACAGGAAGAATTATGGAAAGCTCCGTTCTACTAACAGAAAAGAACGGTCAGATAAAAACTTATGTCAGCAATAACTATCAAAATCTAGAAACAGTAAAAAAAGAATTTCTGGGAAGTGAATCCCAAGATAACAATAATCTTCTACTAAAAAAATACTATAAGAAAACACTTACAATGGTTGACCTTAACTTTGAAGAAAGTTCGGAAATCATGGATATCCTCTGGTCTAAGAAAACGAATCGACTAAACAAAGATCTAAATAAATTATACACAGGATTTAAAGATTTGATTGAAGATACAGTCGTAATGGGTGGATTCCTTCCTCCTGAAATAAAGTCTGCTATTGAAATAATAATGTCTGCAAAGCTACTTAGTGAAATCCAAGAAATCACAAGCTGGACGAACAAAAACCTAAAACCAGCACTAAGTATTATTAGCCTAAGCAATAGTTTACACTTAAAAATAAATACTAATGACACAAGAGCTTATCTTGAAAACTATCTAAAAACCCTAATTAGTAAAATAGAAAAAAACAAAAACCCACAAGATATAAACGAAGCTATCTCCTTCCTTAGCATCTATGAAAAACTTGGGATAACTTTTAATCGAGCATCTTCTGAAACAAAAGCATTTGTTCTGTATCAATCAGACCAAAATAATTCTTTATTAAAAGAACTTGCGCTTATGATGAATATATTAGTTTAAACACCCTACCATTATTAATTGTCGAAGCGAGCTAATAAACATATAATACTGTAATGAATAATTTTTCCTTTAAAATTCTTAAAAAAAGTAAAAAGCACAAAGGACGAGCAGGCATTCTTACTACACCACACGGAGACATAAAGACTCCAGTGTTCATGCCAGTTGGCACCTTAGCCTCTGTAAAAGGCCTTACTCCTGAGATGGTCCTTGATACTAATGCAGACATAATTCTGGCTAATACCTATCACCTATTTCTTAGGCCAGGAACAGAAGTTCTAGAGCAACTTGGAGGCATTCATAGCTTCATGAATTGGCATAAACCTATTCTGACAGATAGTGGCGGTTTTCAGGTTTTTAGCTTAGGAAACCTAAGAAAAATCACAGAGAATGGTGTAATATTTAATTCTCATCTTAATGGAGACAAGTTTGAATTCACACCAGAAAGAGTTATCGAAATACAACAGAAAATTGGCGCTGATATTATAATGCCACTTGATGAATGTCTGCCAGCAGAAACAAATATTGATAAAACTTATAAGTCACTAGAGCTAACAACTAGATGGGCAAAAAGATCGCAAGAATACCTTAATAACACAGGTCGACACTCTCAAGCCCTCTTTGCTATAATACAGGGAGGCATGTTCCCGGAATGTCGCAAAGAATCCGCAGAACAGTTACTTGATTTGAATCTTTTCGGTTATGCAATTGGTGGGCTTAGTGTTGGAGAAGGACCAGAAAAAATGTATCCACTTGTGGAATATACAACTGGACTAATACCAGAAGACAAACCTCGTTATCTAATGGGTGTTGGGACACCTGAAGATTTAACAACTTGCATAAAACTAGGCATAGATATGTTTGACTGCGTTCTTCCTACTAGACTGGCGAGACATGGTGCTTTCTTTACTGACCAAGGAAGAAAAAGCATCAAACGACCAGAATATGAGTTTGAAAAAGGACCATTAGAAGAAAACTGCGACTGCTACGCTTGCCGAAATTACTCAAAAGCCTATATTAGACATTTATGGAGAAACCAAGAAATGCTTGGGATGACATTAATGTCGATACATAATATAAAATACCTGATTAACCTTGTAACAATAATCAGGAATAACATACTGGAGGAATAAACATAAATGTTCACAAATAAGCTTAAATTATTTTACCTAGTTATTGGAATTGCTTTAATGATCCTAATAGCAAATAAAGCACCTATCAACCTTGGCCTAGACTTACAAGGTGGGATGCTACTTGTATTAGAAGCTCAAGACACTGAACAAATAAAAGTTAACGATGATGCAGTACTTGGAGCACTTGCTGTTATCCAAAGCAGAATTGACGGATTAGGTGTATCTGAACCAGTTATCCAAAGAAAAGGTCAAAGACAAATAATTGTTGAGCTTCCAGGCATATCTGATCCAAAAAGAGCAGAAAAGCTAATTGGGGATACAGCTCTTCTAGAATTTGTTGAAGCAGAGTTTGCTCCAATGGATGCAGAGACACTTACTACTGAAGAAATTAAAATAATTGGTGGCGAAGGAATGAGACTTGAGAAAATGCTTATCAAAGACGATAGTGGCAAAGTTGTTCAAGAAACACCAATCTTCTTAGGTAAAACTAGACTATCAGGAAACGACTTAAGCTTTGCAGGGCCAAGCGTAGACCAATTTGGTAAACCAATTATTAATATTGAATTCACTGCAGAAGGAACAAAGAAGTTTGCAGATGTTACGAGACAAAATGTAGGAAAACCGCTTGCCATATTACTAGACGGAGTTGTTATATCAGCACCTAGAATCAACGGACCTATCCCAGGCGGTAAAGCACAGATATCTGGTTCTTTCTCAATAAGAGAAGTTCAAGACATGGTAATAAAACTGAAAGCTGGCTCACTTCCAGTACCTGTAAAGATAATTGAAAAGAAAGAAATAGGCCCTTCTCTTGGTAAAGCATCTATTGACCAAAGCATAAAGGCTGGAATTGTTGGATTTATTCTAGTTGCGATATTTATGTTAGTTATCTATAAATTTCTTGGCTTTATTTCTATCCTCTCTCTTATTTTCTATTTCTTTTTATCAATGACTGCTTTCAGGTTACTAGGAGTAACACTTACACTTCCTGGTTTAGCTGGTATCGTTCTTTCTTTAGGCATGGCAGTTGATGCAAATGTATTAATCTTTGAAAGATACAAAGAAGAACTACGAAACGGAAAGACAATCAAAAACGCACTTGAAGCAGGGTTCCAACGAGCATTAACTACCATCGTAGACTCAAACGTTACTACGCTTTTGACTGCTTTCGTATTGTTCTGGCTAGGAACAGGTACTATCAAAGGGTTCGCAGTAACACTATCTGTTGGTATTGTAATAAGTATGTTCACAGCAATCGTACTTACGAAATTCTTTTTATTCAGCAGTCTTAGTATTACAAAAATAAGAGAAAGCAACCTAGTTAGGTTCAAATAAGGAGTTAAATTATGGGTAAAATATATTTTCTAGATAAAACTAAATACTGGTTCGGACTATCAACTATCATTATTGGTATTGGTATCTACTCTATGATTACTAATTTCATAAATACTGGAAGCGCTTTTAACCTTGGGATAGATTTCACTGGTGGGGTTTCATATGTTGTTGGAATTAATGAATCAACGCAAGAATTTAACACAACAGGAACATTATCTGAGAAAACAAGAACAAAATTAACAACTATAATAAGAAAAGTGCTATCAGAAAAAGGGATAGAAAACGTTCAGCTAACAACTGTTGATAAGTATTTCTTTTCTTTAAAGTTTCAAAAGGCAAAACTTTCTATTGATGAATTATCCAATATCATAACAACTGGAATAGAAGGTTCTTCAATTCAGTCTACTGACTACATTGGTCCATCAGTTGGAAATGAACTTCAAAACCAAGCTGTTGCAATAACTGGTATTGCCATGATGCTTTTACTAATTTACATTACATTCCGCTTTGAATTCTGGGCAGCAATAGCAGCCATAATTGCCTTAATCCATGACGGACTAATCTTAATAGGGCTAACTGCTTTATTACAAATAGAAGTAAATACAGCATATGTAGCTGCCTTTCTAACAGTAATGGGATATTCTATTAATGATACAATTGTTATCTTCGATAGAATTAGAGAAAACCTAAAAGAAAGCAAGGAATCAGTCTTCGATATTATTAACCAAAGCTTAAATCAAACTATGACACGTTCTATATATACAACAACAACAACACTATTAACGTTAATAGCAATCTATTTATTTGGTGGAGCATCATTAAAAGATTTTGCTCTTGCCTTAATAATAGGTATAAGTGCTGGGGCTTATTCATCAATTTTTATAGCTAGCCCATTCTTATATAGATTCAAGAAACTTAATCAATAGCGACACCATTCCGTCCCCCGCACCTTCTGGTGCAGGGTCCACCTTTAACCTTTTCCAGCCTCTCCATTGCTTACGCGACGGAGAGGGTTTAGTCCATGCTCACCTTAGATAAAATACTGTCTTAAACAAATAAACAAATAAACATATAAACAAATAAACAAATAAACAGTATAATAACTCCATGCTTAAAATTGCTCTTCTAGGAATCGTACAAGGCCTTACTGAATTTCTACCAATAAGTAGCTCTGGTCATCTTGTTATTGCAGAACATCTACTGGGACTTTCTTTCACTGACCTTAGTTTAGAATTAATACTCCACTTAGGAACACTCTTGGCTGTATTTGTTTACTTTCGCAAACAAATCTGGACATTAATCGATGCTTTAATCAACTTAAAAGATAAAGAGAAGCATACTAACCGACTTTTCTCTTTCTATGTAATAGCAGCGATGATACCAACCGGCATTATTGGACTAGCATTAAGAGAAACACTTAAGGCAAACAAAAATGAGCTTAATCTGGTAGGAACCGCACTTATTTTCACAGCCCTACTACTATTTACATCTAATATTATTCAAAAAAAGCAAAAAACCACTAAACCTCTAAACTTATTTAGTAGTTTACTAATAGGAATAGGACAAGGGATTGCCGTTATTCCTGGCTTATCTCGCTCTGGCAGCACTATTGCGACTGCACTAATGACAGGCATATCAAAAAAACAGGCCGCTGAATTCTCCTTTATACTATCCATACCAGCTATATTAGCAGCGACTGTTTTAGAGCTAGATACTTCTATTATGTTTACACCATCGTACCTAGTAGGCATGCTCTGTAGTTTTGTAGCAGGCATGTTTGCTATTCACTTCTTAATGAAACTAATCACCAAAGGTGGCTTCCACTTATTTGGTTACTACTGTTTATTCGTTGGATTTTATGTAGTTAATTTTATGTAGCTACGGTCACTTCGGGAACCCTCTGCGTCTCGATACTATTGCCTGTCACTTCGATACATTTTGCTTCGCAAAATTGTATCGAAGTGGCCATATTTTCTTTGATAACTCCGTCAACTTTTCACCTTGTCCCTCAACCAACGCCTTCTTCTTTGCATGGCTCCAACCTTGAACTTGTTTCTCCCTGTTAAAAGCTTCATCGATACGAGAAAATTCTTCACAATAAACTAACTTCACTGGAGACTTCTTTTTGGTATAATTAGCACCTAGAAAATTATCGTGTTCCCATAACCGTCTAGTTAAATCCTTGGTACTGCCTGTATAGTAACTACCATTACCTTCAAAGTGTTACGCTCACCCTTCGATACAATTTCCGTTCATCGAGTGATTGCTTAGCAATTGTCACTTCGATACATTTTGCTTCGCAAAACACTCAGTGACCTTTTTGGTCATTTATTTCATATAAATTAATTCTGTAGCTTAGCTTCGGTCGCTGAGGCTCTCGAAGCGTCGAAGCCCGACGGAGTGTATCGAGATTGACCTACCTTCTAAATGCTGGGCCTGGAGAACTTCTTCTTTTAACAGCTGCACTTAGTTTAGTCATATCTACATTTACCTTTTCAACTTTTAGAAATTCGATTAATGTTTCTCGTACTGTGCTATCTTTAATACTAGCTAATTCATTAATCAATGTCTTTTCGTCGTCTTTCCCAATCTTTTCTTTCATCTTCTTAGCAACAGCTACATAGACTAGCTCTTTCTTGTCTTTAACATTAAATTGTTTCATTAATTTATTCAAATTAACATTCCACTCTATCTTGCCTTGTTTGATTGTCTCAGCGGTTACCATTGATACTTTCTCTCTGTTTTGAGCAGTATCAGCTTTTAAATACATCACAGCTTGGATAAACTCAATATCTGTAACATCTTCTAAATTATCCAAGTCTTTCCATGGTTTTGCTGAGCTTAAGTCCATTGACCTATTCGTCCAGCTTTCTGTAGCTAAGCCATCTAGTTGTGTTCTAATACTCTGAGCTTGACCTGTAGCTGTAGCT
>DYQY01000013.1:12460-39413 GCA_020719045.1 Candidatus Termititenax sp.
TAGTAACTTCTTCGTTCAAAGAAACAACTTCAGAATCTAACTTAGGAATACTAGTCTCAGCGTTTTGAAGCTCAGCTTGCATTGGTGCAACTTTCTCCTGTAAAGCCTTAAGGCTTGCTTGTAATGCAACGTTAGCTTCACCCCGTTCTTTAACTTGTTTTTCAAAACCATCAATGCTAAGTTGCAAAGCAACTGCATCTACTTTGGCTTTAGCAGAAACGTTCACGGCCTCACGTGCTCCACGAAGAGTTGAAAGAGTGGCTTTTTCTTCTTTCTCCAACGTATCTACCTTTTTCTGATCCTCATTGAATGGTATCCAATCATTAAACTTTGCCTTTTCTGTACCTAAATTAGTTTGCGTAGTTCTAAGCAAACCTTCTAGTCTGGCTACCTCTGTATTTTTAGTTTCTAGATCTCCTGCTGTTGCATTAAGAGTACCTAGCTCAACTTTTTTCTTTGCAATCTCTTCTGTTATTCTTGCTATCTCAGCATCATTTGCTTTTATCTCTGCCTCTATTTTCTTGGATTCTACAATTAGCCTATCCACTTCTGGTTTCAGGTCAGCAACTGTTTTTCTCGCTTTATCTAAAGCTTCTTGCTTCTGTTTAGCTTCTTCTTTCTTCGGACTACTTCCAAGTGCAACAATTTCAGCTTCTAATTCTGCTTTTTTAGCCAGTGCCGCATCAAATGCACTAGTAGCGTTCGCTAAACTAGCAGTTAATTGCTGAACAGATATATTTAAAGCAGCTAACGCCTGAGATTTTTCCTTTAATTCCGTTTCGCTTACTGCTAGATCTTCTTTTGCGCTATCAATAGCCCCCTGACTAACTGCACTAGCACCCAATAATGAACGCTCTACCTTAACATTTTCATCTGCTTGTATTTTAGCCTTCTCAAACATCTTCACGTAAGCAGATGGAACTCTTCCTCCGCCTTTGAACATCAAGAAAAGTGCTCTATGAAAAACATTGCTTTGCGAGTTAATCTTTACTTCAATTCTACTTGTTTCATTTCCTTTTTTATCTTTAAATACCTGAAATAATGTCATTTCCCCTGAATCTGTTACATGTACTTCATAATGTTCTTTTTTATCTTTATACTCTTTGCTACCAGTACCTCTCATCTCTATTGTAAAAACATTATCAAGACCATCTTTCCTAGCGTAAGCAAAATCAACATCTATCCTCTGCTTCTGAAGCATTGCCATTAAGCTAGATAGATTCTTATCTACATAGTTTATTCGACTTACTTCACCTCTAAGCTTATTCAAAATAGAATTCTCAACCATATCGCCCTTATCCTTACCAACACTTCTTAAATTCTCAAAAGCTATCTCAAAAGAATATTGGTCAACTTCATTACTTCTGAATAATCCCAAGAAACCACTATCATCAATAGTTAGAACCATATCCGGGATTCTAGTATCTAATTCATCTCTAAAAACTGCCAACATTTTATTTAAACCAACTAAAGCATCATTATCTTCTGCAATCTTAGCTATAATTTTGTCACTAACATTAAACTCTAACCCTTTATTCGCTAGTTCTACTATCAATGTCTGAATACTAGCCTTAAGTTCTGGAGAGCCTTTTGATAACGCAATTGCATCTATCAACTTATCTTTAGCCTCTATATTTGTTCTATTTGTATGTTTTATACTATTTAAATACTCACTAATTACTGAGTGGGCTGCTTTCCCTTTAGAAATTTCTCGTACCATTTTCTTTAGACTATCCATATCAATAGCAAGCGTATCGCCTTCGTATTTGTCTTCATCTCTATTTAGGAAAACCGCATTAAGTTCCTTAAGGGAATCAATACCTTTTGCTTTACGAACATACAATTCTGCTACTAACTGTTTAAACAAATCAAGCTCTTGCTTTCTCTCTTCAGGATAGAGTTTTGCAGCTTCTTCCTGATCATAGAAAATACTTATTCTTTTGGATTGTTGCAAAACAGAAATTATTTTATTGTTTAAACCTTTAAATTTATCACTCAAACCTAAATCTAAATTCTTATCATTTAAATTTATATTTATACTATAATTATTATCTAAAATGCCTTTTGCCTTTAATTGCTCTCTGATTGTTTCAGACTGCTCCTGTGTTATGCCTTCAATTCCTGAAAAGGCATGTTTTGCAACAGTACTAGGAACTGCACAGACATCCTGTGCCCACTTTTTAAGATATTCAAACTGCTCGCTTCCAACATTAGCAGCAAGCATCTGATAGTTAGTTTTACCAAAATAATCTACAGCTGATACAATCTCACCAGTTGAGAATCTAAACTGTTGTCCTGGATTCTTTTCTTTTCTAATAATCAGCCCTGTTCTACCAAACCCAGCCCAAGTAACTTCTCCACCGTGCATTGCACTACCCTCTGCATTTCCGAAAGTAATAGCTGCGGACATTCTGCCAAGCCCTGTTATAAGGCCTAGCAAGTCTACCTTTGCTCCAAAATTTACTTTAGACCTAGATGCATCCATTATTTCAACACCTGTATTATTACCTAAGGACAACATGTATTTATCTAAATCGACTAAAACCTCTGCATGTAAATGAGGATCGAAGGTTGATATCTCTGCACCTAATCTGACTTTGACATCCTCTGTGACTCTGAAGTCTTGCTTCATCTCGATCCCAACATTTAATAAAGCTTCTGGATGGGTAAGGATATTCGCTAAAGATGAACCAAGCTTAATCTCAGTATCAAAACCTAGGAAATTAAGGTCCTGTATCCTCAATTTGAAGCTAGCCATTAACTGTTCTAGTTGTTCTGCTTTAAATGACAACCCTTCTGATTTTCCGTTATTAGCTAAAACAAACGCTTCTGCAAGAATATATCTCAAAGAAACTTCATAAGAAATCTTAGCAATCAAAGTATCTGCTAATGGGTCGAGTGACTTTAAGAATCCATATTGAAACTCTGCCCTATCAGAATTTACAAATATGCTTTGCATATTCTCAATCTGAGACAATAATTCAAAATATCTTGTAACTTCCTCTGGGCTAACTCCGTCAAAATCTGCACTAGCAAACTTATCAAGCTTACTTTTCATATTGTTCAAAAGTAAAGCATTAGCTAATTGATATTCTTCCCTATTCCCTAACTCTGTAATAAGTTCATTAAATGCTTTTCTGTCATTACATGTTAATGAAGATAGTTTTTGGCCTTCAACAGTGGTGGCTGATTTCAATGTAAAAACACCTTTGTATCTCTCTGCATTAAAAGTACTTATCTCTGCTCGTTTACCACTAGGCACAAATTCACCTTTTTCATTAATTTTAAGTCCTAATAAACTCATTAAATTATCTAATTGATTATCTGGTACCTGCACATTCTTTACTTCTTTATCTAAAACCATATCTTCTACCATTCTCTTCAAATTATCACGATAAGCTATTCCTGCTTGTAAACTCATTAGTTGACCTTCACCTGGTTGCTGTACTGTTCCTACTAGGCTTGTTGTAACAGAAGCTCCTTCACCTAAATCTACTTTATGTTCAATACCTGGTTGCACTACAGGACCGTCTTCTATCTTGTCTTTATTGGAATTGCTTCTAATTTGTCCTTCTAAAAATGTTGTTAATTCCCCTGTTGCTAACTTAAATGTTTTTTCCCATCTTGCACCTATTGCCTGTGCTTCCACGCTATCATACTTACCATCAGCTCCAAGGTAGTCATATTTGCCAGAGGTAACATATACATAAACTTTGCCTGTTGTATTATCTTTATACTGAAGACCAAGACTACCATAACGCTGACCTCTGTCATCTATTTGGTAATAACCCATAAAGGTAAATCTCTCAGATAGTTCTTTAGAGAAATTCGCACTTAATTCATCAGTAACAACTGGCTTCTTTTGTAAGAAAAATTTATCATCATAGCCGCCAACAATCGAACCTGGTTGTTGATTTTCTAAATAATGATTATAGTTAAGTCCAAACTGTGAACCTTCACCTTGAAAATCCATACCTAAACTTAACTTCTTAACATCTTGAATTGTACCTGCTTCTTCTTCACTATAGCCTAGCCTTCCAGTTACAGTGTCATTAAGCGGTATACCCAAATTTAGTTGTTGGTTATCCATTAAATAAGTAGCATTTGGATCAAAGGTCTTTAACCCATAATCTTTAGCAACTAACTCTTCTTGTTCCCAAGTATATGTATATGTGTATGGCGAAACGACATGATCTACTCCGTTTTCTGTCCAGGTACCTTCACCTATCTGGATAGTTATCTCGGTTGTTCCATCTGGCAAGCCACCTTCTATTGGAAGTGTCTGGTAAATTGGATATGTTCCAGAAGCTGTACCAGTATGCGTAACTGTACCCATCTCAGCATTAAGTCCTTCAACCAGTGTATTATTATTCTTCTTATGTGCGCTCATTGCACCATTAGCTGTTGTAAAATTAACAGACTTCGTAGCTGAATTTAGGTCAAGAGTCATCTTGCCAAGGAACCATCTTCCCTCAACTGAACGATTATCTATCTCAGCAACTGGAATAGTCTGAGAGATATCTGCCATACTTGCCTTACGGCTATCTTCCCATCTAACACCAAATGGTGTAAGCATAAATCCATATTCGTTATCAGGCAACTTTGCTGGATAGGTTCTTTCAGCTTCGAAATATGACCAACCTTTGTAACCTGCCAATGTTGCTCTTACTCTTAGAAAGGAAGTTTCATCTAGTTTTGACAAATTACCCAACAAAGCTGAAGCTCCACTAGGATTAGTTGCAGCAAGTATAGTTGCTGCTTGGTCCCAAGACATTGGAACAACTTCTTTATCTGTTAGCCCTGCAGTCTGATACTCACCCTTAGCACTATCTACCATACGAACGTAGATTCCCATCAAAGCTTCTTCATAGCTAGCTTTGTCAACAAGTGGCATTTCATTAAAAGCACCATCCACATCCTGCTTAACTGTTGCATAATCATTAAATCCATTTTGAGCCATCTTGTTATAAGCCAGCATCATTTGATAACGGAAAGCGAAGTTAGCTTTTTCCAGTTCAGGCAGAGCTATTCCTTCTAAATTAGTTTCCGTTTTCACACCATTGGCTGTATCCAACGCCATTGTTAATAATCTAGCTTCTGCTTGAAGCTCTTGGTCTTTGCCATCTTTATCAAGTGCTTTATACGCCTCTATCGCTTCTGCAATTTTGCTTGCACCATCGCCACGCTCTCTTGGTCTCATCAGTTGTAGTTTATCAAGTAAGATTTCTATCTTTATTTTTAGTAATTCTTTTTTAAAAAAAGCTTTTTTATCATCATTAATCTTTAACGCTTCAACAAAACCTAATGCATCATCTGTTAACTTTAATGCCTCATCAAACAACTGAACCTGTCTATAAGCTCCTATCATGTCTGAATAGTCAGACACTTTAATACTTCCAGGATTCTTAATTAAATCTGCATCAAATATGGTTTTTGCTTCTTTAACATCAGCTACCATTTTTGGGGCTTGTGTTGGAAAATCAGCCATATTAAATACTTTAGTTTTCGTATCAATGCCACTTCTGTCTGCTTGAGTAGCTAGCTTATTTATAAATGGTGCGTCCTTAGGTAATTCTTGTTTACTGCCAATAAGTGCATCAAATGTTGCAGTATTCTGACCTGTCTTCTGTAAGAACTTTCTATATATTTCTACTAGCTGAGTAATCTGATGTTCTTGTAGATTATTGCTTTCATCAGAATCTTCTTCTATTGCCTTAAAGAAAGCTTCTATTTGGGTAACAGGAGTATCATCCTTAGTTGCTGACTTATCTGCATATTTAATTTCCTGCGCTAAAGATATAAATAGTATTTTGTTGTCTATTGCAATATCATTATTTAGAACTATTTCAGAAACCATATCAGAAATTGTTTTTTCAGCAGTTGGTGCTGTGCCTTTAATTTCTTTATATAAAACCTTTATAACATCTTGCGCTAACTCTATTTTTGGTTCACCACTTACTGCATACAAATTAGCAAAGCCTTTTAGTAATTCTAATTTTTGCTGAACTACTGAGCCTGCTTCTGGCTTCTGTTTGCCATCACCTAAGTCGCGTTCCTTTGCATCAAAATTAAACTTAAGCAACTCATCATAGTCTCTCTTAGCAAACATCAAATCTAACGCGTAGCTACGTTTAAGGTCATTTAACTTAGTATCATTGCCAATAAAAGAAGCTGGGAGTAATGTGTCTAGTTTAATATCAGATAAGTCTAACACTTTACCATTTTTATTTGCCTTTAAATATGTCGCGATATATACGCCTATTGTACCAAGATACTCATTACGCTCTTTGTCCGTCATTGTTTTAAGGTCATTGCCTTCAAAGTATGAACTTATTACTTCCTTGAATTTTTTACTTGCAGCTGGATATTCTCTTCTCTGAAAATGACCAAGACCACGAAGAAGTAGTATATTGTTCTGCTCCTTTGCTATCGCATTAGCATCAGAACCACCGACTAGAAGCCCTTCAGCAGCTTTTAAAAACTTATTAAAGTTATCATATTCAGCATCTTCCTTAGTTTTTTGTCTATTTAGTATATTAACTGCCTGTAGTACTTTTACGGTTAGCTGGTCTTTTGGTGTTGTAGCAAGTGTTTCTAAAGCAGTAATCAAGTTGGCTGGCGGAATTAGTTTCCCTTGGTCATCTTTAAGTTTTTCTAAAAACTTACTATCATCAGGTGCTACCTTAAGTAAATTTGCCAACTCTAATACTGCTAAGTTAAAAGAAAATTGTTGTTGATCAGTAAGATCAGCATACTTGATTGTCTTTATTATATTAATAACTGACTGATCAGCTTCACTTTTTAGATTAAATCTTATACTTGCTAACTTATAATCTATATTTTCCTTGAAAGAACCAGGAACTGAATTTAAGGCATTAAAAGCAGCAGTAATATTGTCTGTATCTTCTATATTAATAACTTGTTCAAGATAGTAATTGGCAGCAAAGAGGTTCAAGTTATATTTACTTTCATCATCATAGGCTAGCGTAGATAAAGACTTGTATTGTGCAACAAAGCTTTCTTTATTTAGTGCACCATCATAATAATCTGTTTTTAATTTAGCAAACTCAAAATAGAATCTAAGTTTAGAATCAGTTTTCTGAAGTGTATCTGAGTCAAGTGCACCAAAATATTCTTTTAAATCTGCAAAATTTGATGTGTTATCCATAAAGTTATCTGCATTATCTTTTACCTTATCAAGTAAAGCATTAACCACAAATAGGTACATAGCAACCTTGATATCAGCATCTAATTCTACTTGTACTTCACCATCTTTTATCATCTTCACAAGCTCTTTTACGCAAGGGATACATGATCCTTCTGCATTAACAAACTCTGCTTCAACTAATTTCCCTTGATACTCCAACGATGCCAACATATACATAACTGTTGTATATGCTTGTTTAGTCTTTTCTGAAGTATTTTCTTTTACTCCAAGTGCTTTAAATTTATCTATAAACCCAACAGTTAACTCACCATTTTCAACTATTTTCGTAATTCCAGACTTAGCGACAATAACTCCTTTAAGCTCTTTATATATCTTACTAACGCTTATTTGCAAATCACCAGGTTGTATTTTCTTATTTGGCAACTTTTCAATCTTTTTTAATAAATCATCAGCTATGTCAACTAATGCCCAAATATAATAATCACTCTGTTTAATTGCTTCATTTTTAGAAATATTTTCTATCATAGAAGTAACTAATTCTTTTACATCTGAATCATTAGTTGCTGCTAATATTTGACGTGCCATTGACTTAACCGTTATTTCCATTTTCAAATCATTAAGAATGTCTTTTGCCTCATCTATATCATCAATATTCATTCTATATTTTTGATTCTCAATATATTCTTGGCTTGCTTTATCCAATTTAGATATATCTTTTTTAAGTTCACCAATATAAGTATCTAATTCATTAATATTATTAGCAACATGACCATCATCTATGGAATGTATTCCTTTTAAAACTTCATCCATTCCCTGATAGTTGCTTACAGCATCTTGTACTTCTTTTGGAAACTCTTTATTAAGCTTATGTAAGTTATTTAATATTAGATGAACAGTTGCTTCTATTTTTACTTTCTCAAATTTTGGGTTGATGTAGGTATAATCTGTTTTATCATCAATCAATCCATATGCCGTTTCGAAATTCTTAACTGCTTCAAGTATTTTGTTTGCTTGACCAGATGCATCACCTGAAGTGCTTATCCTAGAATATTCGATATATCCTTTACTACTATATAACCCAACTGCAAGCTCAATGTCGTCCTTTTTCAATTTATCATTTTTTAGTAACCTAAGAGTTTGAAAAGCATTAATACCTTTACTGATAGCTTCATCCATTACCGTTTCAGTAGTCTTCTCTTTTTCAACACCTGTAGTAGCATCATTAACTTTTTCTGTAAGCTTTAAATCTCCAGAAATAACAGCCTTGATTCTTCCTGCATTCATTACTTGTTGCAACTGGGAGACTGTATTAACTATTTTCTTTTCTTTATCATCAACTATAATATAGTTATTTAATATTGTTGTAGCATACTCAATTGCCTTTAACCCTAGATTACGGGAAACTGGTTTGTCCTGTTCTGTGGCTACCTTGAGTTTAATAAAAAGATCGTTCAAGTTATCCCCTATAGCAATATTTCCCTTTTTATTATTTTTATACAGTTTAGCAAAAAAGTTCATTATTGCTTCATCACGCTGATTGCGTTGGGCATCCGTTAACCTATCATTTCTTAAAATAAGTTCAAGCAACACTTTAGAAAGTTTTTCATTATCGTCTTTTTCCTGAGTATAGCTAAGCAAAAACAGCATAATTCTATCATCAATATTTTTCGCCTCTTCACTATTAAAATCCACATTAATAGCATTCTTCGTTAATATTTCATAAATGGCATCCAAACACTTATTCTTAAAACTTATATCCTTAGAGTCCCTATATTGTTGCATCATCGATTCTAGCTCAAGAAACATAACAACTGTCTTCTCATTATCCCTATTCTTAAAATATATAGAATTAACAGCCACTGTTGCCTCTTCGTTTGATAGTTTTCTATTCACATAACCCTCATAATCATTTGGAAACTCTGTTTCCATAAGAATGCTTTTTGCTAAACTAATATCAGATTTTAAAATCATACCGTCGCTACTAATGACTCCATTTTTAACCAAAGCATCAAAATATAGTTGAGCTCTTCTATCAGAAATTCCAGAACAAACAGACATCTGAGTTGGCCAAACTTTTTTAGGATTCATATATTCAGTTATCAAACTCTTATATTTATTAAAATCAGAATTTATATCGGAATTACTATTAATGTTCATTTTATAGCTTATAATTGCCTTAATCTCTAACATAGGGATCTCAATACCCCAATTATCGTTAATTATTCTTTTCTTAAGCTGTTCAACATCGCTAGGGAAAGAAACCAAATTTTGATACTCTGACTTAAATTTATTCAAATCATCAGTATAAGAATACTCTGCTAATCCTATCGAAAGCTTTAAATACTCATATGCTTTTTGTGAAAGCAACTCAGGTATATTATATTTCTCTTCTAACTCTGTCTTTAAGGAGTTAAAACCTCCGGGACTTCTTGCTATTTCAATTTTTTCTAATAAAACATTAATAATTGTTCTCTGACGGTTAAGTGATATAGACCTTTCTTGCAACAATCTATTCACATGACCATCTTTTGTGAATCGTTGATACAATACTGAGTCTTTTTTGGTATACTCGTCAACTGCAAACTTTTTACCATTCACTTCTATCTCTGTTTCTCCATTTTGATTCTCTAACAATTTTACTGTTTGTAGCGCTTCAGCTATATCAAGGTTTATTCTCTTAGCACTCACTTCTGGCAACAAACTAAAGCCTGAAACACTATCAATATTCTGCTTATCATCAACAACACCCCACTTATCAAGCAAGGTCTTTAATCCAAATAATTTTGTCTGGTCATCAAAATATATATTCTCTAAAATTGTAATTACGGATGAATCAACTTTGTCACCATAAAAATCTAACAACGGTAATATTTCATCCTGATTAGTAATAACTTTTTTTGTTACCACATTATTAGAATCAACAAAACCATTTTCCCTTAATCTTTGTGAAAGCAAAATCGGAGTATCTGGGGAGTCACCTTCATTAAGTGTAAACCAACTCTTTTCAAAACCTTTAACTTCAAAAAAACGCATATTGTCATACATTGTGCTTACAGGAACTAGTCCATCTTTACTAGCTGATAATAAATCTTTTACTAACATTTTAACATCATCTGTTATCTGGTATGGTTTTAAACTATTTAGAATTCCTATCAATTCTTGCACATCACCTGACTGAAAAGACAGCCTAAAATAATCACTTTTTGTTAAGCTATCAGCTTTTTTTTCGAACATCAACTTATATGAATTATTAAAAATATCATCACTCTCTGGTAAGTTTGGATTAAGTTTTTTAATATATTCATCTATGTTTTCTCCTAAAACAGAAGCTGAGTCAATCATTTTTAATAAAAACTTAACCTTATCCTGAGCAAAGAACTTCTGAAACTTAAATTCACTTTTCCCACTCATAATCTCTCGTAAAAATAGTAATCGGTCACTATCAGACATAACATTCAATAAGGAATAAAAATTACTATCCAATAAATCATAATTATCTTTACCATCCGACGCTACTTTTAAAACAACTATCATTTCTTTCTTTAATGCTGGATTAACAATATTCTCGGAAACTTTTACATTTGTAACCTCAACATTTTTATGAACATTTTTTAAAGGTACTATATTTCCCTTTCTAGGGAAAAAAGTATCTTGCTGTGCTAATAACATAAGAGTATTCTCAAAATATTTATTATCTGCATCAGAGTTTACTTGAACAATTGTCTTCTCCAAATTAACATTTGCCCCTTTGCCATACTCTAAATAATAAAAAACTGGAAGGTACATTGAAGCCAATGCTGACGGCAAAATCAGATTCTCATATTTTTCTGGTTTATAACTATCCTTTGTTTTAATTGCTAATGACTGATACTTAGAGTCTGTTGGATAATTTAGCAACATCTTTCCTATTTCCCAAGGTGCTCTCATTCCGTCGTGAGTCATTTTATTGTAATCTGTTGTTCCATCAGAATATGGAGTAATCAATATATTATTATTATCAACTGAAATATTAAACCTAGAAATAAACGACCCACACTGATCCAATATCTTTTCATAAATACACATTGCATCATCGGCTGCTTGTGCAAAAAATTTCTTTACTGATTCATCCATATTATATTTATTAGCAAAATTTGCTATATCCATATACGATGAAGGAGTCATATAATCAGTGAAGTAATGTCCATCCCAATCTTCTGATGGCTTTAAAATTATCTTTCCGTCTTGTAAAACATTAAAAAGGTTACTCTTCGCATGGACGATTAACTCCATAGCCTTATTCTTATATATATTTCCACCGAACGCCTCATCTGCATAAATAAGCGCTCTAATTAAATCTATATCTGCATCAGCAGCTGAATTTCTATTACTTTCTGTTTGAGATGAACTAATTTCAATCTCTTTACCATTTATTGAAACTTTCCATGCAGGGAACTTTCCATCACCCCCAGCATCATTAGCCAATTTAACCATATTTTCAGTCGCTTTTAAGAGTTTATCAAACACTTGCCTATATTTGATACTATTACTTGGGTCTATTGTAGCCATTCTTGAAGCAAGAACTAACCAATATGCTTGACCTTCTGAAACTATTTGATTATCTTGAGATGGATCAACTATATATAATCCACCTGAAAATTCTTGACTAAATCGTTGAAGCCCAGCATCAAATTGCTTTACGATTGTAGCAATTTTATCAATTGATGGCTTTTGATCAACGGCGGGAGGAGATACTTTGTGTGCTTGGCTTGCTTTATCCAATTTAGATATATCTTTTTTCAGGTCACCAATATAAGTATCTAATTCATTAATATTATTAGCAACATGACCATCATCAGTAATATCATCTAATAGTAAAAATAGTTTTTGAATATCTGTTTTATCTCCTTCTAAAACTCCCTCAAATCCAGACTGGTGTCCAACACCAATTATGGAATGTATTCCTTTTAAAACTTCATCCATTCCCTGATAGTTGCTTACAGCATCTTGTACTTCTTTTGGAAACTCTTTATTAAGCTTATGTAAGTTATTTAATATTAGATGAACAGTTGCTTCTATTTTTACTTTCTCAAATTTTGGGTTGATGTAGGTATAATCTGTTTTATCATCAATCAATCCATATGCCGTTTCGAAATTCTTAACTGCTTCAAGTATTTTGTTTGCTTGACCAGATGCATCACCTGAAGTGCTTATCCTAGAATATTCGATATATCCTTTACTACTATATAACCCAACTGCAAGCTCAATGTCGTCCTTTTTCAATTTATCATTTTTTAGTAACCTAAGAGTTTGAAAAGCATTAATACCTTTACTGATAGCTTCATCCATTACCGTTTCAGTAGTCTTCTCTTTTTCAACACCTGTAGTAGCATCATTAACTTTTTCTGTAAGCTTTAAATCTCCAGAAATAACAGCCTTGATTCTTCCTGCATTCATTACTTGTTGCAACTGGGAGACTGTATTAACTATTTTCTTTTCTTTATCATCAACTATAATATAGTTATTTAATATTGTTGTAGCATACTCAATTGCCTTTAACCCTAGATTACGGGAAACTGGTTTGTCCTGTTCTGTGGCTACCTTGAGTTTAATAAAAAGATCGTTCAAGTTATCCCCTATAGCAATATTTCCCTTTTTATTATTTTTATACAGTTTAGCAAAAAAGTTCATTATTGCTTCATCACGCTGATTGCGTTGGGCATCCGTTAACCTATCATTTCTTAAAATAAGTTCAAGCAACACTTTAGAAAGTTTTTCATTATCGTCTTTTTCCTGAGTATAGCTAAGCAAAAACAGCATAATTCTATCATCAATATTTTTCGCCTCTTCACTATTAAAATCCACATTAATAGCATTCTTCGTTAATATTTCATAAATGGCATCCAAACACTTATTCTTAAAACTTATATCCTTAGAGTCCCTATATTGTTGCATCATCGATTCTAGCTCAAGAAACATAACAACTGTCTTCTCATTATCCCTATTCTTAAAATATATAGAATTAACAGCCACTGTTGCCTCTTCGTTTGATAGTTTTCTATTCACATAACCCTCATAATCATTTGGAAACTCTGTTTCCATAAGAATGCTTTTTGCTAAACTAATATCAGATTTTAAAATCATACCGTCGCTACTAATGACTCCATTTTTAACCAAAGCATCAAAATATAGTTGAGCTCTTCTATCAGAAATTCCAGAACAAACAGACATCTGAGTTGGCCAAACTTTTTTAGGATTCATATATTCAGTTATCAAACTCTTATATTTATTAAAATCAGAATTTATATCGGAATTACTATTAATGTTCATTTTATAGCTTATAATTGCCTTAATCTCTAACATAGGGATCTCAATACCCCAATTATCGTTAATTATTCTTTTCTTAAGCTGTTCAACATCGCTAGGGAAAGAAACCAAATTTTGATACTCTGACTTAAATTTATTCAAATCATCAGTATAAGAATACTCTGCTAATCCTATCGAAAGCTTTAAATACTCATATGCTTTTTGTGAAAGCAACTCAGGTATATTATATTTCTCTTCTAACTCTGTCTTTAAGGAGTTAAAACCTCCGGGACTTCTTGCTATTTCAATTTTTTCTAATAAAACATTAATAATTGTTCTCTGACGGTTAAGTGATATAGACCTTTCTTGCAACAATCTATTCACATGACCATCTTTTGTGAATCGTTGATACAATACTGAGTCTTTTTTGGTATACTCGTCAACTGCAAACTTTTTACCATTCACTTCTATCTCTGTTTCTCCATTTTGATTCTCTAACAATTTTACTGTTTGTAGCGCTTCAGCTATATCAAGGTTTATTCTCTTAGCACTCACTTCTGGCAACAAACTAAAGCCTGAAACACTATCAATATTCTGCTTATCATCAACAACACCCCACTTATCAAGCAAGGTCTTTAATCCAAATAATTTTGTCTGGTCATCAAAATATATATTCTCTAAAATTGTAATTACGGATGAATCAACTTTGTCACCATAAAAATCTAACAACGGTAATATTTCATCCTGATTAGTAATAACTTTTTTTGTTACCACATTATTAGAATCAACAAAACCATTTTCCCTTAATCTTTGTGAAAGCAAAATCGGAGTATCTGGGGAGTCACCTTCATTAAGTGTAAACCAACTCTTTTCAAAACCTTTAACTTCAAAAAAACGCATATTGTCATACATTGTGCTTACAGGAACTAGTCCATCTTTACTAGCTGATAATAAATCTTTTACTAACATTTTAACATCATCTGTTATCTGGTATGGTTTTAAACTATTTAGAATTCCTATCAATTCTTGCACATCACCTGACTGAAAAGACAGCCTAAAATAATCACTTTTTGTTAAGCTATCAGCTTTTTTTTCGAACATCAACTTATATGAATTATTAAAAATATCATCACTCTCTGGTAAGTTTGGATTAAGTTTTTTAATATATTCATCTATGTTTTCTCCTAAAACAGAAGCTGAGTCAATCATTTTTAATAAAAACTTAACCTTATCCTGAGCAAAGAACTTCTGAAACTTAAATTCACTTTTCCCACTCATAATCTCTCGTAAAAATAGTAATCGGTCACTATCAGACATAACATTCAATAAGGAATAAAAATTACTATCCAATAAATCATAATTATCTTTACCATCCGACGCTACTTTTAAAACAACTATCATTTCTTTCTTTAATGCTGGATTAACAATATTCTCGGAAACTTTTACATTTGTAACCTCAACATTTTTATGAACATTTTTTAAAGGTACTATATTTCCCTTTCTAGGGAAAAAAGTATCTTGCTGTGCTAATAACATAAGAGTATTCTCAAAATATTTATTATCTGCATCAGAGTTTACTTGAACAATTGTCTTCTCCAAATTAACATTTGCCCCTTTGCCATACTCTAAATAATAAAAAACTGGAAGGTACATTGAAGCCAATGCTGACGGCAAAATCAGATTCTCATATTTTTCTGGTTTATAACTATCCTTTGTTTTAATTGCTAATGACTGATACTTAGAGTCTGTTGGATAATTTAGCAACATCTTTCCTATTTCCCAAGGTGCTCTCATTCCGTCGTGAGTCATTTTATTGTAATCTGTTGTTCCATCAGAATATGGAGTAATCAATATATTATTATTATCAACTGAAATATTAAACCTAGAAATAAACGACCCACACTGATCCAATATCTTTTCATAAATACACATTGCATCATCGGCTGCTTGTGCAAAAAATTTCTTTACTGATTCATCCATATTATATTTATTAGCAAAATTTGCTATATCCATATACGATGAAGGAGTCATATAATCAGTGAAGTAATGTCCATCCCAATCTTCTGATGGCTTTAAAATTATCTTTCCGTCTTGTAAAACATTAAAAAGGTTACTCTTCGCATGGACGATTAACTCCATAGCCTTATTCTTATATATATTTCCACCGAACGCCTCATCTGCATAAATAAGCGCTCTAATTAAATCTATATCTGCATCAGCAGCTGAATTTCTATTACTTTCTGTTTGAGATGAACTAATTTCAATCTCTTTACCATTTATTGAAACTTTCCATGCAGGGAACTTTCCATCACCCCCAGCATCATTAGCCAATTTAACCATATTTTCAGTCGCTTTTAAGAGTTTATCAAACACTTGCCTATATTTGATACTATTACTTGGGTCTATTGTAGCCATTCTTGAAGCAAGAACTAACCAATATGCTTGACCTTCTGAAACTATTTGATTATCTTGAGATGGATCAACTATATATAATCCACCTGAAAATTCTTGACTAAATCGTTGAAGCCCAGCATCAAATTGCTTTACGATTGTAGCAATTTTATCAATTGATGGCTTTTGATCAACGGCGGGAGGAGATACTTTGTGTGCTTCACTTGCTTTATCAATTATTGGACCTGGCATTAAGTAACCTCCTATTAATATACACTATCAATAATATATCGATATACAATTAATAAATTCCCACTAAATACGTCTTTTAAACTACTAAATATATGGTTAATATCTGTTGTTATTCGAAATAGGTTAGTAGTGATTCACTGTTGCAATCTGCCTGTAAATATAATCATACGCTCTATTTCCATCAGATTTTCTAACACTTAAGATTTCATCATCGCACAAATCCAATAATTTTGTTTTTTGATTTTCTCTTCTATACAATATAGCTAAATTAAATAAAAACTCAACATATGCCTCATGGTTTCCAACTTGTTTTGTGGTATTCAATACTTCAGATATTTCATTAACCAATTTAGATTTAGCATCTACATTGGAAAGATCCACACTCTGAACATCTCGCCTTAACTTCAAAGCATAATACTTAAAATTTGAATGTTTATAATCAGGTATTTCATTATCAATATATTTATACAATCCCTCTACCTTATTACCTAAAAGCGCATCACATTTTTCCATCTTGCTTGATGAAGCATCAATCTGATAATCCACCCAAAACAACAAGTTAAGTGACTGAGTTAATAAAGAAATGTAACTAGCCTTTGACTCTTTTTTATACGCATCAAACATATCTCGATCAAATCTATCCACAAAATCTGACGTTGCTACACTGATACTTCCTCTATTAATATTTTCAGCATATGGCATAGAAAGTTTAGTTAACTCCACAAATTCTTTTACTAAATCTCTCAGGGATTCTTCGTTTTCTGAATTAACTCCATTTTCAAAAATTTTTGATATTTTCTGAAAAACCAACTGCTGATGTGCTTGATAAATCATAAAATATCTTTGCATATAAAGCTTCTTATCTTGAATGCTATTATTCTTAATATCTACTAACGATTCTTTTATAAAAACTTCTCTTTCATTAAATGTAAAATTATGACTGTACATTACCTGAGATAGTGGTTGACTCAAATACTTATCTGGCGTGACACGCAAGACCATCTTTAAATCATTAGATAATTCTCTCACTCCATCCCTATTTGTCTCTTTTCTATTCTTCTCAGAACTTATCGTTTCTTGTAACACCCTAAATGATTGAGACTTTGTTTCTGAAACCTGTTTTTCTAACCATAATTGCACTTGACCGACATCTCTAGTTAAAGGAAAAACAAAATGCCCATTAACTATATACTTATTAAACTTACTCTCAAATTCGTTATACTCTTTTCCTGAAGATAGAATACTTTTAGCCTTAGATATTTCTAGTGAAACGCCAAAAGCTATTTGTGTGTCTCTTTTTAATACTTCTTGAATTAATAATTTCTTTAAATTCGAAGAAATAGGTAAAACTAATATATCCTGGATACTTATCTTGTCAGTATTTATACTTACTCCATTAATTTCAGTTATAATGGTATTATAGTTATAGACATTATGAACATTTGCTCGCCTGTCTTCCATATATTTAACTATACTTTTTATACCATTACTTCGCCAATCAATTTGACCAGCTGTTTTCTTTAATACATCTCTTTCTCCATCTGTCATAACATCCCACAACAATATTTTTTCTAAATACAATGCACTTACAATTGGGTTATCAAACCCACTTTTTCCCAAATAATTTGTTATTGATAGAATCATTTTATCTATCTCATCCACAATCTGCCTATCAGAGTAACCAAACATATTTCTTAGGTTCTCTAAATTATAAGAAACTAAATGAACACAACTTTTACTAACTCTCTCTGAGTATGGCTCATAATCTCCTCCCATTGCTCTTTTTGCTTTATCAATACCAGTACCTGCAACTAAATTATCAATACCCAAGTTGAAGGCTGCTTTATTTATTGCATCCAACGCCTTATAGCTCATATATCCTGTATATATATTTTTCTCTGAGTTATCTTTATTATACATATCAGCTAACTTAGCTGTTTCAATAATAAGTCTCTTGTAAAGCAAATCACCAAACTCAGACATTGTTCTTGAATTACTTAAATCTATGTATGCCATAAACGATTTTTCTAATGCACTTGGATTATCTTGATACTTGCTTCCTCTAAAAATATTTACTGGGGTTTTTGAAACTGAATAAATCTGATTCTCTGATACGACTGAAAGGTCTGCATCCTTAACTTCAAATCCAGAGTCTAAAAGATCACTATCCATACCTCTCGTTGTTAATCCCCAGTGCCTAGATAAATTTAACAAATTCACAATACCGTAAGCATTGTTATAAAGAGTATCATCGTATAAAGACATATTTAAGCCAGAGCTTACATTGCTTGTCTTTCCAACATTTTTAATTTGATTCAAATAATAATAGTAAGAACTGTCTGTTCTATCTGGAATATTAAAGGAGTTTAACTCAAGATCTGTTCTCCAGTTTAGTCTTGAATTCGAAGAATGTGCTCTTGAGCTTTCGTCCAATGTTTTCTTAGTGTCCAAAAGAAAGACGTATCTACCTTTAGAATCTACGGTAACATGAACACTTTCAGGAAAATTATCTTTAAACGTATCTTGGTCAACACCAAATAAAAGTTGTCCTCTAAAATCATTTGAATCAACTAATAACTTATTGTAATTCCTATATAAATGGTCAGAACCTTCAAATCTTTTCTGATGATCACTCTTAAAAAAATCTCTTATCTCTTTAATAAAATTATCACTAGGATAGGAAGGAAAGAACTCATAAAAAATACCACTCTGCTTGCTAGTAGGAGTTGCTTCTTTTGCAAAAGGAATACCCGCCTTCTCTTCAATCGAATATTCTTTATCTAGCCCTGGCACTAACGCTCCAGTACCCAGAATTAACTTGAAATGGTTATTACCGTTTTCATCTAAATAAGAAAACATTTTTACATCCTGGTCAAGAATATGTCTGGCATAAGAATACACTAAGTATCTTAATTCTCTATCTTTAGAAGCCCAACTCCACTTCTTTAAACCTTTAATTAGCGCTGCACAAATATCTATATCAGAATCAGAAGCAGAAGCATTCCCGTAATACCTATTATCTGCCCTCGAAGCAATCTCAAAAGGAAAAGGATCTTTTAAAGATTTAATCAAACTGTTTAGCTGCTTTTTACTAACAATACTTTTTAATTCACTACTATTCTCAATTAAACTATTAACACTAACAATCTTATCTATATCAATTTTCCCATCATCATTAATAACTCCATTTGCCTTTAATAAATCATAGACTCGTACTGATAAATCATTAGAACCAAAAATAGTATTAAACGATAATTTATTAACTTCCCCCTCCGAAACATACATTTTCCATGGAACCAAAAACGTTGTATTATCTGTTTCAACTTTATTTTTTACTGACATTAATTGAACTGTATTTAATAAATTTTCATACATTGTTTTATCGTTTTTCTCTATTGCATACAGTAACCCATAACCAAGACTCTCTGAATTAACAACTTTTGCATCAGAGTCTTCATCAATAGGCTTATCATTAACAATATATCCATACACTTTTCCATTATATTCAACTTCAGAATAATACCTGGTCATTACTCTTTGAGCTTTATCTGGATTACTAACAGCAAAGTTAATATCCTCTAATGTAATTTCTGAATCATTTCTAAGCCCTGCCCCTATCTCAAGTCTTAAACGAGATATTGCCTCATAATTATCATAATTAATTACTTCATTCTTAAATGTTTCATCTAAGCCACTAATCTTAAATATTTCAGCTTTAGATATTTTTGTTAAGTTATTACTAGACATATAGTTTTTTATAGTCTGTAAATTATTATTAATTGTTGTCTTATCCATAAAAAAACTACCTCCAGCTATTCTTTAAATAAAGTAGCATTATCAGTTGTCAATTTTTTCACTTCTGACTCATTTGCACTTGCAACACCAATATATCTATCCTTAACAACACCTCTTGGACCTTTATGATTCTCAAGAAGCATCCTAGCGGCAAAGAAAGCCAACGCTATACCCAACGTTGCTTGAGCTGAAGCAAAAGCAGCCAAAGCAAATAATGTTACAGTAGCCCATTTTTTAAATACTCTTGCATTCTTTGAGTTTCCTACTATTCTAGACAAATACTGGTCAGGTGCAACCAAGGCGATAGTCGCTGCTATTAGCATTATCCCAGGAATCACCCCAGAAACAGCACCACCAGCAAAGATACCAGCAAGTGTTGTTTTATATGCCAAATAGAAGAATGTTGTAGCAGCCGCCATACCAGCCATTTGTTTAGTCTGTATAATATTCTTAGTTAAGTATCTGAATCTTTCTAATCTTCGCTCCCAAGAAGTTTTATTTTCAAAATAATGAATAGCATTAGCTGGCAACCCTTTTTCATGTTGAGTTTTCAACATTGCCATCCATAAACTATGCACATTTCTATTATCTATCTTGCTAAGATAAAAATGTAAGTTTTGTGCAAATAACTGTTTCTGTTCTGAGGTTTCTAATCCCAAACTGGTACATTGTTTAATAAACTCTGAATCACCCATTAATCTATCAACAAATCTCTCTTGAGATTTAACAAAACCTTCCTGCAGACCGTGTTTCTTCGTAGCTTGTTCTTTGTTTAATTCAAGGGTATTTCCTAACAACCCTTTCTTATTTATCAGTTTACTTGATTCCATATAGTTAATTAGTCCACCTAAGTCACTCACTCCAGTAATGTTCATCGCCTTCAAATTTTCTTTCACCTGCGCTTCAAGTTCTTCTCTGGATAATAAAGATTGTTTTGCTTCAGTAACACCAATGTGTCTAAACTTTAACTTATCTTCCTCAGGGTTCTTAAAGTACCTCGTCCATACATCACTGTCTCCATATACTTTTTTAACTGCTGATTTATCCACAGTAATAGGGTCTGCAGCCCCCAAATTCCGCTGAAACCATTTATGCCTCCTTGTATTACCATCAAAAACTGTACCAGAGCCCCAATAGTTCATATAAACATCCATCTGCGTTAGTACGTTTCTAACTGTGTTCCTTATATCAAAGTCTATTGGCTCTGAAGAAATAAAGAAAGCTTTTGCTTTAGATATAGCAGTATTTAATACAGTCGGCGTGTTCCTTTGTCCAACAGCAACAAACCTTGCTAACGCATTATCACTTGCATCTGCATCGTTTCCTTTTCTTCTATGGAACCCTCTGATTTGATTGTACTTCAAATTCAAATACTCAGTTAACCCTACTGCTGCAGTTAACCCGATTGCACCCTCTTTACCCATAAGGCGTTGAAATTCTGTTCCACTATATTGAAATGGAGATATTCCTGTTGCAGCATATAAAAATAATGGAAATGCAAAAGCTGAATTCATTTTATTTGCATAATAAGGATATTTATAATTTCTTCCCTCTTCCTTTATAAAATCTCCCTGCATATCTAAAATCTCTTCAGGAATATTGTTCCTTTCTCCAAACTCAACTAAAGCTTTTTGTGTTGTAATCATTAATGGAATTATCTCTGCTGTGGCTGCATCCCATCTTGGACTCTGTACTACAAAAACTACTGACAATGCACTTTCTGCTATTGCATACATCTCAGTATCAGGAATCTTCTTAGTAAATGCTGAAGCACCATATTTCAGGAATACTAATAAAAGGAATATAGCTACCAATGTTTTCTTATCCTCAACTGATGATTCTGCTCTAGTAAAAAGAGCGCATCCAACTATTAACCTGTCTAATTCTTGTGACATTGTTTCTAAAAGTCTTTTAGTTTCTTTATCATTTAAAAATGACTCTAAAGCAGGACTAAGCTTATAAAACGCGGAAAATGTTAATAAATTTTCTGCAATTGTCATCCCCGTTCCACCTGCGACGTTTAGCGATGTCCACTGCATAACAGCCCTTATTGCCGTAGCGACTGCTACAGTTGTAGCAGTTGTTGCTAAGCTAGTTCTTGCCCAGCTACTGTGCATTGGAATCATGTTCCTATCAGCTTTTGGCTGAACATCTACAACATATTTGGTAAAATCCATTCTGGCATCACCAACTAATAAATCAAACCCTGCACATCCAGTATGTACCATATGCAATTCTTTGGAATCTTTATTTGCTTTCCCTCTATCAAAATCCTGCATATCATTTGCTGAACCTCTTCCTACAGGATTCTGTGACCAAACAAGCCCTTGATTACTCTGAATTAATACAACAGAGGAATTAACAATATTTCCTCTTTCATCTGGCTTATATTCCCTTAACCAAGACTTAATAAAATCTGATGGAAAAAAATTATCTTTATCAGAATTAGACCTTGCACTGTCCTGTGAAACGTCTGTTAATGTCTCCCTTCCGGACACAATTAACAACATATTAAAGTAGTCATCCTCTAATTCTTTTCTTTCCTTATCACTTAAATTACTTTTTGCTAATGACTGTTCTGTTTCACTAATTATTTCTTTCATAATGTTTTGGAACTTAATATTAATTGTGTTTCGATAATCTCTTCTAGCTTCTTCATTAGGCAAGCTGGTTGGATCAATAGAAGTTATACCTTTTTCATCCATTTTATCGACTATCTTTCCTAGTAAAGTAAAAAATGGATATTCTACTTGATGATAATTCTTGGTATCTACCTTATTCCCAATAATATCTTGGGTAGATTTTACTTTATATGCGTTAAAAATATCATGATAAGTAGCAGTTGGTGTTCCCATCTTTCTGCTAATTACAAATTTCAATACTTTTTGCATTTCCTCTATTGGATTAGTCCCTAAGTAGCTTTTATTATGATTATCTGGCTTTTGTCTCTTAAGCTCAAACCATATATGTCTTATCCTATACATAGGTGAATACTCTTCATATCTTTCTGTGCTAACTTTAGTATCAAATTGATTTTCAACTGGCGAGTCTATTGTTCGAGCAACATAATCACCAAAAACATCCCACCATGCATTCTGAAATCCACCGGTACTTTCTTTGTATATGTCGGCTAAATGATGTTTTGTATACTCGACTATATCTACTTTAGGATTTTTTAATGCTTTGATGTCCTTTGAAGATGTAAAAGATGTTTTCAGTTCTTCAAATTCTGTTTCTGTCATTTCACCAATAAATGTAAGCTCTCCAGTATCTTTATTATAAGAATATTTATTTGGATATTGATTCAAAAAATTAGTCAAATCAATACCATTTGATAAACTCACAAAGCTCTTAGTTAATAAATTATTAATATCTCCTTTAAGAATTCTATTCTTACCCTCTTCATTTAAATAATTCCCTGTACTATTCTGAAAATAATACCTTACAAGTTCTGCGCCTACCTCATGGTCAAGACCAAATCTATTTTCCAAAGAAACCATTAACGCTCTATGTATTTGAGCTTCTAAGGATAAATAATTCACTACAGCATCTACTCTTTTTTCTATCTCTTCTTTTGGCATTGATGTATTTAGACCATAATTGTAAAACATGTTTTTAAGATCCGTATAAGTCATTATTACATGCTTATAATTTTTAAAAGTTTGAGTATTCTCATTAATATTATCAGGAGTATCTTTATAATCTAAAATCTTTTCTCTATCATAATCTGGCTTTTCTATTAACTCTCCTAAGTCATAAATAAAATCATTATCCCTACTTTCAGGCATCTCAGATTCATTCATATATACTTGCTTAAGTGCTTCCTTTAATCTATCTCCAACTAAACCATAATTTAAATAACCATTCTGACTACCATTGCCTTTTCCTTTAAAATCTACTGCCATATTTAACAAACTAACAATAAATCTGTCAGCACCTAAGGTGGCATTAAGTTTACTGATTATAACAGCTGCTTCAGCATCAGGTATTCCGATATCACTAAAGCTCGTTTCACCCATAACACCTTTAACAACATACTTATCACCAACTACTGAAATTTTTTCATTTGTAACTAAAAAATCTATTATCTGTTGAGCTTTCACTTTATCAAAACCCTGTGCCTTTAGTTTATCCGCTAGATAGTCTGCATCAAAAGAAACTGCCTTCTGAATTCCCTGGCTCTGTTTTCTATATTCATCCAGTTTCTTAGAAAGCTCATCAACTAACGAATCTTTACTTTTATCCCCTACTTTATCAAGCAATCCCTTACCTTTAATCTTACCTACATTGGAAGCTATTCTGCTGGCTTCTAAAATTGTTCCTCTTACTGTTGCCATATGGAATCTAAATTTACTAACATATAAACCTTCTATAATCGATCCTTGATCCTCATTAAACCCTCCATCGGTTAGTCCCGTTTTAAACTTACTAAAATTTTCTTGCCATATAGCCTCATATTGCTGAAGTCTGGATAATTTACCAAATGAACCACCAGCTTGTACTCGACGATCTATCTCTGCCTCAATCTGCTCATAACTCATAAAGTGTTTTGACTCTAACGCTTTAACTTTCTTCATGTCCTCAAAAGCTTTATTAATAATTTCAACATCCATATCACTTCCAGGAGGAATAGACCTAGTATCATTAGTAATATTCATCTTTCTACAATAGTCTTTACTCCACTCCCTACGGTAGTACATCTCCATACCTTCTCTAATTACAGAAGTTAATCCTCCGTTTCCAGCAGCAGCATTTTTCTCATAAAGTGCAACAACTGAAGCTGGCAAATTACCAGTTCTATCTAATTTGTTTATAGTTTCTGTCTTGCACGCCTCTCTACCACGCTTGTCTGCATGTTGAATAACTTCTGCGTATCTTACAATGTTTATAAATTCTTTTAACTTAAATTGTTTTGTAGAAAAACCACCAAATTGCCAGTTTCCTCTATCTTTAGCTAACTTTTTCTCTGTTACATCTTCTATTTCATCGACACTTTTAACTAATCCATCAACAACAGCAGCTGCTTCAGCGTTAGTAAGATCGTATCTGTTTTGTAGTATGTTAGTTAACTTTGTTTTGCTTTTTGGTTCAAGTCCTCTTGTAAACTGTAGTTCTCTTACTAGTTCCGCTGTCTCTGATTCTTGATCCCTTATTACTAGTCCTCTTTCGAACAGTTTCACAAACTGATCTATTTCTTCTTCAGTAAAGAATGAAAAATCATTTGATTCACTTAATAGTTCTTGGTTAACTTCATGCAATGCCTTCTGTAAAGAAACTCTATCCTTAATATCATAACTATCAAAAAATCGTTGATATGGAGAATACTCTATAGTAATCTTTCTGTTGTGTTTATCTGTAACCTGCTTAATTCCATCAGTATTCCAATGTAATTTCAAATAATTTAGCATTACCTGGAAATTTTTTCTTCTAATTCCATCAGCAGGAAAGAATTTTTTGACTAGTTGATCTAATACTAACTCATCTCCATCTACTTCACCTGATCTATCTGCTAACTGGAAAAACATTTGCATATAATTATTAGACTTTTCTATATTTCCCTTACTATCTCCTAACCATCTAGCTGGCAAAAACTTTTTTAAGGCAGTTCTCATAACATGCACTCTATGTTCAATCTCAGAACACTCTAATAAGCTTCCAACGCTACTATCTTCAAAGGCTGATCTTGCATCACTATTGGATAAAGTAACCAACTCCAGTGGAGTATCTTGATAACCTTCCATCCTACTCTTAACCGTCTTTAATTCAGCATTGTGTGGCGCACCATACGTATGAGTTCTTTCAGTTGATACTCTCTGTCTGTTCTTTATATCATAATTAGGATTATTTAAATAATTAATATGATCATAATCTGCTGTTGAGCCTTTATTAACAATCTTTCTAGCAATCATTACTTTTTTAACAAAATCAATCCCAATATTTGACTTATCCTTTAAACACTCTGTTGAAAATTTCTCAAAATCAATAGTCTTAAGTCTATGATCAATCTTTAGAATATTACCCTCTATTACTTCTATTCCTCTAATTGGATTACTATCCAAATAACTAACTATGTCATTAATACCTGCTTTTACCTCAGATTTCAAATCAAAATACCATTCATCAGCTAAATCCCTGCTATCTTTACCAATAAATGTTCCAACGTCTCGTCTATTAATAAGATAAACAATACCTTGTAAATTTCCCATCCTTAAAGAAAGCTCTTCAAATTTTTCTTTATTATTACCTCTTACTGCTTTTGAAATCGCAACATCTATTTCAGCAACTTCCTTTTGAATATACTTCATAAATAAAGCTGTTTTCCTTGAATCCATACTATAGTCAATTAATAGCTTACCATCCTTATAGGTAATACCAGAATATTTATCCTCTAATATAGCTTTAATGACTGGGTCTTTAACTTTTGACGGCTCAAATAAGGCATTCAGATAATCACTATCTAATTCTATCTCCCATATAGCTGAATCTCCCCTACTTTTTTCTACTTCTACCATTACTTTATAATAATCTTTAAGGGACTCATTCATGTAGGACTTGCCTTCCATAAACTTTGCAAAAGCAATATTTGACATCACTTCGGACATATTAAATGGAATGCCTGGAGTAATCATTGCTAAAACAAAAAGACTCATATAATGAAAAATCATGCTCATCGGCATTTCTTTTATCATGTGCAATCTTTCTTTAATTCCCTTTGGAGTGATTGCCTCAGCTCCACATTCCTCCATCTTCTCCTTAATTGCTCTCCATGTTGACTCTCTCATAGGCTTTAGACTTATTTCTCTATGCGCTAAATCTATCTTTAGATTTTTTACTTGATTAGCTATATAATCTTTTTTTTTTGTTTTACGAATCTCTTTTTTGTCTGTTGTAGTTAAACCTGTTTCGATATGCGCAAAGGAAATATTGGAATTATCTTCTAAAGATACTATCTTATATTTCATATAACTCGCTTCGATAAGATTATGTTTATTATTCATTTTTATATTTCGCCTCAATAATTTATCGTAACGTTTCTGAAATATTCCCACAAAAATGTCATAT
>DYQY01000025.1 GCA_020719045.1 Candidatus Termititenax sp.
CTAGGTATAACCCAGGAGACAAAGCATCTGACTTTATTGCTATTTTTAGCTTAGGATTTATACCTTTAACAAACAAAGAAGAAAAGCCTATCGTTGAAAAAAAAGAAGAATTAATTATAGCTAAACAAGAAACTATTCCTGAAAAACAAGAAAAACCAAAAGAGCTTGTAGTTGTAGTTGAGGAAGAGAAGAAAGCTGAAATTGTTCCAACAATTAAGGATGAACCAAAAACTATAATTGAAGAGCCAAAAATTGAAGAAACTAAACAAGAAACACCAACGACAATAATAACAACAAAAAAAGAAACCAAAATGGTTTTTGATAATGATAAAAGAATTGTTTTAGACCGTTTTTTCTACAACAGTTCTTTTATCGGTGTACCAGGCGAGGAATCAATTAAAAAAGCTGAACAAATTTTACAACAAAACCCTGAGTTAAAAGCCTTAATTACTGGTTATGCCAACGAGCATGAAGAAATAAAAGAACTGGCACTAAAAAGAGCAGAAAACGTTAAACAAGTGTTAATTAAGAACAACAACATTACTGCAAATAGAGTTAGCACTAACTCTGGAGGAACTAAGCCAGAAACAGACAATAACTATCTAAATAGACGTGTTGAAATTAATTTTTATACTGAAAAATAAACAAATAGAAAGTCCCTCTTCCGAGGGACTTTCAGTAATATCTATAAACCTTTTAACATCAATTCTGTAATCTTCTTTGTAAACGCAACTGGGTCTTGTAACTTATCACCTTCGGCAATTAATGCTTGCTGATAAATAAGGTCTGTATAGTCTTTAACTAGCTCAGAGTTATTGTTTGACTCATACTCTTTCTTTAATACTTGAATTAACTTGTGCTCAGAATTAAGTTCTAAAATTTTCTTCTGAACTGGCATAGATTGCCCCATCGCTTTAAACATCTGTTCCATATTCTTCGTAATAGAATATTGATCATTTACTAAACAGCTTACGCTATTAGTTAATCTACTAGAAAAACGAACTTCTTTAACATTAGCAGAAAGTTCTTTTGTCATATATCCTAGTAAATCCTTATACTCTTCTTTTTTATTATCTAACTCTTTCTTTTCGCTCTCATCAGCGATGTCTACATCACCTTTATCAACCGCAACTAACTTCTTACCCTGATACTCTAAGAGAGAACTTACTACCCAATCATCTACTGGGTCTGTCATAACCAAAACCTCATAACCTTTTTTATTAAAAGCTTCTAAAACTGGTAACTTCATAGCTTCTTCTTCACTATTAGCTAATAGGTAATAAATATCCTTTTGGTCTGCTGGCATATCTACAACATATTGGCTTAACCCTTTAAAGGCATTACCAGATTTTGTTGTTTTAAAAATCGTTAAGTCAGACAATGTATCTTTATTCTCGTCATCATGATGAATACCTTCTTTAAGTACTGCACCAAACTCTTTATAGAACTTACAATATTCATCAAACTCTTTATCCTTAAGTTGCTTAAGCGTATTCAAAATCTTCTTTACAACACCCTTTTTAATCTTCTCTAAATGCTTATCCTGTTGAAGTATCTCCCTTGAAACATTAAGCGGCAAATCGCCTGAATCAACAACGCCCTTAATGAATCTTAAGTACTCTGGAACAATGTTGGCATAGTCATCCATAATAAAAACTCTTTTTACATATAGTTGAATACCCTTTTTATCCTCGTGATGGTACATGTTTAATGGTGACTTTGCTGGAATATACAATAGTGCTCTAAACTCTATTGTCCCTTCAGCTTTATAATGAATTACTTTAAAAGGATCATTATAGTCATGCGAAAGATGCTTATAAAACTCATTGTATTCTTCTTTCGTAACATCTGAAGCTGACTTAACCCAAATTGCTTTTCTGGAATTAAGCTCTTCCTCTTCAACAACTTCTTTTGGTGTAGCATCATAATCTCTGTCACCATCATCTTTAAGTGGATACTCATTTCTTTTTATATCCATCACAATTGGATGTTCAACGAAATCAGAATACCGTTTAACTATCTGTTTGATTTCATACTCTTCTAAATATGTTTTATCGTCTTTCTTTAAAAAAAGCACTACCTCTGTCCCAGCTTCAGCCTTGTCAGCATCTTCTAATTCAAAGCCACCTTCACCTTGTGAAATCCATTTATAAGCTTTGTCTTCTCCAACTTTCTTGGAAATAACCTCAATCTTGTCAGCAACCATGAATGCTGAATAAAAACCAACACCAAACTGACCAATCAAGTCTATATTGCTATCTTTCTCGGCCTTTATGTTTTCTAAAAAGTTCTTTGTTCCAGACCTTGCGATAGTCCCCAAATTATCCACCAACTCTTCTTTGCTCATTCCAATACCGTTATCAGAAATGGTTAGTAACATTTTCTTTTCATCTCTATCAATCTTAATCTTGTAAGAATCTAGACCCAAAGATGAATCAGTTAATGACTGAAACTTTCTCTTATCAATAGCATCAGATGCATTCGAAATAAGCTCACGAAGAAATATATCCTTATGTGAATAAAGCGAGTGAATTACTAAATCCAATAGCTGTTTAACTTCTGTTTTAAATTCAAATTTCTCTGTTGTTTTGTCTGACATTCATTAACCTCCGTATATTTAATAACTATAAAAAATTATACGACCTATAGAAATTTGAAGCAACCACAACCTATTGATAAGTTCGCATCAAATTGGTACTATCTAGGTAAAGGGGTAATTTATGGATTTTTTCTTTTTTATTAATACAATTCTTATTACTGTCTTCGGTATTCTTACCGTCAAACTAGTATTAGAATATAAAATGAATATCTCCAGAAACACAAAATCATCAAACAACAAACCTCGATATGGTTTCATTTCTCCTTCTGCAACATACAATCTACTTTATAAATCAGATTCTGGTGATGAATATATTGTTATTGACATTCGAAGTGAAAATGAGTTTTTGCGTGGTCACATAAGAAATGCAATAAACATGCCTATACGTAACTTCAAAAATTCTTCACTACTAAAAGACCTCAACAAAAATGAATCCTATATTTTATGCGGTCAACGCCACTCAAGCTCTCAAAAAGCAATGGAAGTAATGAAACTATTTAGTTTTATGCGAGTCTACTGCATGACCGGTGGAATGATTGAATGGAATCTGCACGACTATCCTACTGAGAAATAACTTTCGGACTAATTATTCCTTCAAACCAATCCAAAATATCTCCACAAACCTTAGTCTTTGGCAACTTGTCGACCTCCCAGAAAGTCACATCATAGCCTTTATCAAGAATCCTTCTTGAATCCCATTTAGCATGTTTTGCAGATATTTCTTCCTCAAGTAGCCCATGAACAAACAGATACGGCAAACAGTTATTCTCATCTTTGCATCTTACTATATCTGAGCTCAAGGAGCTAATAACTACCCCAGTAAAATTACATAAAGCAACAAATCTGTTCTTTTCACCAACAGCTAAATTTAATGCAAAAAAGCCACTCTCCGATACCCCATTAAGAAGTATTTTCATCCTGCCATAATCCCTGGAAATAATACTTATTATCCTAACTATTCTTTCCTCATCTTCCTTTGTCCAAACACTACTTTTTAGTGATTCTGGTGCAATTACTAAATAGTTACGTCTTCTTGCCTGTTCATACCAAAAATCTATAGCCTTCTTCCTATCCATTTGCCTGTCACTAAGAACCAAAATCATCTTATCGCCTAGTTTTGGTGGCACGTATAGTCCATAATTAATCCCTTGCTCATTAAGCTCATACTTACCTTCTGGTAACTGAAAAGCAAAACAAAAAGAAATAATTAATAATAAAAACAAAGTTTTCTTCATACCTATAAAATTACCTCATAAAGAACATACCAACAAGTACATGTTCTTTCAACAAAATCAATAATGATATTTATGGAATCTAGTTAATAACTAAAATGACTGTAAGGTTTTTATATCTTTTAACTTATAAGCCTTTTCTATTTTAAGCATTACTTGTTTATTTCTTAAACGTGTTTTCTTATCTCCTGCTTTGACTGGGTCATATTTTTTCTTAAGCTCAGCATAAAGCTTATTAATATCTACTTTAACCTTTTTCTCTGGTTGCTTTGCTTTTTCTGCTTCAACAATATCGGTCTCGGCAGGTTCCTCTTCAAAAACTTCTTTTGGTAATGAACGATGATACATAATTGCAAGGATTGTAGCTGGCACTAATATACTTAGCAAAACTAAATACTGTGTTAATAACTCTTTTGTAATCTCAGGCAACATAACTGTATTATACCGTTCACTAGTTCACTTGTTCAATAGTTCATTAGTAGTTGAAAAAATCAGAACAACAAAAGCGTAACGAAATAATAGTAATCAATCGTTTGATAATGTTTAACAAAAGTATTAATATTAATTTCACAATGATAATTAATAATGAAAAAATACAAAATGCGCTTAACTACAAACCAACTCATTCCGAACTAGAAGAAATTCTATCAAAAAGCAAAAGATTAGAGAGGCTATCCATGCAAGAGGTCTCTGTTCTTCTCAATACCTACGATGATGGTGGCGTTAAGTCGATACTGCAAACAGCTAATTGGGTCAAAAACGAAATTTACGGCAATAGACTGGTTATCTTCGCTCCATTATATATCTCCAATCTTTGTAACAATGACTGCACATATTGTGCCTTCCGTTGTACAAACACAAACATTGAAAGAAAAGCTCTATCTCAAGAAGAAATCTTAAAAGAAACTGAAGTACTTTTAAAAACAGGCCAAAAAAGAGTTTTACTTGTAGCTGGCGAATCTTATCCTAAAGAAGGAATAGATTATGTACTTAAAGCAATAGATACTGTTTACGCTGCCAGAGATGGAAAAAACAATATTAGAAGACTAAACGTTAATTTAGCTCCTCTTGAAGTAGAAGACTTTAAAAAACTTAAAAAACACGACATTGGAACCTATCAGCTATTTCAAGAAACTTATCATAAAGAGACATATGCAAAACTACATTTAAAAGGGCCAAAAAGTAACTATGACTACAGATTAACTGCTATTGACCGTGCATTTGAAGCTGGACTTGATGATGTAGGAATTGGTGTTCTCTTTGGATTATACGACCATAAGTATGAAGTACTTGCTCTCATCTCTCACATTGAATACTTAGAAGAAAAATTTGGAATGGGTCCACACACTATTTCTGTTCCAAGACTTGAACCTGCAACAGGCTCAGAAATTGCTTCAACCCCTCCATACCCTGTTTCTGATGAAGACTTTAAGAAAATGATAGCTATCCTAAGACTTGCAGTCCCATATACTGGACTTATCCTAAGTACAAGAGAAACTGCTGAAATAAGAAGCGAAGCATTTGACCTAGGAATATCACAAATAAGTGCTGGAAGCAAAACTAATCCTGGTGGATACAATGATGTTGATAGTATGGAGCAATTCTCATTAGGCGACCATAGAAGCCTTGATGATGTTATCTATGATGTTTGTTTACATGGCTACATACCTTCGTTCTGCACTAGTTGTTACCGTTCTGGTCGTACAGGGCTAGACTTTATGGAATACGCTAAGCCAGGCGATATCAAGAAAAAGTGTTCACCAAATGCACTTATTACTTTCCAAGAGTATCTAGAAGACTATGCCTCTCCAAAAACAAAAGCAATTGGCGAAAAAACTATAGCTAAAGGACTAGCAGATTTACCTGAGAAAATGAAAGAATTTACAATTAAATCAATTCAAAAAATTAAAAGTGGTGAAAGAGATATTTTCTGCTAAACCAAATCTTTTGATTTTGTATTCTTCTCCTTGCTCATAATCTGCCGAATTTCACTCTCATATTCAGGGTATTTAGTTATAAAAAACTTACATGCAAAGTGAACTGACACTTGAAAGCAGGTGGCATCTGATTGATTAGCATGGTTCACTAATCTTGCCAACATATTCATAATACGTTTTGGACTACCATACCCCTGTCTATACACAGCATTTATTAACACATCCATTTTATATATTTCTAAGTGATTTAAGTACTTCCAGAATAAGTCTATTCGAGATGTTGGCGGAAGTGAGTCTATTATGTCTTTTATAGTTTTCTGAATGTTTACCTGGCTTTTTGAGTTTCTTATCTGCTTATACCATAAAAAAATATCATGTAATGCATTAGGGATAGAATACGGAACTTTATCATCTAGAAGACAAACCTCAAACAACAAAGTATCATAGGCTGAATTATTCCAAAAAACGAATCCCTGTGCATCGAGCTTAAAATTCTTAAAAGCAATAACCTTACTATTCATACTAATTTATCGAGAATCCCATTGTTTGTAATAGTTTAGACTACCTCTAATCAAATGAATATTCCCAGCATGACTAGGGTAAACTTTAGCAAAAAACTTACAAGCAAAATTAACTGACACTTGAAAACAATCAGCATTTGACTGATTCGCATGGCTAACTAATTCACTTAATAAATCCATTATTACCTTAGGACCAATGTTTTTTTGCCGATAAACAATATTTATCAAAAGCTCAAGCTTATATATGGCTAGATGATTTAAATATCCATAATCCTCTTCTTCCTCTGTAAGTGGTGGCAGTGTAGACAAGATATCATTAACAACCTCTTGTGTCTGATCACTGTTTATCGTTAACAACCCATCATACATTTGCTGATACCTTAAAAATATCTGATGCAATTTTGGTGGAGGAATAAGTTCTTGCGGCCTATCAAGCCACTCAACTAAAGTATAATAGTCGTAAGCAGTGTGATTCCAAGCCACCCTTCCATCTTCAAAGTTAAATTCTCCTAATGAAATCATTTTATTATTCATGCAAATTTATCGTACATCCCGGCATATATTCCCCATAATTTTAATAAAATATTGCAAAATTACATTCTATTAACTAGCTAGACTAATTAGTCTTTTGTGATTTTCTGATGCTATTATTTTCTCAATCTGAGCTTTTCTTTTTGGATATAAATTCGCGAAATACTTACACGCGTAATGAACGCTAACTTGAAAACATTCTGCTGATGAATTATTAGCTTGTTCAACTAATTCACCAAGCAACTTGATTACAGCCTCTGACACATTAAGCTTAAACTTACTCGCTTGTTGTACTAAAATATCTAACTTAAAAATCGCGAAATGATTCAAATAACTCCATATTTGATAATCATCTGCGGAAGTATGTATTAGCGACTCTGCCCTTGTTAAAACAGGAAAAAAAGCTCTAATATCTTTTGTTATAGAACGGACATCCCAACCATCAGAACGAATTAATCTAAGACTTGCCAGATATTGTTCATGATACTTTGCAGGAATAACTGCAAACATGTACTCTACAAGCATCGACTCTGTAACCTTACTAATAGGAAAAGCAGGATGGTTCCAGACCACTTTTTCATCTTCTATTATTATTCTAAAAAGTGAAACTATTTTAAAATTCATATATAATTATCGAACTACTTCTAAAGTTCTCCCAAAAAACAATAATCCAATTGCTACAATCAACCTTGAATTAAGTTATATTTCCTATACAATAATCACATGAATATTTACGGAGATGAAACGCTTAAAGCACAAAAGAACTTTATAAACTCTGGACTTCCAATCCATAGAAATCTTATTGTTGCCTACTCACAAATTAAACTTGCATGTGCACAAACCAATATAGAACTTGATTACTTAGATAAACTCAAAGGTGACGCAATCTGTGAAGCCTGTAAACAAATAATTATCGGACAATTTCATGAACAAATAGTTGTAGACCCTCTTCAAGGCGGAGCTGGCACTTCCTTTAATATGAATATTAATGAACTAATTTCATCATTAGCTTCAAAGACTACAAATCAACTAGTACACCCAATTGAAGATGTTAATATGCACCAATCCACCAATGATACTTATGGAACTGCTTTAAAGATTGCCATCTACACCTACCTTATTGAATTAGAAAATAGTTTAAATGACCTACTGGTCACATTGCAAGCAAAAGAACAAGATTTTTCTGGAATAGTAAAAATGGGCAGAACACAACTAATGCCTGCTGTACCATGTACTCTTGGACAGGAGTTTTCAGCCTACTCAGAGATGATTGGCAGAGACAGATGGAGAATATTTAAATCACAAGAACGTATACGACAGATTAATCTTGGGGGCACTGCTATTGGAACAGGCATCACCGCACCGAAGAAGTACATCCCACTAGTTAACGACAAGCTTCGAAACATCACAGGACTACCGATTGCAAGAGCAGAAAATTTGTTTGATGCAACACAGAACAACGATCAACTTGCTGAAGTCATGGGTATGATTAAAGTTGTTGCTCTTAATTTAGAAAAAATGTCAAAAGACCTTCGATACTTAAATAGCATTGGAGAAATCACAGTAGATGAACTGCAAAAAGGCTCAACTGTCATGCCAGGGAAAACTAACCCTGTTATATTAGAGATGATTAGCTCAATTAGCAAAAAAGTAATAGGAAACGACCTAACGGTATCACTTGCTATAAAAGATGGCGAACTAGAACTAAACGCATTTATTCCACTTGCTGGTTACTGCACGCTAGAGTCTCTAGACATTTTAATACAAGGCATTAATAAACTTAATAAACTTTGCATACAACCATTACAAGCTAACAAGAAAGCCTGCTATGAATTACTTGTATACGCACCAACTGTAACGACTATTCTAGTTACAAAAATCGGGTATATAGAAGCAGAGAAACTTGCAACATATATGAAAGAAAACCACGTGGACATCTATGGTGCCTCAAAGACTCTCAATATCTCCGACAAAGAGACTATTGATGAATTACTAAAGCCAGAAAGGATACTGTCGCTAGGTGAGTCCTTCGATAGTCCTAAAGACAAATGAATGAAACACCAAAAGGTAACAGAATACACATAGCCATCTTTGGTAAACGCAATGTTGGAAAATCTTCCTTTATGAATGCGTTACTTGGACAACCGATGTCCATCGTTTCTGCCACTCCAGGAACAACCACTGACCCAGTTGAAAAAGCATACGAACTTCAACCTGTAGGCCCTGTTATGTTTATTGACACAGCTGGACTAGATGACGAAGGTGAGCTTGGTAATCAACGGATTAAACAAACAGAAATTGTAATCAATAAAACTGATATCGCTATTCTAATGATTGAACATACCTCTGATGGTGTATTTGAAAAAAATCTGATGAATAAACTATCAGAACTTAAAATCCCAACTATTCTTGTTCTAAATAAAATAGACCTAGTTTCAGATGAGGAACTTAAAAACATTATTAACGTTTACAACAATCAAAACGCTACTATCTATCCAATATCTGTTATGCTCAACAAAGGAATAGAGGAAGCAAAGAAAGCACTTATAAAGCACATAGAAAATAAACAACCAGACCCACCCATCATTATGGATTTAATAAAGCCTGGAGAGAATGTGGTTTTAGTTATTCCTATTGATAAAGAAGCTCCAAAAGGAAGACTAATCCTTCCACAGGTTCAAACAATTAGAGAATGCCTAGACGCGGATATTTCTTGTACTGTTGTAAAGGAAAAAGAACTACATCATACACTAACTCATGTCCTTAAACAGAAACCAAAGCTAGTAATTACAGATAGCCAAGCATTTCTGAAAGCAGATGCAGACACTCCTTCCGATATCATGCTAACCTCCTTTTCCATCCTCTTTGCTAGACAAAAAGGAGACCTTAACACCTATATAAAAGGTGTTAAACACGTAAACAAACTTAAGAACGGCGACAAAATTCTGGTAGCAGAACTATGCTCACACAAGCCAATTACAGAGGACATCGGAAGAGTAAAAATACCTAGATGGCTAAGGCAACATACTGGTCTTAATCTTATATTTGACTTTGCGGTCGGAGCAAAACCAACCTTCAATCCAAACGACTACGCTTTAATCATTCAGTGTGGTGGGTGCATGGTAACAAGGACACTAATAATGAACAGGATTAATGATTTACAGAAAAGCGAAATTCCTGTCACTAACTATGGAGTACTAATCGCTTACATGCATGGCATACTTAAAAGGGCGCTTACCCCCTTCCCGTCTGCCCTAATGGAGTTTGAAAATGAATCTAACTGAAAAAGAAGTATTATCTCTACTTAAAGCTGAAGGCAAGGAACTTGCAGCACTATACAAGCAAGCCGACCAAGTTAGACAAGAAAATGTAGGTGACGAGGTTTACTTAAGAGGCATACTTGAAGTATCCAATTACTGCAAAAAGAGCTGTAATTACTGTGGTATACGTTCAAAAATAAAGAACATAACAAGATACAGAATGGACACAACAGAGATTATACAAGCCTGCAAAGATATGGAAAGAAACAAGATGACAACAGTTGTTATCCAAGGTGGTGAGGATGCTAAACTTTCCAAAGAATACATTGGAGAACTGATTAGAAAAATTAAAAAGGAAACAAAACTTGCTATAACATTGTCGCTAGGAGACCAACCAAAAGATACGCTTATTCACTGGAAGAACTGTGGAGCTGACAGATATCTTATCCGCTATGAAAGTTCTGACCCAGACCTATTTGCAAAAGCGCATCCAGATGACGACTTAACAACCAGACTCACATTCATTAAAACCTTACAAGAGATAGGTATACAAGCAGGCTCAGGCTTCTTAATAGGGATACCAGGACAAACGATTGAAGGACTGGCCAAAGAAATACTGTTCTGCTCAAGCCTCAACTTGGACATGATAGGAATTGGTCCATTCATACCACACCCAGATACCCCTTTTGGAATTGAGAGCAACCCTTTTGATAAAGAAGTATTCTTTAAGGTTATTTCCATTATGCGTTTACTAAACCCTAAAGCGCATATACCTTCAACTACTGCCTTCGACGCTATCCAACCTAATGGAAGAAACCTTCTTCTTCAAAGAGGGGCTAATGTATTTATGCCAAATGCTACACCACAGAAGTACAGAAAATTCTATCAACTATATCCTAACAAACCATGCATTGATGAAAGCGGAGATGACTGTGCAAAGTGTGTACAAGGTAGAATTGTTTCTATTGGCAGAAAAATTGGGACTGACCAAGGACATAGCTTATTAGCAAAGGAGAAAAAATGAACTTTATTCTTATCTGTTTAGCTATTGGGTCGCTTGCAGGTATACTTAGCGGGCTATTTGGAGTTGGCGGTGGAATAATTATGATTCCTGCCATGGTTTATCTGCTTGGCTTTAATCAACATCTAGCACAAGGAACCTCGCTTGCAGTTATGCTACTTCCTGTTAGCATCTTTGCAGCTATACAATACTACAAAACAGGGAATATCGACATTAAGGCAGCGTTTTGGATAATGCTAGCCTTGGCTTTAACTAGCTTCTTTGGCGCTAAACTTGGACTCTCTCTAAATAATATGCTTCTTCAAAAACTGTTTGGCATTATAATGCTAATAATGTCCTTAAAGTTGATATTTGCTAAATAGCATTAAGGGACAATAATATGACAGAGTTTTGGGAAAAATTTTGGTATATTGTCTGCAAAAAAACTAAGTTTTACTCTTCTTTAAAAAATACTTAGTAGCTCTTGCTTTTCCTTCAACCTCAACAATACCAGCTTCTATTAAAGGCGTTATTAGTTGATTAATTCTGGACCTATTTACATTTAAAGACTTTTGAAGATAAGTTGTATCTACTCTTCCTTGATATCGCAACACTTCCAACAACTGTTGTTGTTTATCGCTCAAAATAATAGCAGTTTCCGTATTTATCCTAAGCTCCTGCAGTTTGTCATAAACTTCCTTGATAGTTACAAAAAGCCCCTCTGCAACATAATCAATCCAATAAGTGAAATCGTAATCAAGCTCTCTTGTTTGTGTTATTTTTTGATAATACCTATCCCTGTCACTAGAATAAAAATTATCCAAATAGTAAATATGCTTGGCGTCAAATTCATTCTTATATAATATCCACTGAGACAATAACCTTGCCATTCTGCCATTCCCATCAGAAAAAGGATGAATAGAAACAAACCAATGATGGAAAATAGCACTTTCGATTATTGGATTTCTGCTTGCATCTGCATTAAGCCAAATTAGAAGCTTGCTAATCATTTCTCTAGTTTCTTCTGGGCTAGGAGGTGTATATGTAATAATATTTTTCTCATTAACAATATAATTCTGCTTCTTTTTGTATTCACCCAAGGCTTCTTCCCTGATAAGTTTGTTACAAATAATTCTATGAAGAAATAAAATTCTTTCCTCTGTTATTTGGTTATCGTGATTCTTAAGAACCCAATCTAAAGCACTAAAATAATTTATAACCTCTTGTTTCTGAGAAAACTCAGCAGTAATTTCTCTTTTTTCTGCTAACGCCTGCACCTGCTCCATTGATAAAGAATTTCCCTCTATGGTTGTAGATGATTTTACTGTTAAACTCATTGCTTGTTTCTGTAGTTTATTTAAAACTGCAAACTGTATATTGCTATCATTAATCCTTGACTGCAACTGGACAATCTTTTCTGTTAAACTTAAAAAATATTCAGTTATTCTATATTTAGGGTTAAACATAGCTTTATTATAGCATAATCGTATAGTTATCGTATAGGGAATCGTCTAGGTTGTACAATAAGGCCTCAATTATTGTTACTTTTGCTTGATCAAAAGTAACTCAAAAATCAAGAGTGCTCCAACTCGCTGCGTGACTTTTGGGTAATTTTCTTCGCACCCCTTAATGCGGGGAGCCAAATGCTCGAAAATTACTACAAAGGCATCTTGCACCCTTCGGGGTAGTCGCTAAATTCGTTCCTCATTAAGCGAGGCTACTCAGGTTCGCACTCAATAAAAAAAATTTGATTTTATAATACAAATGTTGAGATGAAAATTATTCAAAAAATTCGTTATCAGGATAAAACAAATCAAAAAGTATTTTTAACACAATAATGATAAAAAATAGATTTATTTTGCAATATCTTGTAAAATAGTGTATATTCTAATAAAAAGACGAAGAGGTAGAGACTGAAATGCTTTTACAATTCTCAATAAAAAACTTTAAAAACTTCAAAGAAAAAACTACGTTAAGCTTAGTTGCAACTAACTATGACAAAGATACGCACGAAACTAACAATATTTATCATAACAACACATTTAATCTAAGGATTCTTAATAGCGCTGCAATTTACGGTGCTAATGCAAGCGGTAAAAGTAAACTATTTGATGCGTTAATCTTCATGAAACACTTCGTTATTTCAAGCTCCAAAGAAAGCCAACAAGGAGATACAATAAATATTGAACCTTTTCGATTAAATACTAAGTACGAGAACTCACCCACTGAGTTTGAGATTATTTTTATTTTTAAAAATATAATGTATCGTTATGGATTTGAAGCAAATAAAGAAAAAATTATTTCAGAATGGTTATATTACAAACCTAAAAATAAGGAAATTAAACTTTTTCTTCGCGAAGGGGATATTTTCGAAACTCACACTAGAAAATTCACAAAAGGAAAAGCAGTAATTAACGAAAATCTCGTGAGAGACAATGCCTTACTTGTTACAGTCTCTGCACAGTTCAATGAAGAAACAGCAATTGCTGTCATTACTTGGTTTAAAAATCTAAAAACAATTTCTGGCTTAAATGAATCAGGATATCATGGGTACACAATGAGCAAAACAACTGACCTTATTTATAAAGAGAAAATTCTAAATTTATTAATAGCAGCCGATCTCGGTATCCAAGATATTATTCCTCAAAAATTTGACATTAGTACTCTTCCTTCTGAAATGCCAAAAGAAATAAAAGAAATTTTCATACAAAAAATTAAAGACGCAAAAGAAGATGTTTTTTCTGATGTACTAATTAGTCATAAAACATATGATACAAATAACCAATCTTCTGGCATTGTTAATTTTTCATTAGATAAAGAAGAATCGTCTGGAACCAGAAAATTCTTTGCACTAACTGGACCTATTTTAGATGTACTAGAAAATGGGTATACGATTGTTATAGATGAACTTGATTCTAAATTACACCCAAACTTAGTTTGCAAAATAGTATCATTATTTAACTCAAAAGAATTAAACACAAAAAATGCACAACTAATTTTTAATACTCACAACACAAACTTATTAGGTTCTAACTTATTTAGACGTGACCAAATCTGGTTTACTGAAAAAAATAAATATGGGGCTTCAATATTATATTCTTTAGCAGATTTCAAATCAAATAAAGTTAGAAAAAAGGAATTATTTCAAGAAAATTATATTGTGGGGAAATATGGAGCTGTTCCCTACGTAAATTCTTTCGATTACATCAACCTATCCAACAGTAATCTAATAAATGATTAACAAAAAAACAAAACAAGTTGCTACGAAAAAACAACATAAAGAACAATTAAAGAGCAAAAAAAGACTTGAACCTAACTTAG
>DYQY01000002.1:0-70259 GCA_020719045.1 Candidatus Termititenax sp.
GTCAGCTTTTGGTCAAAATGACAAAAAATTCACTTTATTTTGCAACAGTCCCATAGTCTAAGGCATCAAAGGCGGATTAAAAGGCTGTGAGCGCTATTTTGGCATCAACAGAAAGGAACTAGACGGCATGGACGGCTATTTCGCAGTGTCTCTCTGGAAGGACTACTGCAGAACAAAGAATCCTAGTACGTTAGAAACGCTACTTGCCTATAATGTTGAAGATGTTGTTAATTTGGAATATTTAATGCATCAGGCATATAACCTTAAGCTAAGAGATATTCCATTTTCTATTCCAAAATTAGAAATTCCTCCAAGACCAGAAGTACCTTACAAACCAGATATGCAAGTAGTAAAAAAGTTATTGTCGTTTATGGATTTAAAATATCTAAGATATTAAGATCTCTCGACTATGCTCGAGATGACAGAACCCTAAAAATTTAATCCCAAGGAAATTTAACTGTTCTAATACCAAGCTCTTTCTTCATAATAGAGAAGTCTTTTTGAACACTTGGCGGTAACGTTATTCCATTTTTTTCTCTCTCTTGTCTAGCGATGTATTCTTTCTCGCCAGCAGTATAAATCCTATTTTGACCTGGAGCTTTAGCAGATGCCCTTAGTGCTCTAAGCACTTCTCCAGTATTCTTCTTAAATATCTCTACGTCCACAAAAGCTTCAATGTTTATTGCTAAAAATGAATGACCAAGCTCTATTGGAGCTGGCTTACCATCTTTAATACCTGAAAGCCCCCAGAGAAAGTTTCCACTCTGAAGCGCTGATGAAAGTATCTCAACAACTGTTGCATAACCATAACCCTTGTAACCACCAGTCTCATCGCCTATTCCACCAACAGGAACTAATGCGGCAGTACCTTTTACTAAATCCTTTAAAATCTGAGCACTATCAGTCATCGTTTTACCATCTCGCCCAATCACTAACCCTGGTGGAGTTGGTTGATTTGTTCTCTCATAATACTCTATCTTGCCTCGTTGAGTAACAGAAGTTGCGCAATCAAGCACAAAAGGAAATGGTTCATCAGTAGGAATACCAAAAGTAAGTGGATTTGTTCCAAGCATGTTCTCAACTCCAAAAGTTGGGGCAATAGAAGGCCTGGCATTTGTAGTAACTTGCCCTATCATACCTTCGTCCGAAGCCATTGTTGCATAATATCCAGCAATACCAAAATGAGTTGAATTTCTTGCAACAACCATGCCTAAACCATACTTCTTAGCTTTTTTAATAGCCATATCCATGCATTTCTTAGCAACAACAAAACCCATTCCATTATGACCATCAACAACAGCAGTAGTAGATGTCTGTTTTACTATCTCGAAATTTGTCTTGGTATTCAATATTCCCAGCTTATATCTGTCATAGTAAATAGGCTTTAAACGATTAATCCCATGGGAATCAATTCCTCGTAAATCTGATTCAATGAGAATCTCGGCACAAATCTTTGCTTCCGACTTAGGAACACCTATTCTTTGAAAAACTTTAATCATGAATTCTGCTAAAAAAGCTGCAGATAAGTTGTAATTTTTTTCGCTCATCCTAACACTTACACCTCATTAATTGTAAGCTCACCTTGTTCATTAAAATCCATTACGTAATTAGATAAAGCACGATAAAGCCCATCTTGAATCACTAAAACTTCTTCATGATTAAGTTGCTCGACATAATCATCCTCATACGGGATATCAATTACTAAATCAAAAACTTGATCTTCAGTAAGAACCAATCGAATCAACTTACCATCGGAAACATTATTCTCTGCTAATAAAGCTTTTAATTGCGTTAAGGCGTTATTTGTAATAGTTAACATAAAAACCTCCAAATACGACTATACTAACAGTAACATATTTTCTATTTTTTAACTAACATCTCACATTTTGAACAATCAAACTCTAAACTAAATACACTCTTTTCATCTTTTAACGATAACGGTAGTTTAAGCTTATTATGTTTTAAACACAAATCTAACTCTCTTAGAATACAGTATCTTGTTTTCATAAGAGGCGCATCTTCAGCGTAACCAAGTTCAACCACATTTTTGGATTTATTAAGTAGTCTTTCAGCATTAACATTTGCTACAAGCATATCTGGCACATTACTTATTGCAATTTTCTTTCTTGGAGATCGTTCAGGCTCCTTCTCTTCCCTTAACTTTTTTAGTGTCGATAATAATTCATTTCTGGAACTTTTTAACTCACTTAAAGGAATAAAATATCGCTTCTGTAAATCCAACTCTACTTGATTACACATAAACAAAGTAGTACCAAGCTTACAAAGTGTTTCCGTTATTCTGTCTTCATAATCAACTGAAACGTTTTCTATCTTATTATTTAGCTTACAACTTGTTTCAAAATGATTTTTATCGCTATCCTTAACTTGCAAAAAATACTCACCATTTTTCTCTTGTAAAGCAAAGACTACTTCTATCCTTCTAGCGGTCTTACTTTTACTAAGTCTATCTAAGTACTTTGCATCAAAATTTCTAAAAATTTTAGTACCAACAGCTATATCTAGTTCTTTGTTTGCCGTAATGCAGCCATTTTCAAAATTATTTACAAAAAAACCTTCTTTATCGTTTGCTAAATATACTAATCCATCGCCATTATTAAGCTCTAGATCAGTTTTCACCCATATTTTATTACCATCTGAACTTTCTACTTCCCCAATATACTCTCCCTGTTCAAAAGACAAATCAGAATTCACCTGATTAGTTCCATGTAGAAAATAATCTGTATAGCCACGATTAAAAGTTTTTGATAAATCTAGCTCAAAATCAAAAGCTATTACACCTGAAGAAGCTTTAATTAAGCCTTTTTTGCTTAATATCTCATCTATTTTCTTTCTATAAAAAGCAGTTACATTGCTAACATAATTAATATCTTTTAATCTTCCCTCAATTTTGAAAGAAGAAACTCCAGCATTAATTAATTCTTCTAAATAGTTTGAGTAGTTAAGGTCTTTCACAGACAAAAGCTTTGTATTCCCTTTCAAAACCTTACCATCATCATCAACTAAGCTATATTGTTTTCTACATGGCTGAGCACATTCACCACGATTAGCACTCCTGCCTCCAACAACGTAACTCATATTGCATTCACCGCTGTAACAAACACAAATAGCTCCATGCACAAAGGCCTCTAGCTCAATGTTCGTACTTTCGCTTATCTCAATTATCTCTTTTAAAGAAAGTGCACGCTCAAGAATGACTCGCTTAAGTCCTAATTCTTCAAAAAATTTAACCTTTTCTTTAGTAATATTTGTTGTTTGAGTACTAATAATAATATCAATATCAGGTAAATCCATCTCCAATATTCCAAGGTCCTGAATGATAATAGCATCTACTTTTATGTCATATAAATCTTGAATAAGTTGTTCAACTCTAAATAACTCTCTATCAAAAATAATTGTATTAATAGTTACATAAACTTTTGCATTAAAAAAATGGGCATATTTAACTAACCTAGCAATATCATCTATATTATTCGAAGCATCCTTGCGTGCACCGAACTCTGGTCCACCAATATACACAGCATCAGCACCAAACTTTATGGCTGCTATTCCAGACTGTAAATTCTTTGCAGGTGATAGCAATTCAATGCTCATTTGATAATTATATCACCTGTAGCCCCGTCAATAATTAAAAAAGTTGATTTTTGCTCTATTATTGCTAAGATTCCTCTGTTATACTTTTATTAAAATCTATTAGGAGGAAAGAAATATGGCAGAAGTAGGATTAAGTAAACCAGTAACGCTAAAGGCAGATTTAGCAGCATTTTGTGGAGCAAAAACGCTTCCAAGAACTGCAATCACGCAAAAACTATGGGATTACATTAAAGCTAACAAGTTACAGGCTACAAAAGAAAACGGTAAAGCAGAAGGCGCTGGAAAGTTCATTGTTGCTGATGCAAAATTACTAAAGCTTTTCAACAACACAAAAGTTAAAAGCAAATCAACAGGCAAAGTTACAGATTTCACAGGACTAAAAGAAGGTCAAACAATTAGCATGCTACAACTAGCATCAGTTGTTGGCGCTAACATCGAATAAATATAGCTTAGAGAAAGCCGTCATGGACGGCTTTCTCTATTTCTTTTTCATCAGCCAACACTGGTGAATTCGTTTATTTCTGAAATCTATTGGAATGGTTTGATTTGTTATGTCTTGAACTTCAAACATTGAAAGCATTTTATCTTCCTCTAGCTCAAACTTTCGAAAATTATTACTAAAATAAATTAAGCCACCTTTGTTTAGTTTATTATAACAAAGTGTCAGTAGTCTTAATTGATCTCGTTCAACCTCAAACGAATTATCTCTCATCTTTTTAGAATTGCTAAAGGTTGGAGGGTCACAAATAATAACGTCAAATTTATCTTTATTGTTTTCCAAATAATACAAACAATCCTGGGCAAGAACTTGATTATTATCTAAATCAAACCCATTAAGCTGAATATTCCTTTTTGTCCACTCCGTATATTGCGTACTCAAATCAACAGTTGTCGTATGTGTAGCGCCTCCAGCAATAGCATAGCAAGTAAATGAACCAGTATAGGCAAATAGATTAAGAACCGACTTTCCTTCTGAAGCATCTCTTACCATTGCACGCGTATTACGATGATCCAAAAATAATCCAGCGTCTAGATAATCACTAAGGTTCACTTCAAACTTAAGTCCATTCTCACTAACTTCCTTAACAACACCCTCTTTACTCATTCGCTCATACTGCGTTGTTTGTCGGTATCTTTTCTTAACAAAAAGCTGATTATTAGTTATATTAAAAGTTTTTAGAATCTGATCGGACACTGCTTTACAGAAGATTCTTTCTTGTTCATGCGTTTCATCTATAGTTCTTTTGAAGAACCACACAACAACATCTCCGTCATACCAATCTACTATTACAGGAAATTCAGGAATATCCTTATCATAAACCCTGTAACAATATACATCGTTTTTACGAGCCCATTTTGCTAGTTGCTTCTTATTCTTTAATATCCTATTAGAAAGACTCTCAATATCCATGAGCATATTCTATCATGAGTTAAATTGTTTATGTGTTTTAAATCCCCCTGTCTCTTCGCGACATCCCCCTTATGAAAGGGGAATAAATCTGATACAATAATCTTGTTAATTATATACAGCTATCTATACTTCATTAAGGAGAAAAACAATGAACAAAAAATATATCAGTCTATTATGTGTTTCTTTATTATTTATCTTTATTTTCTTAACAGGCTGTTCGTCTACCTTAAGATCATCGTCAAATTCTAGTAATTGGGAAGTTGTTGGGACTTCACTCTTTGACAACTTATCTGCTTCAGCAATAAATGTTGATTTAGCAACTATAACTGGCAATGTTCCTTGCGTCTTTTATCAGACCACAATTAATGCAACGACAAGAACTGCAATTGTAAAAAAATTCAATGGTACAAACTGGATAGTAATGGAAAGTATAGCTAATGCTTGGGATCCAAACATTGCTTCAGACACAGATGGAAATCCTGCAATAGCCTATCTTCAAGCAAACACAGGAAGTCAAGCTGTTGTAAAACATTACAATTCAACAACGGCAACATGGGATTCTCTTGGAGGAGCAACACTTGTAAACGCGAAACAACCGATATTGGCTTATGATAAAAATGATAATCTTTACGTAGCCTACGTTGATGGCTCTAACTACATTACAGTAAAAAAATATTTAAGCTCAAGTAATGCCTGGACAACGGTTGGAAGTGCAGGATTTGCAGGTCCAGTATCCGACATGAAGGTACAGTTTAAAGTAGCTGATAATGGCACATTATACGTTCTTTACAATAAAGATAATGGAGACTCAACAAGTTCACTGTACTGCGTGAGATATGTTCCATAAACATATGAACTTAATTCTTATCGCTACAACAACAATGGGTCTAGAAAAAGAACTCTCGTATGAGTTAAACAAACTTGGCTATACTGAGCAGAAAATTGACAATGGGCGTATTGAGTTCACTGGCGATTTAGAAGCAATATGTAAAACCAACCTATGGTTAAGAACAGCTGGCAGAGTAATGCTAAAAATTGGAGCATTTACCGCTGAAACCTTTGATGAGCTCTTTGAGAAAACTAAAGCTCTACCTTGGGGAGAATTTATTGGAAAGAATGACTCATTTCCTGTAAGCAAAATAACAGCGAAAAATGCTACCCTCTTTAGCAAGTCTGATAGTCAGGCGATAGTTAAAAAAGCAATTGCAGAAAGCTTAAAGGAATACCACAAATCGACAATACTCTCTGAAACAGGAGCAATGTTTGAAATACGAGTTCAAAACGAAAAAAATTCAATAATAATGAGCATCGACACCAGTGGATCAGGCTTACATAAACGTGGCTACCGAGAAAACATGAACGAAGCCCCACTTAAGGAAACATTAGCAGCTGGGCTTGTTATGCTGAGTAGATGGAAGCCAGAGAAAGAAACTCTGCTTGACCCTATGTGTGGAACAGCTACTATCCTTGTTGAAGCAGGTATGATTGCCAGAAACATGGCACCTGGCCTTAAACGTTCATTTGTATCAGAATCTTGGCAATTTATTCCAAAGAATCTTTGGGTAAAAACTAGAGAAGAAGCAACAGCCGCTATTAAAAAGGATGTTGAATACAATATATATGGTTCAGACCTTGATTGGAGAGCTTTAAAAATTGCAAGAGAAAACATTAAACTTGCAGGGCTAGATGATATCTTTATTCAAAACCAGCCACTAAAGGAGGCTCGCTCACGTTTTAATGTAGGAAAAATTATAACTAATCCTCCATATGGGGAAAGATTAGAAACACCTGAAGATGCTGAAATATTATACGAAGAAATGGGCAGAGTATTTAGAGAAAACTTCCCTACCTGGGATTACTACGTTTTATGTCCACATGAACAACTAGATAAGTTAACAAAACTTCACTCTGCTAAACGCAGAAAACTCTATAATGGTGGCATAAAGTGTCATTATTATATGTACTTCTAAACACCATCTGTGGTGCTTAAACTTAAACTTCAAAATCTAAAAACACCAAATAAAGAAAAATATTAAAAAAAATTTCCAAAAAATATTTACATTAATAAATCCATAATGCTATTCTAGAAATAATGTAAAATTACGTCTTTAAAAAATGGAAGGAGATAAAAATGAATGATTATGAATTAACCGGTTTAGTAAAAGAATATATCGCAACAGTAGAGTTAAATAATAGGAAAAATACAAATCTTGATCTATTCCAGCTTGAAGACAATTTAAATAGAGAACTAAGTATTGATTTGTTTGTTATAGCAATGAACGATAAAATCAATTTTCTACTAGAACAACCACGTATAGCAGATATTTTAGTATCAGCATAATTATTTGAAAAAGCCAGGTGGTAAACTTGGCTTTTTTATCGTTTAAAATAAATACTAATATTATTTTCACTATGGTATTATATTAATTAATGTCTGTTTTACTTATTCAACTTCCCTTCTGGACTAACAAGGATCAAGAATATGCTATTAAATGCATCTCAACCCCCAACCTAGGCATTGGATATCTTACCTCAATGCTTCTACAAAGCTGCATAAACACAAAAATTATTGGATTAAGTTGCTGCTTAATGTTATTAGAGTTTACGACCAAATTGCAAACATTTCTGGACATTACCGTTCATTTAATTTATATAATTGATAACTCCCTTTATCTCCATAATATTTATTGATATACTAGTTATAAGAATACTTATTAAGGGGAGTGAAAATAATGGGTAAAGAAGAAAAAGTTAAAAAAGAAAACAAAAAACAACCAACAAAAAGTCTTAAAGAAAAAAGACTAGAAAAAAAAGACAAAAAGCACAACTATTAATAAAACTTAAATATAGGGCGAAAAATTTATTTCGCCTTATATTTTTTCCATTTCCTTCTCTAACATTGAATACTGTTCTTCTAGTTTAATCTGAAAATCATGATTTTCTTTGGATAATTCAGCTAAAACTTTAGCATTATTAATAACTGATGCTTCTGCTATCTTTTGATTATTATCAGCTATCTCTTTTTCTAATAACTCTATTCTCTGTTCAATTTTCTTAATCTCATTCTGTACTGCTTTTGAAGAGACTTTCTTTTCTTTATTAGATTCAACTATTTGCTTGTCAGCTTCTTTTTCAGGCTTTTTCTTCTTTTTACTAACACCAATCTCGTTCTGCCAGCCTACGGTATCTAAAAATTCCTGATACGTGCCTTCAAAAACCTCTATTCCATCTTCGCTAAACACAACCAAACGGTTAGCTATGCTGTTTAAAAATAGCTCATTGTGCGTTACTACTAACACAGCTCCTGAAAAATCATTAATAGCTTCAATTAATGAATCGCAAGAGTCCATATCTAAATGGTTGGTTGGCTCGTCTAATAGTAAGAAATTTGATGGTGTTAACAATATCTTTCCTAACAATACGCGACTTTTTTCTCCACCTGATAACACCTTAATACTTTTTGTTGCTAAGTCACCAGAAAACATCATTGCACCACATACGCTTCTAATTATCTTTGGATTTGTTTCACCAGTTGATGCCATAAGTTCTGCTTCAATTGTTTTTGAAGAATGTAGCCTATCTATATTAGTTTGACCGAAAACACCCATTTTCAATCCTGGGTGACGTGTAATTTCTCCAGCAGTAGGCTTTAATTCCCCACTAAGCAACTTCAGTAGCGTAGTTTTACCTTTACCATTCTTACCAATAATACAGACTCTATCTTCCTTAGCTATTGTTAAGGAAAAATGCTCAATAAGTTTGTCTTTCCCTGGGTACGCAAAAGACACATTCTCGGCATTCAAAACAACCTTTGCTGGGAAATCTGCTTCTGTGAAACTAAACTCAAGGTTTCTAATCTTATCTAGCTTAGATAGTTCGGTCATTCTATTAAGTGCCTTAACTCTAGACTGTGCCATACCTGCTAAGCTAGCCTTGGCTTTAAACCTAGCAATAAACTCTTCCATCTCTTTACGTTGTTTCTCGTCTTTAGCTCTTGTTCTCTCAAAAGTTTCTTCTTCTAAAGCAATCTGTTCATAAAGTTTAGCCGTTCCGCCCTCGTTTTTCTTCATTCTCTGACGATGGATAATCATCGTGTGTGTTGTTATGCTGTCCATGAATGTTCTATCATGGGTAATTATAATTAGTTCGTTTGGCCAACTAAGTAAAAAACGCTCCATCCAACGAATAGAAACAATATCAAGATAGTTAGTAGGTTCGTCTAATAGTAGTAAATTTGGCTCAGACACTAACACTTTGGCTAAATTAAGTCTTACTTGATATCCACCAGAAAATATCTTTGGGTCACTGTATAAATCCTCATAGCTAAAACCAAGGCCAAACAATATCTTTTCAACTTTCCAAACATCCTCTTCATGACCTACTGGAAGCCCCAAACAGCCTTCCTCAATTACGGTACTACAAGTGAAAGCTAAATGCTGTTGAACATAGCCTATTCTGTAGTTCTTAGGAACTGAAATAACTCCATTTGGCGCTGTCTGTTTATTACAAAGAAGATTAAACAGAGTAGTTTTTCCGCTACCATTTCTTCCGACTAAGCCAATCCGCTCTCTTGAATTTACATTAAAACTAGCTTCCTTAAATAATACTTGCTCACCGTACGCTAAATTTAGCTTATTTACTGTTATCACTTTTTCTATGTCCTCTAAATCCTGGCTTCTTAAATGGACGGTGAACAACTGGAGCATCAGTTACATGCTTAATCTCTTTATAATTAAATGTTTCAAGCCTAATCCTCTCGATAGTTTCACCTAATTTTCTTTCTATCTGCTTTACCATAACGCTATCTTCCTCAGAAATAAAAGTAAAAGCATCACCTGTACGCTCTGCTCTACCCGTTCTTCCTATTCTGTGAGTATAAGCCTCTGGTGTACTTGGAATATCATAATTAATTACATGAGACACAAGTGATACATCTATACCTCTTGCTGCAATATCAGTTGCAACCATTATCTGATACGTCCCTTTACGAAACCCTTCAAGTGCTTCTTGTCTTCTGTTTTGACTCAAATTACCTTGAAGTGAAGTTGCTTTATAACCTTTTGCTTGAAGTTTTTTATCTAAATCTTTTGCTCTGTGCTTAGTTCTTGTGAAAATCAAAATAGATTTAGTATCTGTGTGTTTAATTAGCTCAAACAATAAGCCTGTTTTCAAATGCTGAGGAACTGGATACATTGCATGTTTAATAGTACTAAGTTTTTCATTTACTTTAATAGCAATCTTTACTGGATTCCTTAATGTTTCACTTGCTAGTGACTGAATGTCACTTGGCATTGTAGCAGAAAACAGTAGAGTCTGTTTGCGATGTGAAGCATATTTTAATATTTTCCTAATGGTTGGCAAAAAGCCCATATCAAACATATGGTCAGCTTCATCTAACACTAAGGTATCTAGCAAGGAAAGGTCAACCTTGCGTGCTTCTAAATGGTCAAGTAGCCTACCAGGACAGGCAACAATGATATCTACGCCATTTCTTAGCTGTAGCTCTTGTTTTGCATACCCTACTCCACCGTAGATAACCATACTAGAGATGCCAATCTTTTTACCAAAATCGATTATTACATCATTAATCTGTTCAACTAACTCTCTTGTAGGCGCTATTATTAAGGCTCTAACTCTGCCTTTAACTTTTGTAAGCGCGATGTTATGTAATATCGGTAATACAAATGCTGCTGTCTTACCAGTGCCTGTTTGAGCAAGGCCCATAACGTCTTTACCTTGCATAACTATTGGAATTGCTTCTTGCTGAATTGGTGTTGGTGTTTCAAAACCCTTTTTAACTAACTCTGACAATATCTCTTTACTTAAACTAAACTGCTCAAAACTCATAAATTCCTACTTCCTACTATATATATAACCTGATGTCTTTTAACACATTTTATTTATAAACTTCAATAGTGTACAGTAATATATTTATAGCTATGCTCTAGAAAGATAATCTAGGTCCTTTAATTTACCTATTTTTTCCAGTGCTTTTTTTAAAAAATTTGCATTAGTCTTTATCCATGGTTGAAGCAAAGCTCTCTGCCATAATCGCTCTTCCTCCTTAGCAACATGGAGCTTATTGCCACTAAATGGGTCCTGCTCAGTGTAATACATAACTGACGCTATAGTCATTGGAATTGGTATAAAGCTTTGTACTTGCTTAACTTTTAAATGCTTTTTCCTTAAATGCATTGCGAGTTCATACATGTCCTTCAAGGTACTTCCAGGATACGATGCAATAAAATATGGGATTAAATACTGCTCCTTCTTGTTTTGCTTATTTGTTTCCTCAAAAAGCATTTCAAATTCTTCAAATTTATTATTCTTTGGTTTATTCATTAAAGTAAGCACATTATCACAAATATGTTCAGGTGCTATGCTCATTTGCCCACTAACATGACTCTTGATTATAGCTTTTGCATACTCCCTATCCATTAACGCCATATCAAAGCGTATTCCTGAATTAATAAATACCTTCTTAACATTGGAAAGAGAATTAACCTTTCTAATTAGCTCCAAGTGCTTCTGCTGATTTAATTTAAGAAACTTACAAGGATGAGGTGTTAAGCAACTAGCTCTTTCACACTGCTGCTCTGCACCACACTCACTTGCATACATATTGGCAGTTGGTCCACCAAGATCAAGGATATTTCCCTTAAAATCTTTTGCTTGAGAGGTAACTGTCTTTACTTCATTTACAACAGATTCCATTGACCTGTTCAATATTTGCTTACCTTGATGAATTCCTAGCGCACAAAAATGACAACCACCATAACAACCACGATGTGATACAACAGAATCTTTAACAAAACCCCAGGCAGGAACATCTTCTGTATATGATGTATGTATGTCTCTAACAAATGGCAGCTCAAATAATCCATCAAACTCTTCTGTAGATAAAAGGCTTACAGGCTCAATAACAACATACTTATTCTGACATTTCTGAACAGCTTTAGTTTTCTTTGCTGAAGCAACAAACTTATGATAATCAACGTGTGATTTTATGAATTTCTTTTTGTCCGCCATCACATCCTCATAGCCATCTAACTCTAGGCCAACACCTTCAGGCAAGAAATCACTAATATAAGATGTATTTGGAATATCAACCAATGTCTCCTTATTTCTTATCTTCTCAGCTATCATCAAAATAGCCTTCTCTCCCATCCCATATACTAAAATATCGGCTCGAGAATCAAACAACACAGGTCTTCTAATGCTATTAGACCAATAATCATAATGAGCAATCCTTCTTAAACTTGCCTCAATCCCACCAATTACAAGGGGAACATCCTTATAAATCTTTCTTATGGAGTTACAATAGACTGTAACGGCTCGATCTGGTCTTCTACCAGCAACACCACCTGGTGAGTACATATCTTCTTTTCTAGCTTTCTTATCGGAAGTTTTATTTGCTATAAGCGAGTCTAGGTTTCCAGCAGTTACACCAAAAAACAAATTTGGTTTTCCTAGTTTAAGAAAATCATCGTCATTACGCCAATCAGGCTGAGCAATTATGCCCACCTTATAACCCTTACTCTCCAGAAACCTACCTAAAATAGAGGCAGCAAAAGACGGATGGTCAACATATGCATCACCTGTAACAAGAATTATATCAACGCTATCCCAGCCTCTCTGGGCTAGGTCATCCTTAGTAATTGGCAAAAATTGTGAGCTCATTTAATCATTCTATTATGAAGATATTGAAAACTCCAGTTTGGTATTATTTATTAAATTCATAATATTTAAAATTTCTCTTAGCCTAAACCATAAAATATCTATATAATATAGTTCTAGTTTATGGTCAAATAGTGATGGGAGAGAATAAATGAGTGTAGTTTGGGCAAAATGGAATATTGAAGATAACATTAAAGATATAATGAACACAGCACGTTCTGTGAAGATAGCTCAGAATCGCGAAGAGCTGTTTACGCTAGCAACGAATGGTGGGCAAGATGTATTTAATGTTGAATATTCACTACCTGATGGCAGAACCATTACTGAAGCTCAAGTTGTTAAATGCAAAAATGGGCTTACTATAAACTATCTAGACAAAAATATGAGAAGAAGAGATCCTGACTGCTTAATGATTGGGGACGATAGAGTTACTGATAAAGCAAAATATAAAGACGTGTTCAATAAAGAGTTCTCTAAAACAAGAACAGAAACCTTTGAGTGGTTAAAAAATCAGGACTTATTAGTTGCAGGCATTTATATTGGTGGAGAACAAACAGGTCTTACTGGTATGATTATTGCTCCTGCAAATGCTGGTTTCTTTGTTGGTGGACTTGCTGACCTTCAAGGATTCTTGGATTTAAATGACCTAAGCACATACAAGACATTTAACCCTGACTCGATTTTATATCTAGCACCACCTTTTAGACACACTCACTACAATGGAAAACAAATTGTTGTTCATAATAGAAAAGAAAATCTTCACGAAATATTTTCCTATAACTTATACCCAGGACCAAGTGCAAAAAAAGGTATCTATGGCGTTTTACTGCAAAAAGGTGAAGAAGAAAACTGGCTAACACTACACGCATCAACCGTACAAGTTGTGACACCTTATGAAAACATAACTACATTTCTTCACGAAGGTGCAAGTGGAAGCGGGAAAAGCGAAATGCTTGAACATCCACACCGTGAAAATGATGGTAGATTACTGCTTGGAAGAAACAAAATATCTGACAAGACTTTCTATGTAACACTTAATCAAACTTGTGCTCTTAGCCCTGTTACTGACGATATGGCTCTTGTTAACAACAAAAAAAGCATTAAAGATAAAAAGCTTGTTGTAACAGATGCTGAAAATGCTTGGTTCCTTCGCGTTAACCATATTGAACACTATGGAACTGACCCATTACTAGAAAAGATAACTATTCAACCATCAGAACCACTATTATTTCTTAATATACAAGGCGCACCAAATTCAACTGCACTTATATGGGAACACACTGAAGATGAACCAGGAAAGCCATGCCCTAACCCAAGAGTTATTCTTCCGAGAAAACTTATGCCATCAATTATTGATTCTTTTGCTGAAGTAGACTTTAGAAGCTTTGGTATAAGGACTCCTTTATGCAGTGAAAAAAATCCTAGTTATGGAATAGTTGGCATGTTTCACCTGTTACCTCCTGCATTAGCTTGGTTGTGGAGACTTGTTTCTCCTAGAGGTCATAACAACCCAAGCATACTAAATGATGAAGGGCTATCAAGTGAAGGCGTTGGGTCGTATTGGCCTTTTGCAACTGGAAAATATGTTAATCACGCTAACCTACTTTTAGAACAAATTATTAATACACCTAATACAAAATACATACTTTTCCCAAATCAGCACGTTGGAAGCTGGGAAGTAGGCTTTATGCCACAATGGATTTCCAGAGAGTATTTTGCAAGAAGAGGTGTTGCTAAGTTTACAAAAGAACAGCTTAAACCTGCAAGATGTTCACTACTTGGATATACTCCGGCTAGAGTAGTAGTCGAAGGTGTTCAAATACCAGAATACTTCTTTAATGTTGAGCATCAACCTGAAGTTGGCATTGAAACCTATGATTATGGAAAAGAACAACTCTATAAGTTCTTTGAAAAGACACTTAAGGAGTATCTAGTCCCTGAACTAAATCCATTAGGAAAGAAAATAATTGAGTGTTGCCTTGAAAGAGGTAGCATCGCTGAACTAGATGCACTTATTTCTTTTGGCGAAAAATAAGAAATAGTCTACCGCTGTACTAGTTATGCTATATACAGCAAAGACTCTATTAGTTGATTACTGGAAGTTCAACCCTCAAGAAATAGCCGTATCACAGCAGTTACGTTCATTCTTTCGAGACTCTGAGGTATTCTTTGTCGAGAATAACAACGTAAAATATTTACTTAAAGCTACACCAATTAAACTAAAGAACCTAATTATTAATAATCAACAGATATCTTCCTTAGTTGCACAACACCAAGTATCAACTATACGGCCAATTAATGACTACATTATTAAGAATGACTATATATTTGAGCTCTACCCAATGATGGAGCCACTTGATATTGAAGGAATTAACATTATTTGCACAAATCTAAATAAAATATTTACTTGCCTCCAATCTGTAACTGGTGATTTCCCAAAACTTATTCTAACTGATATAAACATTAGTAATCGGCACCTAAATTATTTAGAAAATGCATTATTTAAATACTTTCCTTTTATGGAAACCAGCTTTATCCATGGCGATTTTCACCCTCACAATATTTTTTTAAATGACAATACTCTGTATTTAACTGATTGGGAAACAGCAGCAATTGGACCTAAACTATATGATTTGGCTTTCTTCTGCGGATGCTACGGTCTTCATGGAGAAGAGTTTCTACAATCTACCAATATTGGACTTCTATTACAATCCATCAGTAGCAACATGTTTATAGACCAACTATCCATTGATACCTTTCATGCACTGCTTGTATATACTAGGATTAGGTGGCTTATTGTATGGGAACAAAACAAAGACAATGAAATGGTTGAAACAGAAAATATATACATTGATTTCTTAATTAGCAATCACGACAAGTTAGTCTCTTTCTGGAAAGAAAACATAGTATCAAACTTAACTCATAACACTAAATGGATAATAACAGATGCAAATTTCTCAAAAGAAGTTCTTGAACTAAAGAATAATGACAACTTTTCTCAAATAGATAATAGTGAATTATCATCTAAAATACCTGAACTTATAATAGCTTTCGGGAAAGATAATAACATTAAAAGAAATATAGACCTGCTACTTCTTCATGAGCAATTTGCAAAAAATGCTACTTTTATAAATGACTTAATGATTTCCTTTATAAATTTTTCTTTAGATGCTTCCAGACTAAAACAAAAAGTTGCCCTTAAGCACATTATTTCTATTGTTGAGAACAAATACGCAGATAATGAAATGACTCCAATTTCCCTAGCTTATTTATACAGGAACTATTTTACATTACTTACGGAAAACAATGACAACAACATGATAGAAGTAAAAAACAAACTTGAAAAACTTCTTAATACATATCCTGACAAAATTGAGTTAGTGGAGGAGTATTCAAGAGTATTATCTGGAGAAATTAACTTCTTTCTTATTAACAAAAAAAGAAATAAAGCAAAAAAGTCATATAAAATACTAGAGAATTTAAAAAACTCATATCCAGAATCATCGAAAATAGCAGCAACTTATAAAGTTGCTAAAAATAACCTTGAATCAAAATCACTCAACTAAACTTATCTCGTCAGTCCCTGATACTATAGTCTCACTAAAATGCATTTGAGCTAATTGCATAAACCTCTCTATTTCACTGTTATTCCCATAATATTATCTATTAGCTATTCTTTTGATAAAACTTTAAAATATAATTAAAGGCTTCTTCGTTATAATCAATCAAAAAAGAATGTTCGTTACCTATCCAAATTAACTGTTTTTGCTTTGATTTAGCTAAAGCATCAATAAACCTAGCTGATTGTGGTGAAGCAACATCGTCATTCGCGCAATGCAAAATCAGCAATGGGTCATCAACATCATACATTCTTCTCTGAATATACTTAGAATAATCCCATAACTCCATTGAAGAACGAATAGGATTTCTTATGTGTGTTATATGTTGGCGATGCTTAGGTATTGGCACATCTAAATACCCTAAGTCCATATTTAGAATATAAGTAATTGGATACAACAGTGCACCAAAGGTAATCCTCATATCAGCTGGATAGACAGGAGCACCAGCAACTACAATACTACTTATATCGTAATCTGCAGCTATATGCAGAGCATTAATTGCCCCAAGAGAAACACCAAAAACATGTACTGCTTTATAATCATTCTTTAGAACTTTAACAACTGATTCTGCTGATTCATGCCATTGTCTCCAATTTGTATCTTTTAAATCTTGAGGAGTTGTTCCATGTCCGTGCATACGAACACCATAAACATCAAATCCGTTTTCAAACAAAAAATCAGCTAAAGCTTTTGTTTCAGTTGGATTTGACGTGTAACCATGTATAAGCAAAACAACCTTATTGTTATCATTATGATACTTATAAAAAGAATGCCCATAGCTAGAAACGCTTAACTCTTTCTCCTTTAATATTTTATTATTAAAGAACGTTAAGGTGCTTTGGTTGTTTGCAAAACTAAAGGAAATAAAAAAGAAAATAACAGTAATAGTTAAACTTCTAAAACTCATAATTCACATAATTCTCCAAACCTATTAATTACACAAATATAATATCATAAAAATTAGCGTTCTAACCTGTCAGATGGCTTTTTGCCATGATAATATTTATAAATAATGAACATATTACGCTCTATAAGTATTCTTATGCTTTTACTTTCCTCATCTCTATTTGCAACAGTTAATATGACTGGAGTAATAGACAAAGGAAATCACAGTTTTATTATAAAAAGCAATGGAAGCCTCTATGCTGTTGGTGAAAACACAGAGGGCTATATGGGAACAGGGACTACCTCCACGAGAAACACCTATAGTTACATCCTAAGTAGTGTAAATACCAGCATTTCACCAAATGCTGTGCTTGCAACAGGCTATACTCATAGTTTGCTTCTCAAATCAGGGCAACTTTGGGGAACTGGATATAATGGAACAGGACAACTTGGAATTAATGACGATGCTAATCGCTCTGTTTGGACTACTATGCCAGAAGCAGTTGTTACTTTAGCTGCAGGAACATATCACGGTTTTGCAATTAAAAACGACGGAACGTTACTTGCAACTGGCTATAACGGAGTTGGTCAGCTTGGAACCAGCTCAAACACCAACATATTTGCTTGGACAACAGTTCTTACTACCACCAACGCTGTTGTTGCAGGTGATGGGTTCAGCCTAGCACTTAGAAACGATGGCTCAGTTTGGGCTACAGGATACAATGCTAATGGCCAACTTGGAAACGGAACCAGCAGTAATAGCCTATCTTGGATACAAGTAATCACGCAGGATGTAGTGCAAATAATGGCTGGACATAGCCACAGTCTAGCACTTAAAAGTGATGGCACTTTGTGGACCACTGGATACAATGCTAACGGTCAACTTGGACTAGGAGATATAACTGATAGATACAGTTGGACTAAAGTTCTTACTGCAAGCGTTTCGTCACTAATGGCAGGTGACCACTTTTCTTTCTTCATAACCACAACTGGTGATTTATGGGGAACAGGACAGAACCTTGATGGTCAGCTTGGAATAAACTCCAGTCAAGATGCCCTACTCTGGAAACTAATCACAGGGAATGTCCAAAGCGTAGGCGCGCAGGCTCTAAACATAGTCATATAATTAAAAATAATAACACCCTATGGGCTAGCGGAAGAAACGTTGAGAGACAACTCGGGCTAGCTTCTTTATCAAATTACTATGTTTGGAACCGTGTTCCAACCCTCAACAACCAACCTACCTGCAATGCTGGAGTTAGTGTTTCTATCCATGCTGGCACTCAAGTAACACTTACAGGATATTACTATGACACAGATGATGATGTACTATCACTGAATTGGAGAATTCTTAGCAAGCCAGCTGGTAGCACCTTAACTACAAATCTATCTACACAAAGCATCTGCCAATTCACTCCAGATTTAGTTGGAACTTATAACTTACAATTTACAGTCTCAGACTCACTTACTTCTGTATTAAGTACTGTTTCTGTATTTGCAACCAACACAAGACCAACAGCAAATGCAGGCTCATCTGGAAACTATCCTGTTCTAACCTTAGTTCAATTATCAGCACAAAACTCTACAGATAATGAAGGCGACAATCTTCTGTATCGTTGGCAATTAACGTCTAAGCCTTCTGGCAGTGTTCAGACTATAAGCACCAGCAATCTCATAACTACCAACCTTTTACTCGACATCATAGGAACATATAATGTATTGCTCATTGTTTCAGATAACTGGAGTCAATCATCAGCATCAATAACGATTGTAGCTCGTGCAGTGTTTGATCCAATAGCGCCCACCTACTCTATAACACTTGCTAACAAATACGTAACCTCTCAAGTAGGCGTATCTATAAATTTCAGCGAAAACATGCAATCAAGCCCATTTTCCCTTCGATTACTATATGACAATGGAACCTCAGAAAACATATTAAGCGGTTCATGGATTACAACTAAGCTATGGACATCTACCTTTATACCAAGTTCTAGTTGTGGATTTCTTGTAACAGTAATGGTTAATGAAGCAAGAGGAAATGATGGAAACGATGTAAGTCATGGAAACTCTCTGGTAGGCACATATTCGATAATCCAGTCTCTTTCCAAAACCAACCCACTAACTGGAATAATACTTACGGCAGTAATTCCATCGACTGCAGTTACAATAAATGTTGTACCAATAATCAGCTTTGATAACACAATTTCAATAAATATTGCCAACATTCCTTCTTTTGACCGTTTAAGTAATGAATATATCTATAATTTATCGCTATATGATAGCTTCATTTTTTGTCTGCAAAACTCTGGAAACCATATCGGCCTTCCAACTGCAAACATCCAAACTTATGCAGAACTAAGCTTCTATCGTTCTGGACTTGGATTAAACAACAAAGTGCGATTATATGCCTATAATCCATCAACTAATCTATGGACTGATATAGGAATAACACTTAGTTCTACTCAATCAGACCAGATAACATATCGAACTTCTTTACAAACGAAATTTGCGTTAGTTGCAATTGAGACACTAACATCGTCATCAAGCCAACAGCTACTTATTAACAACCCATTATCAGCACCTAACCCATTTAATCCACTACAAGAAGTTGCTCATATTGGATACTTTATTAATTCGCCAGTGCTAACTAAACTATATATTTACAGTATAAATGGATTACTTATCCATACAGCTACAAAGCAAAGTGTGGTTGGCTATAACGAATTCGAATGGGATGGTCGCTCTAGCTTTGGATATACCATTGGAAGCGACCTCTATTACGCTTATCTTGTTGCAGAAAACTCTCTTGGAAAAGCGCAAGCAGTTATAAAGATAGTGGTGAAAAAATGAGTCGAATAAGCAAAATATTTATATATTCTTTCCTTCTCACTATCACTACAATTTGTACTAATTCCGTATTTGCAGAAACATATAACAGTGCTGGTTACTGGCTAGAAATTATACCTGATGCTAGAGCAAGTGCCATGGGTGGCGCAAATACTGCCATTGCTTCCTCAGCTCTTGCTACTTACTGGAACCCAGCAGGCATCTATATGGAAAACAGTTGGCAATCCACCTATCTTGGTATGATGTCAGGCATGCAAAAATATCTATCATTAGCAGCCGCATTCCCAATACCAGAGGGAACTTTCGGGGCAAGCATCATGGCACTCAGCTCTGATGGTATAAAGCAAACTATCTATCAAAATGGTAGACCTATTGAAACTGGGACTGAACTAAATCTGCTATATGCCCTTATCTCTACCACTTATGCTACAGAAGCTGATGGATGGCATACAGGAGTCACATGTAGACTTCTTATGCATCAACTTGCCAATGAAACTGCATCAGGGTTTGGAATTGATGTAGGAATCAAAAGAAACTATGGACAATGGACCATTGGTGGATACAAAACTTTTCTGCCAATAATCCTCCGCTGGAGAAATGGAACAACAGAAGCTATTCAGTCTCAAACAAGAATAGGAGTTGGATATCAGCCTTTTAAGTTTCTTACAATAGCATCAGATATTAATCTCGAGCAAAGTAGTCGTCCAATAACAATAGGAATGGAATTCACCTTATTAAATTTTGCATTTCGATTGGGTTACGGTGGCAGTACCGCTCTTATTAATGCTGGGATGGGAATGTCCTTTAAGGATACTGAAATAGACTTAAGCTACAGCATCTCAGAACATGCTCACATCTCCCCAGAATATAGACTGTCTTACAGTTCTAAATTCTAATGTGGTTCACTTACTTGTAACAAGTCCACTGACTTCAACTTTAGACCAAGGCTTATCCCAACGATAGAAACTTAGATTTATCTTCCCATCTTCAGACTTAAGTGAATACGGAAACTTTAGTGGTATTCCTGATGGTATTATAAATCTTGAAAAGCGACCTATTCCAGTTGGCTTAAGCTCACTTGGATAATGTATCTTTAACTTTGCTTTATCAAAATCCACTATACGTGTTGTGTTAATCTCTGGCATATCAATAACCTCTACTTTGCTTCCTCCCTCAATCTCGATAACTAAACCATCTGAAAATATCATTCGATTACCTTCTCTTAAATAAAATGCACTATTTATGTCGAGTATGGTATTTTCGTCATGACCAAATAAAGGAAGGATATATCGAGAAGCTACTAATAAAACTGAAAAAATACCAGCACTTAAACTAACCTCTAATGGCATATTTAAGCTATTAAATAAAACTGATAATCCTAAACCAATAAACAAAGCTACCTGATACATAATAAGTGACAAATTTTCTTCAAAAGCATAAATACTCCAGAAATTATTCTTAATAGAAGCCATATTCTCCGTATCCTGAATCCTATCCATTGCTATCTTAAAAGAAATTTTGTCTATTGCAGAAGAGGCATAAGCAGCCATATATAGTGAAATCATATAGGCAACGGTAAATAGTCCAACCTTTAAGTTATCACTGAATATACTAGTTGCTGAATTATATACAGGTGGATACAAGCATAGAAGCAAAACAGAGCTCATGGTAGCAATTGATATAGCTTGTCGTTTCTGTGCAATAAGTGACCTCAATGTCTCATAGCTTTCGCCCATTTCCCATAAAGGAACTAACTCATCTAGTGCCTTTCCTAGTCTTTCTCTTGCCTCTATAGAATCAATCTTCTTTGATGAGCGACTGATTCCTAAGGTATTAAATAAAACAGTTGTTCTACTTATAAAACCAAGCAAGGCAGCAACCTTGAATGAGTCTTGAGCCTGAGTAAGAATAGATAATAGAATAAACCCTTCCAAAAGGCCCTCTCCAGCATACCCAAAAGCATTGCCTAATGCAGACTTAGCGTAAATTGGATCCTTAAGTGCCAAGCAAAACAATCGAAAATTTGCACTAATAGTGCGATTCGGAACTGACATTAAAGATAATTGAGCTTTATTATTAACAAATGGCCAATTATCATTAATACTCTGTAAATTCACAAGAAAAAGTCCGTTTTTATCATATGCATATAATTCATTAAAAAACTCTTGTCTTATAAGCACTTCTTCTTGGCAAAAAATAATATTCTCTGGATAGGTATCTAAAATAAACTCAAGAGGCAGTTTATCGGATATTGATTTATCACATCTCTTAACAAGTATTAAAAGTGTATTTTCCATACCTTTAACCTGATGCATCAAAACTAAAGCATCTGCAAATAATTTAATGCACTGCTCATCTTCATCCCAATAGTTATGATAAACCAACTTATAGATTGTTCCTGGCTCATTTTCCTTTGCAAGTATTTTTACAACAGCTTCTCTAACATTAGGATCGGTTATCTCTATCCTACTTATAAGTTCTGCTGACCTTTTATCAATAATAACTGGGTCTAAATAGATAGCAGTCTTTAGCTCTCCCTGATTAAGAAAAAATGCGGTTTCCAAGTCCTCAGGCAAAACATAGTTAGGTCTAAAAGAAACATCATTAACGGCAACACTAACTATCTTTTGTTTTAACAATTATAAATCTCCTTACGATATATATAACTTTTCAGATATATATCGTAAGGAGAAATAATTTATTTCAGTAAAAATGTGATACAAGGATACTGAGACTATTTCTGTTCTCTACCTACATACTCTTTAGTTGTTGTATCAATGATAATAATTTCGCCTTCTTTTAAAAAGTACGGAACTTGTACTTCTAATCCAGTTTCAACTGTTGCTGGCTTAGTTACTTTTCCAGAAGAATCACCTCTTGTTACTTCTTCAGTATAAGTAATCTTTAGATTAGCTGATTTTGGCAAATCGATACTTACTGCTTTTCCTTCATAGAAAAGAATATCAACAACCTGTTCTTCTAAAATAAAATATATAGCATCACCTAAGTCATCTTTAGTAATCTCTACTTGGTCAAATGTTTCCTGGTCCATAAAAGAATAAGAATCATTTGTTGCATATAAATATTGCATTTTCTTAACATCAAGTCTTACATCATCTAACTTGTCTGTAATCGTATAAGAGGTTTCTGATAATGCGTTTGTTGTCATGTTTTTTAACTTCATTTTAATAATTGCATTTTGTCTTGCTGCTCTATAGTACTCACACTTTACAATCAAAAAAAGGTCATTTCCTCTTTTGATAATATTTCCTGATCTTACGTCTCCTGCTAATTTCATTTTTTACTCCCTATATTTGCTCGATAAACTTAAATAATCTTTCTATCAATGTCCCGTTTTCCTGAATCTTACTTCTAAGTTTATGAAAATTTAGTCTTATTTTATCAAGGTTATTAATAAATGAATAGATGATGTCTTCGATTTCTTCATCTTTTAAGCTGCAAACACTATTATAATAATGAAATATAGTCTTAAAATTATTAAACTGCTGATTATCTTCGAAAGAACTTTCCATCATTTCTATAAAAGCATTAAGTTTTAAAAGATGCACAGAATCACTCTGAGGATAAAGTTGCCAGAAAAATGGGTTTGATGCATTTATAGCCTGCATTAATGAATCCTCGCCTCTTATAAAATTAAAGTCAGAAACACGAAGCAACTCATCAAACTCAGTCTGCTCATAAAATCTTGGGAAAATCAGACGCAAATTACCTTTTACTAAATCGATGTTTTTAAATACTTTTTGACTTTTCTCTCCGCACACAAATAAATATACATTTTTTTCACTTTTCGATAATGCATTAACTAATTGATTTACTTCATCACCATAATTAAATAAAACACCTATTAATCCATCATCGTCACTTATCGCATTTTCTTTCACAAAATAATCCTTACTGTATTTACTAGCACTACCATTACCTACCAATATCCCACCGCTGTGTTCATCAAATCCTGGAATATAAAAAAACTTACGTGCACTACCCTCAATATGTGACTGACTTCCATGAACTTCTTTACCCCATGCTTCAGCAGTTACACCCTCCAAGACTATTACTAACTTGCTCTGCTCAAAAACCTTTAATTCATATTCTAATGGTAAAGCTGTTGCTAATAATTGAATGACAAGAGGAGCAGGAGTAACTTCTGTAATAGAAATCTTTGTTATATCTATAAACTTAATACCAGCTACTGTCTGAGTAGCTAATTTAGGACTTATAGAGTTATCGAGCAAATGCAATAATTGAATATCATCAATAAACAACCGAACATTGGCTAATGAACAATACTCTAAATATAACCTAGCCAACCTTAAAGCAATTCCAGCATCACCATAATTATCAACAACTTGGAAATGAATATCTACATCATTATTTGGTAACTTCATTCTGCTATTTTAGCTTATTTTAAATAAATCTATATAAATAATTAGAAGAAACTAGAATCATACTTTAACAAAGCAGGTAAAAGTGAGCAAATAAACATAAATAGAGGCATTTTGTGCCTAGTAAAAAGAAATTTTCTTGATTATAATAGAGTATATAAAATCCAAATAATTAAACAAAAGAAAGGGATAATATGTTTGCAGACGATGAATTAAAAGATTTTGATTTCGAAGAATTAGATAATGAAATTGGTCTAGGTGAACTATTAAAACAAAAAGATAATTTTTTTGTTTCTCTTATTAAAAAGATAATTTTTGCAGTTCTTGTAATCCTTATTGGTATTATGGTCTTTTATGCGAGCTTCACTATAGGAAAAGTTCTTTTTCTTTCTGATAGTCCAACAATTAATCCATCGGAAGAAGCAATTAGCTACAATGATATCGTTGCTGATAACAAAGCAGCTACAGAGAATGCTTCAACTCAAACTGCAAATGTAGTTCCAACAGAAGTTATACCTGCACCTGTTGTTAAAGAAAAACCAGTAGCTATTCCTGTTAAAAAAGAAGAAGTTAAACCTATAGCCGTTATTGCTAAGGAAGCTGTTAAAGCACTACCTGTGCAGAAACCTGTTCAAGTAGCTCCAGTAGTTCAAAATAATCAGGCTACTCAATATGCATTAATTGCTGGAACCTTTGGTCAAATGGCCAATGCTAAGAACTTAGAAAGCACTCTTGTAAAAAAAGGATATAAGGTGGAAATTAAGCCTATTCCAAAAAATGGTACAACCTTCTATCGTGTAATTGCAGCTACTGTAAATAGTCTTGAAGCAGCAAATAGCACTAAAAAAGCTTTACTATCTAACGGTATTGAAGTTTTCGTAGAAACAGTTAAAAACTAATAAATGCTATTTGAAAACATGAGACAAGACATTGGAATCGACCTTGGTACTGCGAATACTGTTGTATTCGTAAAAGGCAAAGGAATCCTTCTAAGAGAACCATCTGTTGTTGCTATTGAAAAAAACACACGTCAACTTATGGCTATTGGCAAAGAAGCCAAGCTTATGGTTGGCAGAACTCCAGGAAACATTATTGCCATGCGTCCATTAAAAGACGGGGTTATCGTTGACTTTGAAATAACCGAGCAGATGATTAGAAGTTTCATAAATAAAATTTATCCAAACAGATGGGCTTCTGTATTTAAGCCAAGAATAATAATCGGAGTTCCTTCTGGCATAACTAATGTTGAAAGACGTGCAGTTATTGAAGCATCAAGCCAAGCTGGCGCAAAAGAAACCTTCCTTATTGAAGAGCCAATGGCTGCTGCTATAGGAGCTAACCTACCAATTGAAGAACCAACAGGTAACATGATTGTTGATATCGGTGGGGGCACTACAGAGGTTGCTGTAATTTCTCTTGGCGGAATAGTGGTTGCTAGATCAATAAGAGTAGCTGGTGATGAGATGGACCAAGCTATCGTTAATCATTGCAGAAAAAGCTACAACCTTCTAATTGGAGAAAGAACTGCAGAATCAATTAAAATACAAATAGGATCAGCCTATCCAAAGCTAAAAGAAAAAGAAATGGAAGTTAATGGCAGAGACTTAGTTACAGGACTTCCACGAACATTCACGCTTACTTCCTCTGAAATAAGACACGCTTTAATTGAGCCGGTTAATACTATTGTTCAAACAGTCAGGCTAACACTTGAACAAACTCCTCCTGAGCTATCTGTGGACATTTCTAATAACGGAATATACCTTGCTGGTGGAGGCGCGCTTCTAAAAGGATTAGACAAATACATCTCTGACGAAACTGGTCTTAAAGTTAAGATAGTAGATGACCCACTCTCCAGTGTAGCTTACGGAACTGGTAAAGTTCTAGAGGACATGGACAGATTAAGAAAAGTTCTTATATCTGATAATACCTAATAAATAATTACTTATAGTTTGGAAGGAATAACTTAAATTCTGTTCCAACTGATTCTTTACTCTCTACTGTTATATCGCCTTTAGCATCTTCAACAATCTTCTTAACTATTGCTAGACCTAATCCAGTACCAGTAAGGTTCTTTCTTTTTGTGTAAAAAGGCTTAAATATTGTATTTAAGTGCTCGGAAGGAATTCCCACACCATTATCCTTAACAGAAACACATATCATGTTTCTGTTCTCTATAACTGTCTCATATCCTGAAATGATTACTTCCTTTAAATCTATATCGTTTTCAATAACAGCCTTAATGGCATTATCAATAATGTTCATTGTCACCTTTTGCACTTGATGCTCAAACATCATAACTTTTGCCTCAGGAATATCATCAATAGTAAGCACTACATTATTCTTCTTCACCTCATCTGAGGCACTAAACTGATTAGTAATCCGAAGCAATAATCTATTCAAGCTTACTTTCTCCGTCGGGATATCCTTAGATGTTCTTGAATAGTCTAAAAAGTCATCTGCTATTTTTCTTAGCTTGTCATTTATCTGCATAGTTTCATCAATTACAGAATTAATCTCTTTATTGTTTACAAGCAAATACTTAAGGCTCTTCAAAAGCTTTGATTTATCTTGTAAATTGCTTTTCTCAAGCTCTTCATACAAGTTAACTATTACTTTATCGTTATTATTAATAATCTCTTCTTGTTTAACATATGTAAACAATCTGTTCATTGAACTTAAAGGGTTTCTAATATCATGTGCCACCTCGCCTGACAGCTTGCCCATTGCAGATAGTTGCTCTTCTTCAATAAGCCGTTCTTGCGCACTTTTCAGCTCTACTAAGGCTTCTCGTAATTGCTCATTTTTCTCTTCAAGCTCCTGCTTATGCTCCATATGCATCTTTTTTTCAATTGATATTCTTGTTTTTTCTTCAATCTCAAAAATTCTCATCAGAACTAAAGAACCTTGATTAATCATAAATCTTAACAACCTAAAATCCTTTGGTTTGAATCTCTCACCACTCTTTTTACGAGAAACAACAAGTATGCCATTTAGTTTATTCTTAAAGACACTTCCTACTAACGCTTCAGCTCCTATTAAATCAAATACAGACAAACACTCTTTTAGCTTAACGTCATCATTGTAATCTATTGTTTTGATTAACTCTTCCTTAACCAAAATATTTCCCTGAGCTTTTTCAATTACAGAAAAAAGGGAGTGCGTGCTACTTATGGATAATAGCTTAGAGCGCTTCCTTGTATCTATAAAATTATCCATTTGGTCTAACTCAACATAGTAATATTTAGTCTTTGTTTTATTTGGCAAGAACATCCCTGCATCCTGTACTTTTAAATACTTCAAAATATCTTCTTGTAGACTATAAAGCAAAAAATATATATCAGTAATCTCACTTAACTTCCTATTAACTCTATCCAACACCTTATCGTAATTGTAGTCAGCAGCATAAAACAAACTATCTGTAAGACGTTTCATCCACTCTTTAATATACTCAGAAAAAATTATAAATACTGTCCAAAGAATAGCTGTTAGCAGATAAGAATGATCTCCAACTATTGAAAATAATTTATCAGAAAGAAAGTTTACAAGCATAACAAAAGGTAAAATAACTAATAAAAACAGCACTAAAAAGTAGGAGCTTCTCTTTAAAATTATTTCCACATCAAGAAACTTTAAATATAAAATATTAAACACCATAAACATGCCAAAAATTACTCCAAAGAAACTAGAAAGCAAATTAAAGACAGAATAAGATAAATTACTATTTATATCTGGAATCAATAAATAATAGAAAACTGCACAAAACAACGCAAAAACAGAACCAACAATAAAAAACTTGATACTCTTTGTGTCTTCCTTTTTTCTAATATATATAGCGCTAACAAGGTCTATAAAAGAAATTGCTAATAAAATAAAAAAATAAGCAATAAACACATACCAACCAATAGCTGGTTCTATAATATACCTATTATCAAACTTCAATACCACATCTGAACGAAACAAATCGGTAAAATTTAAAATTAGTAAAATAAGTGAAACAGGAAAAAAATAAAATAAAATTTTGGTTCTATCTATTCTTGTAAATAGCTGAGTAAAACGATTATACACTATTGGAATAAAAACCATTGCAAAATAATATAAATAATCAGCATACAATGCAACTGAGTCTGTTCTAGTAATTCCCTGTATAAAACACGCAAGACCACCTAAAGACATCAAGATACTAAAAAACAAATAATATAAATTTAATTTCTCATGCTTATTATTAAAAAAAACAATTAATCCAAGTGGTAAATTAATAAGTATCACCAATAAAGGTGAAATTCTACTGAAATATATTAAAAAATCATACATAAACTACTCAGATATTTTTTTATAAGAATTATAAAGGATGTCTACAGTGTTATTAATATCCTCTTTTGTGTGGTTAGCTGTAACAATAAACCTTAATCTACCTTCATTTAACCCAACAACAGGATATGCAACCCAATTAGTAAAAATACCATTTTCATAAATATCCTTGCACATAAGAGATAATTTATTTGGATCACTCATATAAATAGGAACAATTGGACTTGTACTATTTCTACAATCAAAGCCTTTTTCTAACAGCTTTCCTCTAAAATGATTAGTATTCCTCCATAAAATATCCTGATATGTGCTATCTCTTGTTATTATCTCTAATGCTTTATAAACAGCTCCAGCATCTCCTGGGCTAAGACAAGCTTGAAAAAGATAAGGACTAGATTTAACCTGTATATAAGTTGCTAACTCTTTGCTACAACTAATAATCCCACCAGCAGCACCAGTTGATTTAGATAGTGTCGTCATCATAACATCAACATCATCAATACAGCCTCTATCATAACAAAGGCCACGACCTTGTGCTCCATAAAAACCAAAAGAATGTGCCTCATCAACGTATAATAAGAAGTTATATTTGCTCTTTAGCTTAGCAATAACTTCCACTGGTGCTTCTTCACCACTCATTGAATACACCGACTCAATGACAACCAACACAGTATTATATGACCCAGAATATTTTTTTAGTTTCTTCTCTAAATCCTCAGGATCGTTATGTCTAAATGGAAGCAACTGTGCTTTACTTAACTTAACTCCATCAATAATACTTGCATGGCATTCTTTATCAATTAACACCAAATCATCAGAGCCAACCAACGCTGAAATAGCTCCAAGATTAGCTGTATATCCTGTAGGGAAAATAATACTCTCTTCTTTACCCCAATACTTACTAAAAAATTGCTCAATTTTTCTATGAATTTCATTCATTCCACCAGCAACCATTGATGTTCCAGCCCCAGTACCATATCTTCTAATGCATTCTTGTGAAAACTTAATTACTTCCGGATTTCTATTTAACCCTAAATAATGATTAAGGTTCCAAACATAATGTTTCTTATTTGACTTTATACTGTCTGTTCTATTAAGAATAACTCCGACATTATTACTTGCTTCTTTAATGTAACGATCGTATGGGTATACTTCTTTCTTAGTTTGGAATTCTTTAAGTGCATAGACAATCTCAGAGCGTTTTTTAATATCAAGGCTCTTATCCATACTAGCTTTTTTTGCAATGAACCCTATCTGAGAGCTAATATCTAAATCATAACCATGCTTAGTAATGACTTCAGACTGAAGATTATTATTTACTATTATCTTTACGTCAGGATTTTCTATAACATTAACTGCTATATTTTTACTATGAGTATACAAGCTTTCCCCCACTCCATTGGTTTATCCCCTTTTAAATCATATATAAAATAAATCAATATTGCAAGTACGGACAGTCATTAGATAAAAATATGGTAAAAGAGTCCAACTCCAGGTCGATTATCTAAAATCAATTGTCCATTAAGGATTTCCTCTGCTCCATTCTTAATCATCCAACTACCTAACCCTGTACCATCTGCCTTTCCTTTAGACACGTATGGCTCAAAGAAGTTACTAACTAATTCTTCAGGTAGTCCACCTGCATTGTCACCAACTACTATAACTAGCTGAACATTCTCCTTATTTACTCTTGATAAATAATCTTTATATGCTTCAGAATAATCCTCAAATGTCATTATTTTTATATCAATCTTTGGATCCTTAATTTTATTTTGATGAAATGCATCACTTGAGTTCTTTATAATATTTAAAATAATCTGAGTAAAAAGAGTATTCTTATCTGAAACAACATCACCTTCATGCAAATACTCAACATTCATAATAAACCTCTTTGAGTACTGCAATTCCAAAATCTCTAAAAAGTCATTAAAAGACTCCTTTATATTCATACTCTGTAGCTGAACAGTAATGTTCTTCTCTTTAGCATATTGAAAAAGAACAAGTTGATTTGAATTAAAAAATTGAACCATTTTCTTTAGTCTTTCAACTAATTCATATGTCCTGCCTAAATCCCCAGCCTTCATAAACCTTTTAATTAAATCAGGCATCATTAGTATTGGAGCAAACATATTTTTTAAGTCGTGTAACAAGCCAGCCAACATCTTATTTTTTTCCTGAAAAATCTTTGTACGCTCAAGTTCAATCACATGCTTATACGACTGAATAGCATTAATTAAAGAATCCATAATCATTTCAACTTCATTTACATGATTCTTAACAATATAACCATGTGGTCTGTATTTCTTATATATATCAAAGCCATCACCATAAGTAGCTTGATATCCTGTAATAAATATTATTGGCACATTAACATCAATTTCCTTAATATAATTAAAAACTTCGAAACCATCCATATCTGGCAACCTTATATCCAGAAGAATAGCCATAACATCGTGAAATTTTTCCTGATACTCTCGAATAGCTTGATTCCCATTACTGCAAGAGATAATATTAAAACTCTTCCTCAAAAGCTTATTCATAGAAGACAGCTGGTACTGATCGTCATCAACTACCATAATTGTATCTTTATTCTCATCTTTTTTTTGATTAGATTTTTTTGAGTTACCTAGAATTTCATCAATAGACACATCACCTACTGATTTAGAGTTTAATATATCATCTACGCTTGCCACTAATTATTATCCTAACTAAAAAGAATTCTCGTTGCTTGGAAAAATTCCTTTTGTAATATCTTCTTTATAAGATAATACAGCATCTCGTATATCATCAGCAAGACTAGCGTATCTTTTTACAAATTTTGGCTTAAATTTAGTAAATAAGCCTAATGCATCATAGGATACAAGTATTTGACCATCACAATATTTACCAGCACCGATTCCGATTGTTGGAATAGAAATGGACTCTGTAATTTTTTTAGCTAACTCTTCAGGTACCATCTCTAAAAATAAAAGAGAAACTCCAGCTTTCTCTAACTTTTTAGCGTCAGAAACAATATTCGTTGCACTCTCATCAGTTCTTCCCTGAACAACATTGCCACCGAACCTATTTATCTGCTGAGGAGTGAAACCTAAATGACCAGAAACCATTATTCCAGCCTCAACCATCCTATCAATAACGCTTATAGTAAAATCACCAGCTCCTTCTACCTTTACACCATGAGCGCCTGCCCTTAACAACTTTGTTGCATTCTTTATTGCCTCACCTACGGACTCATGACAAGCAGCAAAAGGCATATCCGCTAGAATCAAAGAATTTTTGGCACCATTTGCAACAGCTCTTGTATGATACTCCATCATCTCAACAGTCACAGGAATAGTTGTATCAAAGCCATACACAACATTACCCATAGAATCACCAACTAAAAGCAAATCAACACCAGCCTCGCTGAAAATAGAGGCCATTATGGCATCATAAGCAGTCAAAGCAACTATCTTATCTGAACTATTCTTTCTTTCTTGAAGCGTTTTAATACTAATCATAAATCATCACTCTTTTTAAAAGCTGAAAATAAGTTATCCAAAACATGCTGAAACCCTTTTGATGTATCTTTTGTGGATGTACTTTCTATATCAACTTCCAAATACGAAAGCAAATGCTCACCTAGTTTTTTTCTGTTCAATTTTCTATAAAGCTTTCCATCTTTAGCTATAGAAATAATACCAGTCTCTTCTGATGTTACTAACACAATAGCATCTGTTAGCTCTACCAAACCAAGCGCTGCGCGATGCCTAGTACCAAGTGACCTGTCCCTTAACTTGCTTTGAGTTAAAGGAAGCAAACAACCTGCTGCCTCTATTCTACTGCCAGTCAACACAACAGCTCCATCATGCAATGGATTTTTGCCATAAAAAATACTTATCAATAACTCATTTGAAAAAACAGCATTTAACTCAACTCCAGTGTCTTTGATACTGTCTAAATTATTCATTCTTTCAATAACAACTATTGAACCTATCTTATTCTCAGCAAGCATATCAATAACTTTAATTAAATTTTGAATGAATTGTATAGAAAAAGTATTATCGCTCACCTTATCATGTGCCCATAGATTACTAAACGGGGTTCCCTGCCCTAATCGCTCTAAAAACTGTCTAAGCTCAGGCTGAAACACTATCAGGAAAACAAATAGCATTATCATAGCTAATTTCTGCATCAACCAATCAATAGTATATAACTGCAAGAAATGACTTATACTGTATAAAATAAGAATAATTAAAAAACCTTGAAGTAATTTGTTTGCATTTCTATTTCGCGTCCAAACAAGCACATTATAAATAAAAAAAGAAACTATCGAGACATCTATAAGGTCTTGCCATCTAAAGAAAAATAAAGAACTGTAATCCACGCTAAATCCTTATATCGTTTCTGACAATGTCATCAAGAGTTTCTCTTTTCAAGACCAATCTAGACTTGCTATCTTCCACAAAAACCATAGCTGGCTTTCTGTACCTATTATAATTACTAGACATAGAATAATTGTATGCACCAGTTGCATGTACAATAAGCAAATCACCTTTATGAACCTCTGGTAAATCAATATCCTTTATTAAAATATCTCCAGACTCACAAAACTTTCCTGCTACTGAATATTTTTTTAAATTCTTTTTGGGTTTATTTACAATTTCTGCTGAATATTCAGCACCATAAGTAATTGGTCTTGGATTATCAGCCATACCACCATCAATAGAAATATAGTTTTTTAGTCCTACAATCTCCTTAATCCCACCGACTGAATAAACAGTTGAACCAGCATTAGCGACTATTGACCTTCCTGGCTCAAGAATAAGCATTGGCTCTATTGGAAAATTAACTCTTTTTAATGCTAACTTCATGCTTTCAGCAATACTTGATACGAACTCTCTAATACTAGGAGGATCATCCTGTTCTGTGTATCTAATACCTATGCCACCACCAATATCAATAACCGAAGCAAGAATACCTGTATTATTCTTCACATCAACAGCAATATCAATTAACTTATCAATAATCACATGATATGGGTCAGTGTCGAAAATCTGTGAACCAATATGTGCATGAAATCCAACAAAATCAAACTCTGGATACTTCTGAGTTTCCTTAACAAAACCAACAACATTCTCTAAATTGACACCAAACTTACTATCACGCTGACCTGTCCTAATAAAATCATGAGTATGAGCTTCAATTTCTGGAGCAACTCTCACCATAATCGTCACCTTCTTGCTTAACCGCAACTCAGAATATACTTCATGAATAGTATTTAATTCATCTACATTATCAACAACTATAACTCCTACTCCTTTTTGTAGAGCATACTTTATCTCATCAATGGTTTTATTATTACCATGAAAATATGCTTTCTCAGCTGAAACTCCTGCATTTAGCATGGAATAGAACTCACCATCAGAAACTACATCGAAATAAATACCTTCAGCATCTAATACTTGATAAAGAGCGGTTAAAGATAGTGCCTTGCTTGCATAAGATATCCTAGTGTTTGGATAATAGTTTTTAATAGAAAGATAATCACTAGCTACTTTTCGTACAGCTTCAATATCCAGAATATATAACGGTGTTCCATATTCTTTAGCTAAATTAGCAACATCACATCCAGCAATTTTTTCCACTATTTAGACCTCTCTTTAAGTAGCTTATACTCGATACTATCAATAAGAGCAAACCAACTAGCTTCAATAATATTTGCACTCACACCTACAGTACCCCAGGTTTCGTAATCATCCTGCGACTCAATAATAACTCTTACTTTTGCATCTGTTCCGTCAGTACTATTAAGTACCCTTACTCGATAATCAACCAGATGCATGGTCTTTATCTCTGGGAATTTTGACTCTATTGCTTTTCTTAATGCATGGTCAAGCGCACCAACAGGACCTGCGCCCTCACCTGCAGTATGAATAATCTCATCATTAATCATTAACTTTACAGTTGCCTCTACTAAATGATAATCATCCTTTGCATATCTATCATTAATAACTCTAAAACTTACTAAATCAAAAAATCTTTTATGCATACCAGTTGCTCTCTTAAGCATAAGCTCAAAAGACGCCTCACCCTCTTCAAACTGATAGCCAATCTTCTCTAACTCTTTAATGTCTTTTAACAACTCTTTTACCGCAGGATCCTTATCATCTAAGTTAATACCTATCTTTTCAGCCTTATACTTTAAATTACTTACACCTGATAATTCTGAAACAAGTACTCTTTGTTCATTACCTACAAGCTCTGGCTTAATATGTTCATAAGTTTCAGAATGTTTATTTATAGCGCTAACGTGTATGCCACCTTTATGAGCAAAAGCACTTTTCCCAACGTAGGCTAAATGATTGTTATGTGGCAAATTGGCAATCTCGCTAATATGTCTTGATACTTCTGTTAAAGTTCTTAGCTCCTCATCTGTCATACAATTAATGTTCATTTTTAACTTAAGAGAAGGAATTATGGAACATAAGTTAGCGTTTCCAGCTCTTTCTCCATAACCATTAATGGTTCCCTGCACTTGAACTGCACCATTATGAACAGCAATCAGAGAATTAGCTACAGCTAACTCTGAATCATTATGTGCATGTATCCCTAACGGAGTATTGACCTTTGTTTTAACAACCCTAATAATCTCTTCTACTTCATGCGTAAGTGTTCCACCATTAGTGTCAGCAAGAACCAATACATCAACACCACCTGCTTCAGCTGCCCGAAGTGCTTTAATCGCATACTCAGGGTTCTTTTTATAACCATCAAAGAAATGCTCAGCATCAAAAAATACTTCATCCATATTCTCTTTTAGAAACCTAATAGAATCTGTAATAAGCTCTAAGTTATCTTCTAGACTAATCTTAAGCGCATGCGTAACATGGAAATCCCATGCTTTACCGAAAATACAAGCTACTCTAACGCCTGAATCTACAATAGCTCTCAAATTTACATCATCACTTGCTTTATTGCCATGACGTTTTGTACTACCAAAAGCAACCATTTTTGCTCTCTTCAGCTTAACACTCTTCATTGCATTAAAAAAATCTACAGCTTTTGGATTAGAACCAGGCCATCCACCTTCTAAATAATGAATACCCATCTCATCTAATAACTTAGCAATCTTTATCTTATCAGAAACAGTAAAGGATATCCCCTCACTCTGTTCTCCGTCTCGTAACGTTGTATCAAATAGTTTTACTTGCATAGGATTTATTATAAAGATAAAAGGTAAAAGATAAAAGTCAAAAGATTAAAGCTATACATAAAATTCTATGTTTAAAAAAATCAATCTGCGGGCATATACAAAATAGATACAAGGGAAGAGGGTGGTATTTTTGAATATAGTTAGAAAAAGAAGCTACGTTGTTACAGAAGACCAAGAATCATTAGAATCAATAATTAGAGCAAATTATGGTGAAATAAAAAAAATTAGAGATGTAGTAGTATTTCTAGAGCAATTCAATTTAGTACTATCATCTGAGTTATACAAAGGTGATGTTATACAGCTACCTAACCTACCGAAGTATCTTACAGGAGAAAACCCTTCCTATGTAAAGTATCCTTTCAAAAAAACAGATAACTTAAAACAAATCATAAGTAATTACTATGAAAATGAACCAATAGACATAGATAAAACCGAAAAATATATAAAAAAAATAAGCAATATCAAGGCTGAACCAAAAGCAAAAGATATAATATTGCTTCCAGTTAACCTACCCAGCTATTTTTACTGCAACAAACTGAAAACAAATTCGATAAATTTTATGGAATGTTTTAATAAAGTAATCGAAAACAATGAATTTGAAGAACAATAAATAAAGGAGAATAGAAAATGAGCGGAGAATATATATCAGGATTAAGAAATGTCAGAAGTAATTTTAACAGCATAGATACTTCAAAAGATGGGAAATTGGACACAACTGAAATAGCTACTGCAATAAAAAATCAAACTATATCGCCAGAAGGAAGCAAATTCCTTGAGGGCGTATTATACAACAAAGCAACTATTTTTAATAAAATCACTACAATTGAAGATGATGGGCCAAATATATCAGCAAACGATCTTAAAACTCTTGAGATTTGTACTGATGGTAGACAAGGTGATGTAAACGTAGCAGGGAAAGCCCTTTTTAGTCAATCAAAGGAGGTAATCACCTCAGAAGATATAAAAAGAAACCTTACATCTAAAAAAGCTACAAAAGAAGAGCTAACTGCATTGATTAATACATATTGTGATTTAGGAACAAAAGGTAAAACAAAGGACAAGCTTTTACCATCAGGGAAAAACCTACCAGAAATAAGAGATGTTATGTTTGTTCAGACTCCTGCAGGAACAGGTTCTTATAAAATAGACAGTAATAGATCAAAAGAATTCCTTAAAAATATTCAAAATACACTTACTATACTTGGATATGCACCAAAATCTGACAAAATTGAAGATATTCAAAGCGCTTTTAAAAGTTATCAAAACAACACCTCAGGAAAAGCAACTGGAAATTTTGGTTATCACACATGGAAAAGCATGATGGAAAACCTTTCAGAACTTTCCGGTGACAATAAAAAATGCGCTACCCCATTTAACGACTTAGACGACTAAGCTCTTTCTTGAAATTATCTTCTTGTTCTTTCACAAAACCTTTCCACTGATCGGAAAGGTTTTGTTTTATGCTTTCAATCTGCTTATCTATCATCTCTTGAGTAGCTTTCGCCATATATTCATCTACATTAGTATCTATTGTTAATTTATCACCGTCTAAATCTATACTAACAATAAAAGACGATATATTACCCAAACTCTCAAACAAGAACCTTTCAATTACAGACTTACTCTCAATCGCTGGAAGCTGCTCTAAATTTAGTCCATTTGTCTTTAAGTTAATCTTTGAAAACAACTTATCTTTATCAAATCCACCATTAAAGTTAACATCGTACTTACCTTGCCTTATCTGCAAAGGAATCTGACTAGGGTCCCAATACACACTCTTAAACGGCTGGTTGTTCATATACCCATTTACAGCAATATACACATCATCTCTTAAATCTATTGTAAGTTTAGCAAAGAAAGCAACTGGCCCTAAATTCTGAAATAGCTCTAAAGTAGTTGGTAGGTTTCTAACGCTCTGTTTATAAGTAATATCCTTACCTATTCCCTTAAAAGCATTTCCGTTTTTATCCACACCATCAATAGTAATATTATTAATATAGAACACTGGATAGCTGTCTTTTACAGGAAAAGCAACATCTACACCTTTAAATCCAAACAACTTCTTTTTCTTCTTATCACCCTTTAAAACCCTAATCACTTCAATACCTTTTTTGGCCATCTCAATATAACCATTTACTTTTTCTCCAATAATATCAGAAACAAAAGACCTCTTCTTGTCTTCAACAAAAGCTAGCTTACTATTAATTAAACCAACATCTAACTTACCAGCATACTCAACATTCTTTTTTGCTAATTCTATTTTTTTATTAAAATTGACTATTGAGTCAGCCTTAGCATCATAAGCAGCTTTAACTTTCTTATATTCCCTCTCCAGTCTCGCTATCTCCTGAGAATACTCTGGCAACTTCATGAAATCTGTTGGTCTATTGCTTTCTAGCTTCTTTATGGCTGATTCCAACTCTTTTAAATTATTCTCTAAATCTGCGGAAGCTAATACTTTCTGCATCTCATCATAGGATACTCTTATTTCATTTAACTCTGACTCTAAAACTTTAGCAAATTTCGCTTTACTTAGATCAAGAAAACTATCAACACCTAGCCTATCCTTTAAACTATCTACTGAATAATACGCCATTGTATTATTGGCAATCTTTTTTGCCTCTTTTTTAACAAAATTATCTTTCTTTGGCTTTTCCTCTTCGTAGTAAACCATTGACCTTGGGACTATCTTCATACCAGAAACTTGCATATTAGTTACTACGAACCTAGCCTTAAGTAACTGGGTTGTGTTTAAGTCAAAAAGTATCTTTTCAATAGCCGTAGCATTTTCAGCTTTTTTAGAAAAAACCACAACGTCAGACATTACCATCTTTCCTTCAAATATATGCAGTTTCAATTTATATATTTGAACTACAAAATTGGCTTTGGATAATGACCTCTGTAAAGACACTCTTACTAAATTATCTAAAAAAAAGTATCTAAAAATTACTAAACATAAAATAATTATTACAAAAGGAATAAAATATTTCTTTCTAATCATTACAATACTTTCCGCAATTCAGCATATTTTTCAGAATATTTAAGAAACAACTTATAAAAATTTGATGCCTTTATTACTTTAACAATCCATATTTTTTCAAAAAAAGCATTAACCTTGGCTTGATATTTTTCTCTATAAAGCAAAATTCCCTTTACTGAGAGAAGTTGGATTGGATATAGAAGAAAAACACCTAATATCAGCCCACCTAAAACTGCAGTATTATTAAACTTAGTAAAAGGAAAAATAGGAGTATTATATAGTGTAGTCCAAATCCCATTTAACGCTTCCATCTTTAGAAGATATAGTCCTAAATTATGAGCCCAGATTACAATTTGAAAGTTAATTATCTTGAAAATTAACGAGAAAATAAAAAAACTAGGCAAATGAACCATGAATAAATAAACAATTAGCAATATCGCCAAATGAATAAGATTAAACCCAGGCATTAGCGCAAACAGAAAAGCAATAGCAATAGCCCATCCAATTTGCTTCGGTGAATCATTACTCATTATGAAAGTTATTAAAGAAAATACCTGGCTTATCATGTGAGCAATTTTATAACGACAGTGCACAATAATCCAGAGTTTAGTTTATAATAAAGACATGAACTACGAACGAGCATCTATACCACAGAGAATGGCGGCATTTATAATTACATGGATGCTAACCTTCTCTGTAATTACGCTAAGTACACCTTTAGCTAAAACAGAAACATTGAACTACATTATTATTTTACTAACTTACCTTTGTGTACTTTGCTTATTTTATTTACATAGCTCTTGCCCTGGTAAGTTCATTATGAATATACAAGTAATCTCATCTATTAACCATAAACCCGCTAGTTTATGGTTAATGCTCTATAGGGAGAACATTGGGAAATTAATTAGTTCCATTTTTTATATTGGCTTTATTTATGTCTTATTTAATAAAGACCAACTGGCCGTACACGACTTAATCTGTAAAACTTATGTAACTAAAGTCAATAATCGTTAATCTTTCGTCTTTAATCTTTCGTCTTTAGTCTTTATAATACTCATATGAAAAAAATTAATACAAATAAAATCGAAAAAGCAGTTAAGTCCATCCTTGAGGCTATTGGAGAAGACCCAAACAGAGAAGGTTTAATTGAAACACCTAAAAGAATAGCAAAAATGTATGGAGAGATTTTTGCTGGAATCTCTGCTGACCCAAAAGAACACATTAAGCTTTTCCATGATGAAAATCATCAAGAAATGGTAATCGCAAAAAACATCGAATTCTATTCAATGTGCGAGCACCACATGTTACCCTTCTTCGGTAAAGTGTGTATTGCCTATATCCCAAACAAGAAAATTTCTGGAATTAGCAAATTGGCTAGAATTACTGATACCTTTGCAAAAAGACTTCAATTGCAAGAAAGACTAACAACGCAAATTGCTAATTTTATTATGGAAGAGTTTGAGCCACAAGGCGTAATGGTTTACATAGAAGCTGAGCATCTCTGCATGAGCATGCGTGGTGTTCAGAAACCAGGAACTACAATGGTTACATCAGCCGTACGAGGTGTTTTTGATACAGACCAAAAGACTCGCAACGAAGCGCTTCTGCTTTTTAAATAAACAAAAAAAGAAACAAAAAAATAGGATATTTATTCTTCGAAAGTGTACCCTCTTTTGATAGACACTAGCCATAATAAATGATAGGATTTAATCATGGAAAACATTCAAAATAACGAACCAGATATCAGATTCACCTTAACAGAAACTTCAAAAAACAACTACGAAGTCACAACCTCACGGTTTATTGGAACAAAAGGAATTGGAAACACTCCAGAAGATGCACTAGAAGACCTTCTTATGAAAATCAGTAAAGAATTTGAGGAAATATCCAAAGATATTCTAGTTACAACAATGCATAAAAATGAAATAATTAAGAAATACAGACGTTCTTTGTATAAAGCAAAAAAACTTTCTAATAAAAGAAATTTCTTAGTTAAAATATGGGAAGCTGTTCTTTTCAAATTTAAATTCATAAAAAAAGACCAAAATGTTCAAATTTATATTAAAGATAAAACAAATATTGAAAATCTTCTAAAAAAGGTTGGAGACAATCTAAATAAAAGAATTTCATCCGAAAAAATTAAAGGTAAATTATTACCTAAGTTAATTAACAGTAACGTGCTTCCTCATCCTGGAATAATTTTTCATGATGAAGCAATGCTAATTAATACAGCACCAATGCAAAAAGAAATACCAATCCAATTATATTTGGATGAAGAAGGAAATACGCTTGACGATGTATTCCCTTATGGTATAGTTGTTAACCTGAATTAATATGAGCGATTTAGTAACCTTAAGACACACAGCATCACATATCCTTGCGCAAGCAGTAACTAGATTATACCCAGGAACAAAACTTGGAATCGGGCCAGCTATAGACAATGGCTTTTACTATGACTTTGAGTTCCCTTCACCCATATCAGAAGACGACCTTCCAAAAATTGAAGAAGAAATGAAGAAAATAGTTAAAGCAAATATTCCTATTGTTAAATGTGTATTCACAAAAGAAGATGCTCTTTCTAAGGCTGATGTAACAAGCCAACTTTACAAGAAAGAACTTATAGCTGAACTTCCTGAAAAAGACGAAATTAGCTACTACACTCAAGGTGACTTTGAAGATCTTTGCAGAGGACCACATCTTGAAAGCACAGGCAGATTACAAGCATTCAAGTTACAAAAAGTTGCTGGTGCTTATTGGCGTGGCGACGAAAAGAAACCTATGCTTCAAAGAATTTATGGAACAGCTTTTGCAACCAAAGACGAACTAAAACAATATTTATTCCAGCTTGAAGAGGCTGAAAAAAGAGACCACAGAAAACTAGGGAAGGAACTAGACCTTTTCAGTATCCAAGAAGAAACAGGTCCAGGACTTATTTACTGGCACCCAAAAGGAGCTAGACTTAGACATATTCTTGAGTCATTTTGGAAGGACGAGCACTTTGACAACGGATATGACATGATATATACACCTCATATTGGTCAAAGCTGGCTATGGGAAACATCTGGACACCTAGGTTTTTATGCTGAAAACATGTTTTCACCTATGAAAATTGATGAAAAAGAATACTACTTAAAACCGATGAACTGTCCTTTCCATATTATGATATACAAATCACAACTTCGCTCTTATCGCGATCTTCCACTTAGATGGGCAGAACTTGGTACCGTATATAGATACGAACGTTCCGGCGTTCTTCATGGCACTATGAGAGTAAGAGGATTCACACAAGACGATGCTCACATTTTCTGTACTCCAGAGCAAATGGAAAAAGAAATCCATGAAGTAATACGGTTCTCTAACTATATTTTAAACACTCTTGGTTTCAAAGAAATAGATTATTATGTATCAACCAAACCAACCAAATCTGTTGGCGACCAATCTTTATGGGATAGCGCTATTGCTGGACTAAAAAAAGCATTAGAAATGGAAGACATTACTAATTACAAAATAGACGAAGGTGGTGGAGCATTCTATGGTCCGAAAATCGACTTTAAGATTAAGGACGCACTCAATAGAGAATGGCAGCTTTCAACCATCCAATTTGACTTCAATTTGCCTGAACGTTTCGATATGACATATATTGGACAGGACGGACAGAAACACAGACCATATATGATTCACAGAGCTTTACTTGGATCACTAGAAAGGTTCTTTGGAATACTTATTGAACATTATTCAGGGAAATTTCCCTTCTGGCTATCCCCTACTCAATTTAAAATTATTACAGTTAATGACTCTGAAACAATAACTAGTTTTGCAAACGAAATATTTACTAAACTAAAGAGTGCTGGGTTTAGAGGTGAGATTGATAATAGAAATGAAAAATTAGGCTTCAAAATAAGGGACGCTCAAAAGCAAAAAACACCTTACTCCTTTATTATTGGAGAAAAAGAAGCAGAAGAGAAAACGCTATCTATTAGGAAACACGGAGAACAAGAAAACATCACACTAAACTTTGATGAAGTTATTACTTTATTTAATAAGGCAAACTGTAAATCTTAAGTAGTAAACAATGAACATCATGAATGAAAATATTATTAGGTATACGCATCAACTAATGCTTGCACGCAGCGTTGTCGAAGTGTATAATCGTTAGGGACTTTAATAGGAGGATGCGCGATAGTAAAACATTTGCCAAAAAATAAAGAGATACAGGCTTCTCAAATAAGACTGATAGACGAAGATAGTAAAGAACAAAAAATCGTAAGTCTAACAGATGCTTTAGCGATGGCTAAGGAGCAAGAGCTTGACCTAGTTGCAGTATCTCCAGGTTCTGAACCTCCTGTTTGTAAAATAATGGATTATACTCATTATCTATACAACCAAAGTAAGATTGAGAAAAAAGCCAAAAAAGGCAGCAAAAGTGGCGTTATTAAAGAATTGAAGTTAAGCCCTAAAATTAGTGAGCACGACTTTCAAGTTAGAGTAAACGCTGGTATTAAATTTTTAGAAAAAGGTTACAAAGTAAAAGTAACATTAATGTTCAAAGGAAGAGAAATAACCCACTCTGAACTTGGAATGAATATGATGACTAAGTTCATGGCTGATCTACAAGAAGTAGCAACAGTAGAACAAGAACCATGCACTAACGGTAAATTCATAAACATGATGTTAATACCAAAAAAGAAATAAAGTATTTCACAGGAGAAGTAAAAATGCCAAAAATGAAAACAAGAAGTTCTGCTAAAAAAAGATTTAAAGTAACTGGTACTGGGAAGATTAGACACTATAAAATCAATGGTTCCCATATCCTTGAAAAAGAGTCTGCTAAAAAGAAGAAAAACAGAAAAGGCGCTGTTGTTCTTGATGGTACAAACTACGCAAAAGTAAGAAAGATGCTTGTTATCTAAGCATTATTAAGTCGGTAGAAGGAGCATACAATGGTAAGAGTTAAAAGAGGACACGTAAGAATAGCAAAAAGAAAGAAGATTCTAGACCTAGCAAAAGGTTTTTATGGATCATTACATACATTATTTAGACCTGCTAAACAAGCAGTTTATCAAGCATTAACAAATGCTTTCCGTGGAAGAAGAGAGAAAAAAAGAGTTTATAGAGGAATATGGATTACTAGAATGAACGCTGCTTGTAGAGAAAACGGAGTTTCATACAGCAAGTTTATTAATCTTTGCAAAAAAAAGAACGTTCAGATCAACAGAAAAATGATGGCTGAAATAGCTATGTTTGATCCAGCAGGCTTCAAGAAAATAGTAGAAACAGTTAAATAAAGGAGCTTTAATGATTGAAATGCAACTGGGTGGATTAGGATTCGACCCGAGGAACATGTCACCGATTATTCTTCTTAGAGATGCCGAAGAAAAGAATTTTCTTCCAATATGGATAGGCATGTTTGAAGCAGCAGCAATCGCTATGGAACTTCAAGACTTTAAGCCACCTAGACCAATGACTCATGATTTACTAGTTGGTATTATTGACATACTAGGTGGAGCTGTTGACCGTATAGTTATTTCCGACATTAAAGATGATACATTCTATTCCAGTATAGATTTAATAGCACCGGCTGGACACATCAATTTAGATTTACTAGAAGGCAATATAATTGCTGATAAAGAATTAAAAGATGGTGAAGACGCTGATACCGAGATTATTAGACTTGATGCACGTCCATCTGATGCAATAGCTATTGCCGTTAGAACTAATGCACCTATTTTCGTAAGTGAGCAAGTAATGTTCAAAGCTAAAATGGTTAATGCAGAAAAAGACCAAGAAGAAACCAAAAAATTCAAAGACTTCATTGAAAACATCAACCCTGAAGATTTTGAAAAATACTTCAATCAAAAACAATAGCTCGCTAGCGCTCGTAGCAATCAGTGAATAGTGAAATTAATCTTTTATCAAATAATCAAGAGACAAAGTCGCCTAAACAGATAAACAAGTGATATAATTTCACTAAGATGACTCAATCTATTATCTGGTTTAATCTAAATAAATATTCAGAACAATTCAACAAATACTCCATCAAGCAAAACAGTAGCTATCTTGTTGCTCCAGATTTATTTTACATAGATACTCTTAATGATAAATATATTGTATTTGCACCGCTGCTTTATAGAGTTTACTATATCCCAAAACAATACATATCAAGCACTACTCCATTAATATTAAATGAAGAGAATTTAGATGAACTAATTAAAGCCAATCTGTTCTTACCTGAAGATATTATTAATTCGCTCTACCCTACCAAAAAAGACTGCAAAACTTTTAATCCAAACATTAGACTCCTTCTTACAACGGCCTGCAATCTAAACTGTGTATATTGCTATGCTAACGCTAATAAAACATCTAACTTAATTAGCATAGAGAATCTACAATCATTTATTAACTCTGTTCCATCTAATGTTAAAGCACTAGAGATTGAGTTTCATGGTGGAGAACCAACTGTTGCGTTTAAGCGAATGCAAGAAACATATAACCTAATAGTTAGCAAATTCCCAGAATCCACTTTTATGATACAAACGAATGGTGTTTTTAATGATAAAGTTATGGACTGGTTAATATCTAACAACATTAGAATTAACTTTTCAATAGACGGTGATGAAGAAACACACAATATCCAACGACCTGCCATTAGCATTAACACTAATAGCTTTAAGGAATTACTTAGAAATATTAAAAAAGCACAAGAAAAAGGAACTGGAACCGCCTGTATCGTTACGGTAACAGCATTTAACTTAGATAAAATGCAGGATACCTTTAATTTTTTAAAGGAGCATAATTTTAAATACATAAAATTTAATCCATTATTTGAAGAAGGACGTGCCCTAGCTGACAGTAAGAGCACAATGTCTTCTCCTAACCTTGAGACATTTGCAAAAAACCTAGCCAAAATAAGCATTGAAGCATTTCAAAAAAAAATAATGATAGACTCTGACCTACTACCTAACATTCATACTAAAAAAGCATCATATTACAGATGTGGCGCTGTTTGCAGCCAAATGACCATTTGTGCTGATGGCAACATAATTGCTTGTGCTGATGCCTACTATCTAACTGAAGACAAAAATGACAATCCATTCTTTTTCTCGTCAATAAACGAAAACAGTATTATCTATAATGAAGGACATCAACAAATACTCAACAACTCTACAGCAGACAACTACCCTATCTGCCAAAAATGTTTTCTAAAATGGCACTGCTCTGGAGGATGTAAAATTGAAAACTACCTTAAAAACAAAGATATTATGATTCCTGATTCTGTAAGCTGTAATGCAAAACAAATATTCTTAACAGAGTACTTGAAGGAAATCGGAAGCAACATACTTTAAAACAAAAAAGCCCACTCTTTCAAGTGGGCTTTAATACGCTAATTAATTAATGCTAGTTATTAGTTGATTATGTACTAGCACCTGCTGCTGGTTGTACTTCTTCATCTTCTTCTCCTGGAAGTTTTGGTTTACCATCATCGCCATTATAACTATGAGTGCTTGAGAAAGACCAATCACTTACATCTTGTTCATAGTCCAAAATAAGATTCAAAGTGCTTCTGTCACTTGAAGACAAAAGACTGAATGCTCTATAAGAATTAGCGTTTTCATCAGCATAATTACTACCATAAGATCTGTTAATAATACCAAAATCTTCCATTGACATGTCTACATGTTGAACAAAGTAACCTGAACCATTACTTCCAATGAATCCTGTTATTCCAACTAAGTTATTAAGAGCATCAGCAACTTTATTAGACATTAAACCTTGATTATCGGCTAAATAATTACTCATTGATGAACTATGACCTATCGCAGAAAGAAGAGATCCTTCTTCACCTTGAGAGATAAAAACTACCCTCTTAATATTGTTATAGTATGCAGGTCCATCAGTAGCATTTAAATCAAATCCAATAACTCCGGATAATGCTTTACTAACTAATGTATCAGCTAACTCTGGTTTCTGATCTTCAAGAGCTGCTTGATACAGATACTCAGCTGCAACAACAATAGAATCAACATTCAATAGGAAATCGCTATTATCAGTAACTCCAAACGCTGCTAAACTTTCACCCTTATCAAGATTAACACTAGCAGCAGCAATAACTGCTTGTGCTTGTATTTGACCAAGAGCATTATCTAAATCATTAATGTTCCCTCTGGAAGCAGCTACAACTGCTTCTCTTAAGTAAGCCTGGACTAAACCGTCACCAGCAAGTGCTTTTTCTTGAAGTGAAGTAAACAAACTTTCTGCAGAAACATTATCTATAAGCTCAATAAGAGTATTTATCTCTTTAAAATCACTAGCTGGAATAGTTGTCTGATGTATCATGAATGTTGCTATGTCCGCAAAAACTCTTTGTGTATCAGCGCCCCAATTATTCTCAAATCCTTTAGCTATAAATGACATTGCATTTATATCTGGATACATCTGAAATACCATGTCTGTAAATCTGCTAGTTTTTGCTTCACTTGGATTACTTACCAACAACTTAACAAGAGAATCAGCTAAATCTTGAGACCTTGGCTTTCCTTGTTGGAAATAAACCTGTAAAGCATCATTAAACTCAGCTGGGTCTGAAACCTGATAGTAAAGAGATGCTATCGAATCTGAACCCACATATTCAATTAATGTATCAATAGCTAATGATAATGAATCTGCGTTCATGTTATTAAACAAACTAACTAATCTACTATCTACGCCACTATCTGCTGATATGCCTAGTCTCATAAAAACTTGAAACATTCCTTCTTTATCAACAGCTATTTGTGATAATAATGGTGCAAACTTCTCTACACTTATATTTCCGGACAAGTAACCATCAATCATATTATCAGCAATAACACTATTCATTTCTCCAGGATTATCTATAAAAAACTGAGCAAAATTATCATTATATGTATTTGGATTATCAATATCTATTGATAAGTTTAGCGATAAGTAGTTACGTAATGCATCATTGATTCTTCCAGTTAAAGCTGTAACTCTTGATGTGTTTTGACTATCTGCACCAGTTACTGAGGTATAACCTTCTACATAAGCAGCTTGGTCCCCTACTTGACCAGTTATTTGGTAATTCTGTGCTGAACCTGCTCTATGAATATCTTGATTAATATAAGCAGTAGGCCCATCTATCACACCAGCAACACCAGAAGCATTATATGTTCCATTTTCAGTGGCACTACCCATAAATACACCAGTTTGCATTTCAACATTCTGAGCTAAATCTTCTTGATGAACTAAAGTCCTATTACTATAATCTTCTCCGAGTAATTCCATCTCGTTATTTGTGCTAGCTTTTAATGCAGATAAATCACCACTAGCCTCTTCAAAGAAAATCATTGCAACAGGGTCACAGTTTCTACACTTAGCATCATAAAAAGAAGAATGCGTTGCAACAGTAGTACTCACAAGAGCAGTTTGAGCAAAACGTTCAGTACCAAATAATAACTGAAAATCATCATTAGTTCCAGAATTAATCTTCGTATACTCTACACCAGTGGCAGTGTCAGCTCCTGTTACGTTTACTGTAAGACCTCCACCAGCTAGTAAATCTACTACCCTTGCTACTGTAACTGCATTACCATTAGCATCAACTACGCCTAATCCAGTTACATCTACAGTTAATGAACTTATGTCATCAGCTCCACCACCATATGTTTTATATGTTCCTGAAGTATTAACACCAGGATGTGCAGAAGTGATACGGTTATAAACTTCTTGTGGTACATAAAAATATCCATTACTATTTTGCTCACTAGATGATGCTCTATTTGTAGTTATATGAAAATTATGCCATCTGCCAGCCGCAGAACCAACCACCCAACTATTAGTTGTTGAAGCTCTATTAATAACTCTTGTTTCTGAATCCCCCTTAATCTCTACTGTTGCATTCTTTAATGCAGTAACAAAATCATTAACAGCCTCACCTTGATACATTGCATTTTGATTATAGGTTCCATCACCATTATCAGCATCTATCATTGCTGCAGCCATACCTGCTATCCATGTTGCATCATATGTTGTTCCAGCCCAATCTAATTTAGCATTATCTCCTTCTGAAGCAAGCCAGTTCTGTAATTGATAACCGTATGCCAAGCTTCTTGAGGATTCAACACCGATAGTAGTATTTGTATCAACACTCAACTCTCCACTAGTTGATTTAATAGTATCAGATTGAAACACATGGACTTCTACCCCACCTGCAAGATTTTCAGCTGTATCCTTTGAAACTGCATCAGTAATATTAACGTTGTATACAAGATCTGCATCTACTGTACTATCAATATCAAATTTAATGTTAATAACCCCATTATTTAATCCATTTACGTCATTTTGCTCAAAATTAGAAGTGCCAGTAATATCAATAGTATTCTTAAATCCTTCAGTCACATTGTTATTAAGTAGGACACTATTATCAATATCATAATTAAGTAAATATTCACCATTTGCATGTTCACTTTCCCAACCAGTATCATCTAGGGCAACCGATAATGCATTGCTCGCAAAAGTTAACCCTTCAGACATGGCATCAGAAACTGAAACTGAACCAATGTTTGATACCCCGTGCGCATCAGCAGTGCCTAATATCATCGTATCAATAATTAATCCATCTGTATCAGCAACGAAAATTTGAAAATCAGTATCATCACCTGACTGAATACCGTCCAAACCATCTGCATCTTTGATTGTTAAAAGATCAAAATCAATTACAGGTTTGCCATTAGCTCCAATATCATCAAAATCAAAAACAACCGATTCCCCACCCTCAATATTTATTTCTAACCCAGAATTTACTTTACTTTGAAGAGCCGCATAATCTATAGCCCCATTATTATAACAGCCTAACTTTATTGCTAAAGCCTCCATATCGATTACTCTATCTGCTACACTAAAATCTTCCCCAGATCTAAAACTTATTGACTCTACCATAATAATTCCCCCCTTAATTTTTTTATCAATAAAATATTATTTTTATCTACTCTCAATATTAATATCGAAGGTTCCAAGAAAACCCATGCATCGATAGTTTATGATGTATGCGATATTAAGAAATATTTATCCCCACCAAGCGATACTTTATCTACCATATCCCAATAAAATGACAGCAAAGCATCAGTCTCAGCAACACTCCAAAAAAAAGATTTTGATGTTACTTTTTCTAGTTGATTACTTTCAGAGTAATACTCCCTCTCAATCATTCCAGTACCAATATCGTAACCTTTCTCTTCGCTTATAAGTCTTTCCCCATAACCTTCAGCATAAGCTTTCTTATAATAATTACCATCTAAAAAAATAGCTTTTCTTCTATCCATTTCTTGAATGATAAACATCCCATCAGTAGTTAATACATCCTTAACTGATGAATAAAGTTTGATGCTCTCTTTAGGTGAAAAATGTGGAGTAGAAAGACCATACATTATAACGACATCAAATTTCTGATTAAAACGCTTTATATTCAAAGCATCACAAACTTTAAAAACAGAACCACTTACACCTAAGGTTGCTGAAAGCCTAGCACTTTCCATAAGCAAGTCACGGGTATCAGTTACTAAAACTTTAATTTTTTTATCAGGAAACAAGGAAGAAAACACAAGTGACCCATACCCAGCTCCAGCGCAAATTTCTAAGATACTCCATTCATCTTTTTCTAGTAATTTACGTAGAATCAAGTTTGAATCTTGTAACTGTTTGAAATATGAAATAGTCTCAGCTAAATACTTAGCACCACGGTCGGATGAAGAATCATCTGGCCAAAAATATAATTCATACAAGTTACTATTCTTCAGCACCGATAGACTGCAAATAATTAATAACTTCTAATCTATTTGCTCTTTTTGCCATTGCTAATGCTGTAGTATTATCAGACATCCTTAAATTAATATCTGCCCCCTTATTGTAAAGCAAAACTATTTTATCGATATCATCTTTAAGTGCTGCTATCATTAATGGTGTTGTCCCATACTTAGAACCTCTTGCATTAACATCAGCTCCTTTGCCTATTAAATAGCCAAACATTCTCTCGTGTCCATATACTAAAGAAGTAATAAGCGGAGTCCATCCATCAGCATCTACTACATTAATATTCGCTTGGTTTTCCAACATAAAAGTAGCAACCTTAAGACTATTATAAGCAGACGCACATAACAAAGCGACATTCTTGGAAACAACCTTTGATTCTACTAGAGGAATAATCCCCTTAGGTGAATCAGACAAAAGCACATTAATTAATGCTTGGACTTTCTCATCCTCAAACTCTTTAAACTTCTCTTGAATAACTTTCAGTGATTGCATTTCGTCCAATGTATTACCAACCACCAAAGAATCTAACATCCTTTTAGCAATCCGTGGATTAAAGGCAACTTGTTCATTGTTTTTAAAAGCATTAATATACTTTACTGTTTCTTTAGGATTTATTTTCCATAAAGCTATTTTTAATTCCATAAAAGTTACCCCCTTATTATAATAATAATTATATAATTATTACCTACCTATAATTTAACCTAATATACTGATTTTATCCAGTATTTTTGATATACTTTAAATATGAATTATATTTGGGATAATATTGATAAACATCTTAGCAAAGATCAAATTAAAAGCTTTTTAAAACTAGATGGGATTGATTTAGAAACAGCTGATTTGCTTACCAAAATTAAGTCACGCAAACTATCTTACACTTCACTTAATTTAATAAACAAAAATGACTATATCTTAGATATTGCATGTGGGCTTGGAGAAGACTGTATTGAACTCTCCGACTTAACTGGAACAAATGGCAAGATTGTAGGTATCGACATCTCTGAAACTCTTACAAAAGAAGCAACAAACGTTAGTATAATGCACAGGATAAACAATATATCCTACCAAACTATGGATGCACATGAATTAGATTATACAGACAATATATTTGATGTTGTCTGCATTAAAAGAAGCCTGCAACATATGGTGAATCCAAAAAAAGTTATTAACGAAGCATTACGCGTACTTAAATCAGGCGGAAAAATCATTGTAATTGAGCCTGATAGAGGGTCTGCGATTATTAATCATCCTGATAGACAAATGACTAGAATGATTATGACTTATATTGAAGAAGTAGTCAGAAACCCTTGGATTGGCAGACAACTTAAACAGTTACTCAACACAAATAACACAAGTCAACTTACACTAAACTTCGACATAGACGTATTATCTTCATACGAAACCATAAACAATAATTTCGGTTTGGAAAAAGCAACTGCATACCTAATAAACCTTAAACTTATAAGTCACGAACAATCAAACAATTGGCTAAACATATTAAAAGACCTTGATAAAACAAACCAACTATTCTGCTCTACTACACAATTTATTGCCACTGGCATTAAAGCTTAAGAGACAATTAGTCTCTCTATGTAGCTATCTAATATCTTAATTTGCTCTAATTTAAATTTATGGATTCTCTCAGCTGATTCAATAAAATCATTGGTTCCTACTTGTTCTTCTCCAGTGTATTTTTTACGATAAAATTCATTTAATTGTTTCTTTAAGTTGTTTGCATTACTACTATATAGTTGCCTAGATGATAAAAAAGAAGAACCTATCTGATTAAAATTTACAATTAATTCATCATACAACTTCTTTTTAACCTGATACTTATGAGAAATTGCTCTATTCGCCAAGTAATCCTTACTCATTTCATATCCAGTGGATTGAGGTAGATTCTCAAAGAAAAAAATCTCCACATGATCAATATTCCAAATATTTCTTTTTATATAATCCAGTGTCATAACTACATCATCCACACCCTCTTCTGGAAGCCCTACAATAAATGAAGCGTGGATAAAAATGCCTGCCTCCGCAACATTTGCAATAACAGTCTCATTATCATTAATAGTTGTACCTTTATTGACAACATCTAATACATGTTGCGAATTACTTTCTATCCCAAAAGACAAATAGACGGCTCCAGCCTCTGCAAGCTTATGGCAAAAATCTTTATCAAAAACACTATCAATTCGAACATATGCACTCCAATACATCTTATCTTCATTAGTCAGCTTATTAACAAAATCTTTTAACCAATTAGGGCTTCCGTTAAGCAGCATATCCGTAAAATAAAACAAGTTACACTGATGGCTCTTCACGTGAAAATTCATCTCAGAAACCACATCTTCTACGCTTTTAAGTCGATATCCATTCCACAATATTTTATGGGAACAAAAAGAACAATTAGAACTACACCCACGTGAAGCAAAAATAGGGATAACTTGATGAACAAATTTACCGTCCTCGTAGCCACTTACATAGTTAAGCTTTGAAACGCCCACTTTAATATCCAATTTATTCTCGTCCTTATATAAAACAAAATCCTCGTTAATATTCTCCCTTGTTATAACTCCTTGGATGTTATTATTGCCATTCACATATGACAACACTTTCTCTTCTCCCTCTTTCAATATAAGAGCATCACCCATCTCTGCACGTAGAAAATCTTTGTATTTCTCTACCTCCATATAAACATCTGGACCACCGAGAAATAAATTATATTTCTTCTTGGGTTTTACATTCTCAAGGAAAACTTTAATAAACTCATAGGTATTATCAAAACTTGAGAGTCCAACAAAAGTATAGTTTTTACTGATAAGAACCGCTGACACTCTGGAAATATAAGCATCAATAAAACCTTTAAATCCACTATCTTTTAAATAATTATCACTAAAACAAAATGTCTTCCTCCACTCATCTTTATGGTTATAGTACATATCCTTATTCAAATCGATAACTTCACATTTTATTCCCTTATTTATCAAGTAATTGGCAAGGTAATTGACTCCAGGAGGAGGAAGCATTGGAGTAACAGGAGGAAAATGTATCAATGCTACCTTAAGAGATAAAGAACCATGAATATAGCTTTTCAAATACTCGACAATAAAATAGGTTTTAGCCTCACATCTATCCTTATATACTTTATACATATCACCATTAAGCTCATAGCATTGAAGTAAACAATCACCCGCACAGTTCCATTTAAGCAAACAATGCTTACACTCAGGCATGTTCTCTGTAACTCTACACCTAAGCTTTTCTTCATTACCAACATTAATCTTTACTTTAGGCCCAATATTAGCCCAAACAAAAGGATTATCTGACCCTGCACCTTTATCATAAGCCCTGGTACAAGAACAAACATCACCATTCGCATAAACACCAACACCAGCCTTACAAGCATCACACTGATAATTTCTCGGAATATACTGGAAAAAATCAGGCAAAAAATCTGAAACCAAATAAACCCCTTCTTTGTCAGCTTTCATTTTTATCTCAAGGTAATTATTAACAAAGGTCATTAAATCAACGTCTCGTTTTGCAGGATGGTCATTCTTTTGCGATCTACCCAAAAATGAATGCACTGGATTCATCATCATTGCTCTTACACCTAATAACTTAATAAACTCGTAAATACTCAGCAACTTATCCTGTGAATACTCTGTAATAACAGAAACAGTTGAAACACTCACGCCTTGTTCTATCATCTTTGAAATATTGGAAGTTATTTTATCAAAAACATCTACCCCATCAGTTCTCTGAACATCGTTTACTTCTTTGTTTCCATCTATAGAAACGCTGACAACAATTTTCTTTTCAACTATCCAATCAATAATTCCAGCAGGAAACAACCCATTCGTTTGCAACCTAATAGTGCGACTATTCGTTTTACTATCAATATAATCAACTATCTTCTTAATTTCGTTAATCATTAAGGTTGGTTCTCCACCACCATGGAATTCAACTTCAATATTATGAAGGTTATCACCGTAAAGTTTTATTAAGTACTCAATAGCCTGTTCTGCAGATATTTCAGCCTTAATTTCATTACACTCTCCAGAACTTAAGTAACAATACTTACACCTCAAATTACAATTATTGGTCATATGAAAGCGAACTTTTTTAACAAACCCATTGTGTCTTTCTAAATCATTAGGTGATTGTTTAAAATAAGTCTGACCTCTAGCAACAAGTAAGCCAGCCTTCAAAAAATGACTTTTATAAAGATCATTAAATTCAATTGGTGAAAAATTCTTAAAATACCTATTAGGAACACCAACCATCCTACCTATTAATGGAAGGAAAAAATAAACACGCTCATTTCTTTTCTCAATAAAAAAAATATCTTTAACTAACTCTGATTCAACAGAACCACTTACTACAAACTCCTGACTAAACTTACCAAAATGAGTAATATCTATCCCAGATATTAGTTTCTGAACCTTATTAATAATTCCCTCATATATTTCTTGTGGAATAAATTCCTTTTCCCACCCTGACACAATCGACTTTCCTATGTCCTTAAAATACAACTCAGTAACTAAGTCAGCTAAAGACTCACGTCTTTTATATTCAACTTCATTTCCATCTAAAGAAAACCCATTTTGTATTAAAATCCTATCAGTAAAATAGTGAGCTAACTCATGAACACCTACAAAGAATATTTCATCAGAAAGATTCTTTACGTTCGGTACAGCTATTGCAAACCCATTCCTTCCTGGAAAACCAACAGATTTACCACGTTTTTCAGGCATATTCTTAATAAGCCATATATGTAAATCCTCTTTGTACTCTATCCCAGAAACATATGAAAGGAACTTAAGTGCATGGATAAATTTCTCAATATTATTACTTTTAAAAGCAGCTAATTCAACTATCACAGTTTCAGAGTCCCAACTATCAACATAACTCTGATACTCTTTCACTATCCACTCAAAAGAATCCTTTGATACATTATCAAGCTGGTTCTTATAACCTTCAGTATTAGGAAAATTTCTAAAATAGAAGAGCATATTCTCTTTTAATGACTTAACCTTATTAATATCCATATAAAACGGAAAATGAGAAACTATCTGCAAATTATTAACAAGGAAATCTCTTAAATCCTGTGGAATAACGACTTTATGATTATCTACATATTTTTGATTATAAACAGCATATGGCTCACTAACATCTTGTTGAACTAAAATGTGATACCAAAAATTTACAAAGATATCATAGTTAAGTTGAATCATTATTACATTCTAAAACGTCTAACACTTGCAGGACAAGCTATTCTAACTTTATTAAATTACTATTTCTTAGAAATAGACTTCAAATAAGACTTAAATTGACTTCGTTTAGAGTCAGCTATTTGAGCAGAAACCTCTTCGTCTTTCTTTTTAGCGAGCTGTTCATCGTAATCTGCTTTTCTTCTATCATACTCAAGATTCAGTTCATCATTAGCAATTGAAATCATAATTCTAGCTAATAGAACTTCCATATAAATACTATTTAACTCAATCAATGAGTGGGCTGAACTTGCGTTGGCTCCAACAGAAACATTATTCCACCCAATATTATGGAAAAAATCGTAAAACTGTCTAACCTTAGCTTCATCATTTGGACTAAAGACATCCTTCAAGAACTTAACCTGTTTGGAAAATTCATCATATGTCATATCAGCAACTTTGCTAGATTTGAGCTGTATTACTTGATCCTGAACTGCGATATCTCCTCTGTCATAGTTAATTACTCTCATAACCTTTAGAGCTCCAAACAAACTTGATTCATCGAGTTTAACACCATCACCATTTTTTGAATGTACACTAATGGATACATCATTACCTTGAAATGATTTAACATTCTGGCCTGAAGTACTAAGCATTAAATCGCCAAAAACTAAAGTACGACCAAACTCATCTCTCATCGCTCTTTCCAAAGTAGACCTTATATTATCTTTACCCTGAGATTCATCATACTTCATCTCAGACACTTTAGCCTTTACTGTTGCGTGTTGATTTACATTTCCTGTTTCCATATCATAATCAAACTTTGAAAAATCCATTTTATTATCAATCTCTGAAGAAGTTGAATTCTTAACTACTCTACCTCCCGTTTCATACCATCCAACTGACTTTGTCATAGATAAAGTGTCAGCTTTTGAAGCTATCTCTCCATCGGTTGAAACAAAAGCATTTTCAACAAACCTTGATTGAAACTCTGCACCCATAATTAATGAATCAAACCCATTCCGCATATAAAATTCATCTCTAAACAAGGACTCAAGCGTACTATTAGCACTTCCTATGGCTAACATTTCTTTAACTTGTTTGGCGTAATCATTGTACCTATCAGTCTGTATCTTCAAATATCCCATATTAGATTTTGCTCTATCTCTTAATAGCAACAACGCGTCATAAACAGTTAACTGACCATCTTCACTGCCATCGCCACTATAATCAGAAAGAGCTAACCACTCACTAGTATTCTCGGATTTAAGAAAATCTCTTTCATATTCCTGCTGCACAGTATTACTATTCTCTAAGTACCCATAATTGGTTCTTTGAAGATTCCCTCCCCAATTACCAGTTGCCCAAACATTCTGAAAAGAAGTTAATTCTCCACCAGAAGTAATAGTCCCATTAAAATTACACGCACTAAAGGCAATAACTGTTCGCTCAGAACCTTCAACCTTAGTATATTTATCTTTACCAAAATATTTTTCAGTAGGAAAAGTATAACCTTGTGCTGTATGTGAAACAGACGCGGTGCCACCACTTACAGTTAATCCACTTGAAGGCTCATTTCTTACGAAAGTTGAAGTCACTACAGAGTCTCCTTTTCTATAATTAGCAGAATAAGAAACTTTAAACGTAAATCCATAATTAGCACTAATTTGTCTAATAGCTGCTGCCAACTCAGGATTAAAATTAATAGAACTTGAGCTACCGCCCCCCACACTATTAAACGCAGCACTAATATTGTTTGCCATTACTGCAAAATCTGCCTGTGCTTTAGTCTTAAATGTAGAGTTATTTGTTACTGCCTTAGCATAATCGACACCATTCTGACTTTCCCAAGTATCATCATCCTGAATAGACCATTTATTTTCAATAATATCACTAATCTTTTCAATAATATCAAAATCTTTATAGCTAATAACCCCACCCTTTGTTCCAGTTGTAAGTAGAGGAGGAAGAGTTATACCAGCAACTTCGCTAGGAACATTCTTTTTCACAAAATCCCATAATACACCTAACTCATCATCTATAAAAAAATAGTCAGAATTTGCAGGATTTGCAGGAATTGAACTATCTACCCACTTAAACCCCTCAGCTTCCTTATATGCCTTTACCTGCCTGACTGTCTGCACAAAATCAGGAGATATAAACATAGCAATTAACGAGTCTTTTGTATTAACTTTTAGATTTTTATTACCAAATGCAGTATAGTTAATATTTACAACTCCATTTACCCAAGCAGACAACTCATTTCCAAATAATTTATTATTAATCCTAGAAATAAGGCCAGATGCTCCATAAATCTGATCCTTCGTATATATAGTCACATCCCCAGCACTGTTCTTATAGCCTTCTCGAGTTAATATATCAAAAGATGGAATTCCTAATGAAGGATTAATACCTTGCAGAATCTCATACTGATTATCGATATTGTTACCAGAAGTATCTTTCTTATTTACAAGGATACCCTCAGTTAATAACACTTTCTCTAAAATGCTATCGTTTATTTCGCTAGAAGTTATTGTAAATTCGCCAAAATCATCCATCCATATAGGAGTAATGGTATCATTATTAGTAAAATCTAGCATATTAAACTGAGTGGTTGATACAGAAGCATTATTTGTTCCTGAGTCTGCAAAATCTATTGCACTCATTTTATTGTAAAGACTACTTACAAAAGTCTTTATATGTTCATAATCTTCTTTCACTGATTTTGCAATAATATCACTAACAAAATTTCGTTTATCAGAAGTAATTTCTTCTTTTCCTTCTCCATTTAAAATAGGATACTCAGCTCCAGTTACTACGTCTTTCAAGCCTTGTTTAACACTGGCTACTTGACTTTTAAATAACTGCGAAAATGTGCCTTCTAAAACTAAACTATCAATTTTACTTAACATTTGACTTACCGTATCTGTTTCAGAAACTATTTGTAAACTTCCAACAGCATCAATAATATTATTATCTTTAAGTTTATCAATTAATAGTTGGTTAGCATATACTGAAATATAATTTTTAAATGTTTCTACTTTAACTAACCCACCAGCTGTCTTCCCATCTAACCATCCTGTCAACTTAGCATCTAAAATATCATAAGGAGATGTAAGGCCCATAGTTGAAGCAACCGCCGGAGGAGTCTTAATCTTATAACAATCATTTCCATCTTCGTCGGCAATTATCTCATCTTCAAAAACACTCCCAAAAAGCTGATTTGCAATATCTTGATAAATATTATCTGCCATAGTATCCATAGCAGTAGCAATACCATTTTTTGTTACCAGACCAATTCCAAGAATATCTTCAGTAGAGTCATTGCCAAAAATACTTGTACTTTGCAAATATGCTTTCCTATCCTCTAATAATGCATCATAAGATGATTTTAATGGATCCAAAAAATTAAACTTATATTCCATTGAAGATTTAATAGATGTTTCTGTTGACGCAGTAGAAGTACCAAAGTAACCAAGAATACTACCATTAGCATCTGCCAAAATAGATTTAACCTTAGGTGCAGTATTCTTATTATAAGTAAGTTCATACAAATAATTGTTCCCATATTCACTAACATCAATTGACCAATCAGTGCTATTTGCAGATGTAGGAACATATGTTAATCCTGCATTCTGAAAAGCCTTCTGAGCCTTAGAAACATCAGTAATTACTCCTATTCTTGCTACGGTCGCATCTACATCAACAAGTGGCATTCCTGCACTTACTGCATATTCAGTAGCATCAATAACTACACCATTATCTTTAGCAATAGTTACGAAACTACCATCAGAAAAGACATCATAAGTATTCCAACCCATAACAGCTTTAACAGTCATCCTTAGTGAATCATTTAATTTACTCTCATAACCTTCATTAACTGTATTAACATAAGGAGCTGGAGTAACTCCTTGATCTAAACCCTCAATTGGACTAAACCCGATATCAACACCATTACTATTAACTCTAACAATACAGCCTTCCCAGTTATTACCAGTTTTATAAGCCAAGCTAACATCAAACTCTCCAGCTTGTCCTGACTTTTTAATAGTTGCCTTCCAATTAGCTTTATTAGCAACTGTTGCCGCAAATGGTGCACCAGTAGTAGAAATTAGCTTATTAAAAATTACTGCGTTATCTATCGGTATTTCTGCAGTAGCATTATTTGCTAAATACTGAAACATTGCATTATAATCAGTTTTAATCGCAGTATCATCTATAAAACCATTAGGCATTGATTGAGTAATATATTCAACTAATGGTGCTGTGCTTCCGATATTCTTAAACCCAATATCCTTACCTGTATCATTCACTCTAACCACAAATTGCTTAGGAACATCTGGGGCAACTGCATCAACATCAATATTCACAGTAATATCATATTTACCAACCCCAACACCTGTAATACTTGCATTCCAGCTTGCAGTATTTGCTAATCTTGCCACAAAGTTATCAGAGGTCATACCAATCAAACTGTTAATAACAACTGGATTAGAAATATTAATCACATTAGTTGGTGTTAAGTCCAGATTTGCAAAAATATCTTTAAAATAATTGACATCAACTACATCTGCCATACCATTCCCTAGCTTAACAACTTCATAGTTATGAATGTTTTTAGTACAATAAGCATTTAAACTGTTAAGATCTTCAGAAAATCTAGTAGAACCAACATCTGCGCCACTATCATTAACCTCAATAATAAATCCTTTATATGTAGGTTTAGCAGCTAAACTATCATTATATTTAACATGTATTTCATATACATTGTTATTTCTAACAACATCTACTTGGTATTTATCAGTATTACCAGGCACTCCAACTACACCTGCTGCCTCATCAGCTTCAACAGCAGCTATTGCTCTAAAATTGTATACTCTCCCAGCGGCTAATAATTTATTTATAGTATCTACATCATTAATTCTCCTTAAACCACTATTATCTTTAACTCCTGGATTTTCCAATGCTGATTGGAAAACTTTAGGATGCGTAGTAATTAAATTATTTGTGATAACTGTTGCCGGATACTCTGTCATAGATATAAGATTTACAGCGCTCCCTAAATCAGTAGGGTCTAAAGAAGTAATATTACCAATAGAGGAATAACCAACATCTTTACCAGAAGCATCGACTCTTACAGTGAGTCCTTTTATGCCATCAACTGCTCCCTTCCATCTAATTGTCACATCATATGCGCCCAAATAGTTGTTATTATCAGGGGTTGGAACAGGGTCTAATATAGTTTTTTTCTTAATAACCAAACTCCAATCAGTTTGGTTAGCAACTGTTGCTACAAAATCATTATTCCCAGTAATTGCATAAAGCTTTTTAAATAGTTCATGATTATCTAATGACACAAATTCACCATCAGCTAAAGCATCAACTTGAGCTAACAATGGAGAACTTGCACCATCCTTATACAATTTATTACAATCAGCAAAGAAACCATTATTGACCGCTTTATAATGAGGCTCTTGATAAGAAAACACGTCAACACTACACATACTACTTAAATTTGCTAAATTTTCTATCTTACTTTTTCCTACATCTTTACCATCTCTTCCAATTCTAACTATATAACCTTTTGCCTGAACACCATCAGTATACTTAACATGAACATCGTTGGTATCTCCTGAGGTTGACTTCTTAATGTCTATCTTCCATAAAGTATTATTATTAAACTGAGCGTCAAATGCTGGAGCAACCCCATCAAGAACAGGGTTATCGCTTTGCAACGGCGCAATATTTAAAAAACGATTAGCTATACCTATGTTTGGGACATTAACCACAGCACCAGCAACCGCAACATTTTCTGCATTAACACCATCTCTATTTGCATCTAAATAGCTAAAAACACTATCATAGTAATCTGATTCTTCACTCCCTATTAATCCCTGAAGGTTAGAAGTACGATATAACCCCACATCCACACTTTTTGTAACCTCTGAGTCCAGACTTTGAAGAGCAATATCCGCCTGACTAATCCCAATGTCTTTCCCTGAAGCATCAAGCTTAACTCTATACCCTGTAATACTAGTTCCATTTTGATATTTTAACTGTACATCATAACCGCCAGTAACCTTCTTTATTGAAGACTTCCAGTTAGTAGCACCATCAGTTGCTGTAAAATCACTTACACCAACAACATCATGCAATAATTTATTAAACTGATTTGCAGTATTTAACTGTACTGTTTTAGTAGGATAAGCATCTAAAAACTGATAGATAGTATATATATTCTGCTCGTCTGGTGCAGGGACTGCCTGATAACTATCAGTAGCGCCCATTGCCACGTTCCTAACTGTTACTGGCTTCCTCTCAGCATTTAGCAGTGGAGTATATAGACGATTATATTTATCAACGCTGTATGTTACACCGCTAAAAGTAGCTTGTTGCCCAGTCCAACTAAACGGCTCGGTTGACTCCTTGTCAGCTTCGTTAATCAATCCATCATTGTTAGCATCAACAGGAGATGCAAATGACATCATCATGTAGAAATTATTCATCTTCTGCATTTCTGCTATCATACTAAAATACATTTTATCCACCATATTTACTTCATAACGAGCAGAATCTACTCCATCCATAAACTGATCACTATCTGGTATCTGTTTAGAACTTACATATGGAGACTCTGCTGTTGTTCGAGCTATTTCTGCTGGATAATATCCTAAATCTAATATACCTTTTTCATATAAATTCTCTGTGGTTGTTTCCCCATTTTGTTTTACTCCTGCAACATTTCTAACAGTTCCATACTGAATATAATGAAACTTATCTATCATATTAATATCATTAAACATCCTAGCTTGGTCATTAACTGTGTCAGTTAAAATTGAAAACATATCACCAGTATTATTAGAAACCTGAAAAGACATATCAATTATTTTTTCCATCTCAGCAGAAGCCTTTGCTGAGCCATAATTATCAACATTGCTAGTATAGTTTTTATAGTAATGACTCATTGTTTCAATTGCATTGCTTACTACTCTCTGTCTATAACTATCATCTTCTTCGATTGAACCATCAGTTGCTTTTTTATATAGTACAGTACTTGCGATATCCGTTCTTGTATCTAGGTAATCTATTATGAAATTCTTGCTATTAGCAGTTTCATCTTTTATTACCAACATATCACCAGCAGACTTCTTTATCTTTGTAATAAAATCGTTTAACTGAATCCATTTTGTTGCTTCATTTCCAACTGGATTCGTTACATAATATATTTTCTCTTGATTATCTTTTTTATAAGCAGTCCCATCCCTTCCAGGATAAGAACCAGTTAAAACAGTTGCCCTATCTGCATCAGCTACCTTAGAAATCATCCAATCTTTAGCCTCTTTAACTAACGACAAAAGCTGAGCTAAATTTGTCTCATTTATTTGTGAACCAGACTCAACTGAAGCTGAAACTTTTCTAAGCATACTATTTAAATCATCTAGACATTTAGGCCTTTTGTTATTCTCATCTACAAAAGAATCATCGATAAGCAAATTAGGAAGTTCGAGTTTATTCTCTTTTAATGCCCTGTTCAGTGAATCTTGATACAAAGTAAACATTGCCTGATTGGTTGTATATTCAATAGCTCTCTTATTCAACCAATTAAGCTTTTCAATTTTTCTATCTACAGGGTCAGTAATAATCTTCCCAACATCTTTTGGGATAAAATAATTATACATTCTTTCATATCTACCAGCTACTGTCTGAACATCCATATACAGATAATCTTCAGTAGTGTCACACTGCCATATATCAGGGTTAGTGTATTTAGAAACAGCATCTTTTATATCTGGGTCTGAATCCTGTATTCCAAATATTGTGGACATAGCGTAAGTATATCTTCTTCTCGATTCTAACATCATCATAGACATATTAAATACATCTTTATCTTCCCATTTAGTGTCATCAGCTGCTGGTTGTGAAAAATCAATACCTTTTCTAGCTAACTCATAAATATTTGGAATATAGGCTGCTTCGTGATTTCCTTCCAGACCGCTTACTTTAATCTTTATCTTATTTAAAAAAGACTCAAACTCTCCTGTTGTATTATTAGGATCTAAGGCACTATGAAGTTTATTGTATGTTTTTCTATCCATATCAGTATATTTCTTATCAATCGCATCAGTACCAAACAATGAACCACTCATGAAATCAGAAAATGCATCACTGTAATCTAATACTGGAAAATAAACACCTAGCTCTTTTAAATATGCTGACTGATACAAGCTTGTATCCAAAGAGGTTGTAGATAAGGAATCATATTCTATATTTTCGCCTTCTCCATTAGTGTCTGCATATCCATCTCCATTTGCATCAACAACAAACTGATTAGAGCTATTATCATATGAAGCATTGGTATGTTGCATATCCACAACAGTTGCATGGAAGTTTACTCCCTCTCTAAAGTTCCTTGCATAATCATCACCCTTTAAGTCTTTTAAAATAGGTGCTAAATAATTACTATTTAACCCTGTTATGTCATACTTTATTGCCTGACCTTTTCTATTTGTATATTCAAAAAAGTACTTACCAAGACCCTTCTTATCTTCTCCTACCTCCTCCTTGAATGTTACTTCTCTAACATTATTATCTTCATCTTTCACATTATAGGTACCTAATGCTATCTTTCCATCAAAAGGTATACCCAACAAACCTGCAAAACGTGATATATTAATATTACCAGCTGCCGTATTATTCATATTTATTTTCGATTGCTTATCAGAAAACAATTGGTCTAAAATTGTTGATTGATTGCCTTTCCATAAACCAGTTTCTTTATCTTCAAAAACAGTTTTGTTATAAACAGATTCTGCTATATCTGCCTTATCTGAAAGACTATCAATACCTTTTTCATTGTAATTGTGTTCAGTAAGGGTATTAGTTGTGGCTCTAGGTAAAAACTTCATTATCTCATTAAGAAAATTAATCTTAGTATCTAAATACAATTGACCTTCTTCTGATGGATTATCCCGACGAAATGCAGGAGCATGTTCATCATAATATTGATGATCTCCCATAGGTAATTTTAATGGTTTTATTGGCTCATTAAGCCCAGGATAATAATCTGTCATTCGCTACCCCCTTAACTCTCCTGCAAAAAAATGACAACTCCTACGTCACTATCTTGTCAGAAACCTACCCATCACTAGTCAGTATTCATATTCTACCCAAAAACTATTCATCTAAACATATTATCATCTAATCTTAAGACACATACTTTTTACAATAGTTCCCAAAAAAATATACATAAAAAAATCCCCCTCCAGTCGGAGGGGGACAATTCTCTACTACCAAATTTCCAACTAACTACAATGTACCTGGTTATCCGTTCATGTCTCGAACAAAGCTTTGAACAGCTGTTGTACTGACATCTCCGCCAACCTTGCCCACAGCTCCAATAGCCTGCATAGCATCCTTCATTTGTTGAAGTAGTTGCTGAATCAAGAACAACGTACCTGGAGACTCTAAGATAGATTCGTGGTCTGAAAGTTTCACATCTATATTATCCATAGATACTTTTCCATCAGGTGCTGTTAAAGTAAATGTCAAACCCTCAACTTTACTTAAGTCTAGATCTGTAAACCCATCATTTTGCTGTAGTCTAACAGTATCAAAGTCACCTGAAGCTAAAACTGTACCTTTTATATCAGTAATTCCTATTAATTCAGCATTATTTTCTAACATTTCACCAAAAGCAGTTAAAACAGCTTCAGCCTGAGTATTGTCTAACATACTCTGAACAGATACACCATCAATAGTAATGCCCTTTTCAGCAAGAAGCATAATACCTCTTAATCCAGTACCATTAGAAAGAACAGTAGACATTGCTAAAATATCCATAAACATTTCATTCATCTGATTAGCAATTGAATAAAGCATTTTACCAAAAAGTGAATTTGCCCCAAACTGAAACCCTTGAGTTCTTCCATCATCATCCCTTGGAGGCATTGATCTAATAATGTTTTCAAAAGCGGCTGCTTCCTCAGCAGTAATATTGTCACCAATATTAATACTTGGATCTAACGATACACTTGACCCTTCCCTCTTAAAACTAATTTTACCATCAGGTGCTAATGTAAAATCAACCCCACCTAATTTAAAACTCCAACCAGCAAAGCTGTCACCAGAACCTATACCCTGAAAAGATGTTATATCACTATTTGATACCCCTAACATCCCAGCCAACTCTGCTGCCTCAAGACCTGCAGCATCACCAGTTTTAGCTGTCCAACCCACATTACTATTTGAACTTACTTCTATACTCATTTTATTCCCCCCTTTTTTATTCTTCGACCATTAATTGATCTACACTTTAAATATCGCCCACTTTCACAAAAGGCATGCATCGATATTTTTCGTTTTATGCCTAGAAAAGTTCTTTTGCCTTATCTTCTTTAACACTCCCTTTCTGATTATTCTTTACCTCAGCCTTATTCTTATCTTCAAAAGCTTTCATCTTCTCGTATTCTTGAACATCAACTATTGGAAAATTTCTTTTATTTAACTGCTCAGCAATAGAAGCACTATGCACTTGAAGCTTTACAAAAAACACGGGATTAATTGTAAACTTATTAGCTTCATACTCAAACAAAATCTCTTGCGCAACTAAACTTCTAACAATCGCTGTAAAAAAATATCTTTTATAAATCTTAACTTCCCCATTCACTACATCTCCAGCAAACTCATTATAGTAATATAACTCCTTAACTTTTGGATCATCTGTGTCCACTAATTCAAACTCATACCTTCCTGTATTAACGTCTGTAGAGAATAAACCATAAGTAACTTTTGCTACATTTTGTAAATCTGTCTTATCAATTTTAAAATACAAAGTAAGTGTATTTCCATCTTTCTTGTAATATGCATCCTTAAATGTTGATACATCCTTTGGTAAAGTAAGTTCTGTTTTCTTTTTTATCTCGGATAATTGTTTTCTCTCTTGCAATAAATCTAAAAAAATACTTTCAGACCTATCATCCATATCTGGCAAAGCCTCCACATCAAACATATCTTCATTTTCTAAACTATTCTTATTCAACAATGGTAAATTAAACATTCATTCCCCCCTTATATTTTTACTATTCCAGTATACCCAAGTGCTTTGCAATATTTCTACCTTTATTAATAAATAGCTCTAACCCAAACCATGCCCAATTTTGTTTATAATAATCTTTAGGGTTATCTCCCCAATACCCAGCTGAATGATAACTATCATCTAATTTATCTAACATAGCTCTTTCCATAGGCTTATCCCCTACTGAAGAAAATAGAGCCAAATATACCCCATAAGATGAAGGGTATTCATATTGTAGTCCCCTTTCCAATGAGTTATTTCCATCGATTGAATATCCTTTATGTAACCCCCTGTCTTCCTTATATTTATTTTTATAAAATTCATAGGTTTTATCTTTTAGAAGAGAATCAGACGACAAAGCAGGAACAACTTCTTTAGTCATTGCTAAAAAATACCAAGTTCTAAAAGCATCCCAACCACAAAGATAATCATCTATTGAGCCATCTTCTGCCCAAGGCAAGTCCACAAAGTTACCTTTGTTGTCCAACATACACCAGTCAGGCACTAATGCACCATTACCTTTGAAAACATCACCTTTTTGATTTGAGAGTGTTATACTTTTACTCTTCTTAATATGCTCCAAGCTATCTTTAGCTAACTTCTTCCAATCATGTTCTGGATCTATTAACGCAAATGCTTCGTATAAAAATGGCATATAATAGGAAACATTGACCCAAGGGTCTCCTTTAGCATTAGATAACAAATGATACTTTTGAATAGATGAGTCAGACTGTTGAATCAACTTAACATTATCTAACGCAAAATAATCATCAATTGGCTGAATCATAATAGACCTTACTCTGCTCCAATCAAAGTTGGTATTCTCTCTATTATCAAACACTACTTCCACGGTAAACAAATCATCTCGATACCCATAGTTACGACTATAAATAACTTTCTTACCTGAAGTATCTTCCAATACTACCTTTAATCCTCTATTCCATTTTGTTTGAAAAGAAATACCCTTTACTTGTGACATGTCAAGTTTCCCAAGATACTTTCCTATTCCATAATAGTCTGTATTGTAGGTGTCTATACTTAAAAATGAATTTCCATTCTCTTTTTCTATCTTTTTCCCAAACATCCCACCTTTAGAATAACTAAACCATCTATCTGCGGAACCAGCGTTTTCAAAATCATCTAAAATATTTGTTCCAGCCTTATATACACATTTCCTCCATATATCAGCTACAATATCTTTTGCAATGCCAATATAGTCATATGCACCCTCACCACTTCTCCATCTATTGTGTGCCATAATTAGAGCACCTGCGATTAATTCATCACCGTCTGGAGCAACTTCTACTCCATCTCGCCACCCGTTTACTTCTTGAGAGTTATCAGGAACATAGATAATACCCCCGATATTTGTATTCATAATGTTAGGAGTAAACCTCCACGCAAAGAGATTATCTTTCTTAACATCAGGCATCTGTTCCCATCTGCTTTCTGCCCAGTTAAAAACCCTTGGAATATTCTTTCTCATCATATTGTTATAAGACCAAAACCAAACCTTATCAAAAGTTGCCTTATCATCCATTATTACTGCTCGATATAATACATAAGAAACTGTCTCTGAAAAACTTAGATCCTTGCCATAGCTACCTCGACCTAAATCTTTATAATCTAAATCAGCAAGTGGTCGTCCATTTATAGCTATCTTTTGCTTCTTATAATGTTCCCAGCTATTAGATAGAATTTTGTTATAGTCTTTTGCAAATAAAAAAGACAGCAGAAATATACTACATACAACATAGATTTGTTTCTTGGTTACTTTCATTAGCCCCTCTTTACCCTCTATGCACTATATGCCATCAATAAAGATAAAATAAACATCAATAAAAATTGATATAATGGCACCAATCCATCCACTCAAAGTTGAAAGATAATGGTTATTTATGTCGGGAAGATTTGATTAAACTATTGCTGGTTGATTAAAAACTAGCTTCTGCATTGTTTGATATATTAAAGGCAGAATCTCGACATCATGATCACGATAGTATCTTTCAAGATTCTCTAATGCCTCTAAAGAATTGTTATTCTTGTAATTACCAATAGGCGTAATTGTCATTTTGGCATAATTCTTCTTATCAACATATGACAACTTCTCCAATAGTAGTGGAATCTTCTCATGTGGGAAATAGGAAATATACTGAACCATCTGCTCATATTGAAAAAATGGAGTATTCAAAAGCTCCTGTATTGTTTGATGCTCTGGTTGAATAAAACCAACAAAATCAACAACCTGCAATAAAAAAGAAGCTCTTGGATCTGAATCGTTTAACTTTATCTCTGGAAATCCATAATTATAAGAAGCTATATTTTTACCCTTAACAACAGCCCTACAGTTCTCAATTCTTCTTTTGATATACAACATATGATTTTTATCATCTAATAAATCAACATAATCGTTATAGTATTTCTCAATTATATGACAAACCAAATCAACATTTTCCGTACTTATATCTGGAATAAAGGTATTTTTTACCATACTTGCAAACTCGGGAAGTAAAACTAATTGCCCTAAAATCTTTTGAAACTCTGGTTGATAAGGATTTATGCTAGCAAGCTTTTGCCACATATCATACATATTTCTTGCAATAGTTAAGTTTATGATTTGAGCCATACTTTTGATTATATCCTAAAAAAATATTTGGTACTATCTAAAGATAAAAATTCAAAACAAAAAAAATCATATTTCATTGTTACCTATTATTTTCTTGACAGTAAAATCTCTCGGCGATATACTTTTCTCGCTGAGAATTTAATCAGATTATCAAAATTTTAGAAAGGAGTAAAAACGTGAAAAAGTTATTATTAGTTTCATTATTAGTTATGGCAATCAGTTTAGTAGGATGCAAAAAAGCAGTTGATGCAGCAGTTGAGCCAGTAGCAGAACCAGTTGCTACAGAAGCAGTTGCTACAGAAGTTGTTGCTACAGAAGCTGTAGAAGCAGTTCCAGCACAATAAATAATATTCAACGAGGAAACTTTTAACCAGTTTCCTCGTTAATAAAAAATCACCAATTTACCCAATATATTATTAAAAAACAAAAAAGGAATTATTGCCAAATTTATTTGCATTACATATAATTACCTCCGTACTAATTAATTGCCCCATAGTGTAATGGTAGCACCGCAGATTCTGGTTCTGCTTGTTGAGGTTCGAGTCCTTGTGGGGCAGCCATCCTTCGCTCTGCGAGCTACGGCTGGCACAGCCAATATAA
>DYQY01000002.1:70359-134913 GCA_020719045.1 Candidatus Termititenax sp.
ATATAAGTCCTGTGTCCGCTGTAGCTTCAGCGAAAGCGGACTTGTGGGGCAGCCATCCTTCGCTCTGCGAGCTACGGCTGGCACAGCCAATATAATATTATTGAATTTTAAGACTAATGCTAAAAGTAGAAATATATATTTCTTTTTCAAAGGGGCTATTATGGAACAACAATACTATGTCTATATACTCAAAAGCCTTAAAACTAATCATCTATATAAAGGATTTACAGAAAATCTTGAAAAAAGAGTTATTGAACACAATTTTGATAAATCTATTCACACTGACAAAACTGATGGTCCATTTGAACTAATTTGGCATTGTTGCTTCAATGATAAATATAAAGCACTTGCTTTTGAAAAATATCTCAAAAGTGGTTCTGGTAGAGCGTTTATTAACAAACACTTAATATAAGTCCTGTGTCCGCTGTAGCTTCAGCGAAAGCGGACTTGTGGGGCAGCCACACATATAAATAAACTGATAAACTGATAAACAAATATACAAATAAACGCTATAATACCCCTATGAAAAATTTATCATCAGAAGAGTTTCAGCAAAATGAAACACTTGGCACAATAGACAAAAGACACAGTACTAGGTTCTTTGCTAATAAAGAGGTAGACGATAAAGATATTATCCTTTTACTTAATGCTGCTAACAAAGCTCCTTCTGCACATAACCAACAATCATGGAAATTTATTGTAATTAAAGACCAAAAGAAAAAAGACCTTGCTGCCCTTATTGCAAACAGAGCTACAGACTTTCCAAGAACTTCAGCAGTGCTACTTAGAATGGCATCAAGAAGCATTTCTAGTGCACCTGTTGTAATAGCAGTAGCTAACACCGGTGAACTTATTGACCATGGACGTGATTTATTTCAAATAGATGAAGTAGACTCAGACTTATTTTTCCGAACAATGGAAATACAAAGCTCCTCTGCTGCAGTACAAAACTTACTACTTGCTGCTACTTCTATTGAATTAAGTACTGTTTGGTTAGGTGTTATGTATTTAATTAAAGATGAGGTTCTGGAACTATTAGAAGAACCTAAAGGCGAATTTATGGCTATTGTTCCTGTTGGTTATCCAGAAAAACCAGGCTCTAGTCCTAAAAAAAGACCAGTTGATTTAATTATTAAACAACTTAACTAATAAGAATATATTTATGGCACTTAATTCAACTATTTATAAAGTAATACTAGAAATCTCGGATATGGACAGGCATTACTATAAACAACACAAACTTACACTAGCAAAGCACCCTTCAGAAACTGATGAAAGACTGATGGTAAGAATACTTACCTTTGCTATGTTTGCAGATGATGAACTTAATTTTGGTAAAGATATTAATGCAGATGACGAACCAGCTCTGTATATTAATGATTTCACTGGTGCTAGTAAGCTTTGGATAGAACTTGGTCAACCTAGCGAAAGAATCATCCGAAAAGCCTGCAATAAATCAAATAAAGTTATTCTAATTATATATGGAAAAAGTCCAGAACTATGGTGGAAAAACAATCAAAATGAATTTAAACTTAAAAACAATCTACAAGTAATACTTCTAAAAACAGAAGAAACCAGTAACCTAGCAACAATAGCAGACAGAACAATGAATCTTACTTGTACAGTTGAAGACGGACAAATAACAGTTATAAATGAAACAAAATCAGTAGCAATCCAACCAGTTGAATTAAAAAAAGTCTAAATAACTTTATCCAAAGAATACTTTAAGTTCTCTTTGTGCACTTTCAATAGAGTCAGAAGAATGAACAACATTTCTATTGGTAGAAGTAGCATATCTTGCTCGTATTGTTCCAGGAGCAGCTACAAGTGGATTAGTTGCACCACACAACCTTCTTACATCTGCAATTGCATTCTCGCCAATTATCTCTATCGCATATAACGGACCTGAAGTAATAAACTGCATTAAATCTTCAAAGAACGGTTTTCCATCATGCTCACCATAATGTTCATATGCTTTTTCAAAGGTTAATGTCATAAGTTTTAATTGTTTTATCTCTAACTCAGTATGACTTTCAAACATATCTAAAATATTCGCAACAACTCTACGTTTCACCGCATCAGGTTTAATCAGAACTAATGTTGTTTCCATTTATACCCCCTTATTCTCTGCCATATTAAGTCTTGCGTTATCAATCTGTGTTTCAATACTCTTCAAAGAAGTTCCGCCATAACTATCTCGTGAATCGACACTGCAAAAAACATTCAATTTACTCAAAATATCATCACAAAATAAATCAGAAAACTGTCTAAATTCATCATAAGATAATACTACTAAATCTTTATGACTATCCTCACAATATCTAACAATTTTACCAACCACTGAATGAGCTTCTCTAAAAGGCATACCTTTTAATACTAAATAGTCAGCAATATCAGTGGCAAGCAAATAACCTTTATTAATCTTATCAGATAGCAATTCACGATTAAACTCCAGTGTGTTTAAGCAACCTATATTTACCCTTAAAACCTGTTCTACCGTATCAACGGCTTCAAAAAATAAATGCTTATCCTCTTGCAAATCTCTGTTATATCCCATAGGCAAAGACTTAAGAGTTGTAATCATTCCTATCAATGAACCAACTACCCTACCAGTTTTTCCTCTAGTTAATTCATAAACATCAGGATTCTTTTTCTGTGGCATAATTGATGAGCCAGTTGTGTATGCATCACTTAATTTAACAAAACCAAATTCTTCTGATGTCCAAATAATCATATCCTCACTTAATCTAGAAAAATGTAGCATGATTGAATTCAAACAATACAGAATATCCAAAACGTAGTCCCTATCTGCCACGCTATCAAGCGAATTGGCCGTAGGTTGCCTCATATTCAATTCTTCAGCGATTTTGAACCTATCTATCCCATAAGGACTGCCAGCAAGCGCTCCTGCCCCTAATGGCACTTCTCTTAAAAATTTCTTAAAAAACTTTAATTTCTCTAAATCTCTCAAAAACATTTCATGATAGGCAAGAAAATACAAACTAGCCCTAATTGGCTGCGCTTTCTGCAAATGCGTATACCCAGGCATGACAACATCTTTATTCTGCTCTGCTTTGTTAATCAACGAAACCAATAATTCCTTAAGTAACAGTATTACAGTATCTACTCTATTCAAAATAGTAAGTTTAAAAGCTGTAACAACCTGGTCATTACGACTTCTCCCAGTATGAATCTTCTTTCCCGTATCGCCAAGTTTATCTGTAAGATACTTCTCGATATTCATATGGATATCTTCCAACTTATCATCTGGAATAAAAGTTCCATTATCTCGCTCTTTTTGTAGCTGGTCTAAAACACCCTCTAAATTCTCAGCTTCTTCATGGGTAACAATCGCTTTGTCCCTTAATTGATGCAAATGAGCTTTGGTAGCTAATATATCTGCTTTAAATAAATGGATATCATCTTGCAGTGACGAAGTGAATTTCTCTACATCAAGGTTTGTTTCCTCAGAGAATCTTCCGCCCCAAATCTTTTCGCTCATCTTTTTCTAAGCTTAAATGGTAATCCCAGCAACTTAATGAAACCTGTAGCATCTTTATGATCATAAAGCTCACTCGCTCCAAAAGTAGCAATTTCTTCGCTATACAAACTGTATGGCGACTCTACTGAAGATAATATAATATTACCTTTGTATAATTTAACCTTAACTTTTCCTGTCATGTTCTTTTGAGTTTCTTTTATAAAAGCGTCCAACGATTCTCTTAATGTAGCAAACCAAAAACCATTATATACAAGCTCAGCATACTTTAGTGCGACATGCTCTTTAAAATGAAAAGTATCTTTATCTAATACTAATGTTTCTAATGCATGCTGAGCAAAATATAGTATAGAGCCACCAGGTGTTTCATAAACTCCACGTGACTTCATTCCTACAAGTCTATTTTCAGTTATGTCTATCTGACCAATAGCATGTTTACCACCAATAACATTTAACTGTTCAATAATCTCATAAAATTTCATTGACTTACCGTTCAGCTTAACTGGAACACCTTGGTTATACTCTAACTCAACATATTCTGGAGTAGCAACAGCCTTCTCTAATGGAGAAGAAATCATAAAAATTCTATTTTGGTCAGGCTCATTAGCAGGACTTTCAAGCTCTGCTCCCTCATGGCTAATATGCCAAAGGTTTCTGTCTCTTGAATATATCTTTTCTTTGGAAACAGGTATTGGTATGTTTCTAGCATTTGCATATTCAACCGCATCTTCTCTGCTCTGTATCTGCCAGTTAGGGTCCTTCCAAGGAGCAACAATCTTTAAATCAGAACCCAATGCCATAAAAGTTAACTCAAACCTTACCTGGTCATTTCCTTTACCAGTAGCACCATGACCTACCGCAGTTGCATTTTCTTTTCTAGCTATTTCCACCTGCTTTTTTGCTATAAGTGGTCTAGAAAAAGAAGTGCCAAGTAAATATTTGCCTTCATATACTGCTCTTGCCTGAAGTGTTGGTAATATATATTCATTTGCAAACTCTTCTCTTAAATCCTCAATATAACACTTAGAAGCACCACTTTTCAGTGCTTTTTCTCTAAGGCCTTCTAACTCTTCTCCGCCCTGTCCTACATCAGCCGCAAAAGCAATTACATCATAATCATATGTTTCTATTAGCCAAGGTATAATCACAGAAGTATCTAATCCACCACTATAAGCTAAGACTATTTTCTCTCTCATCTAATAATTGTCCTCTCTCTTCCACTACCAACTGATACTATATTTATTGGAACTTCCATCTCTTTTTCAATTGCTTCAATATATTTTCTGGCATTTAAAGGTAGTTCGCTATATTTCTTACAACCAGAAATATCTTCATTCCAGCCCTTAAAAGTATCGTATACAGGCACTGCTCTTTCTAGCATTTCTCTATCACTTGGGAAGTCTGTAACTATCTGTTCGTCTATCTTATAAGCTTTACAAATCTTAAGTTCTTTAAGGCCTGACAGAACATCACTTTTAGTTAAAGCAATAGATGTTAAGCTATTAACATTAGCTGAATACTTAAGCACCACTAAATCAAGCCAACCACATCTTCTTGCGCGACCAGTTGTTGTACCAAATTCTTGTCCATTTTTTCTAAGGAACTCTCCAGTATCATCCTTAAGTTCAGTAGGAAAAGGTCCTTCACCAACTCTTGTTGTATACGCCTTAACTACGCCAATAACATCGTCTATCATTGTTGGACCAATACCACTACCAGTACAGGCTCCACCTGCTGTTGGATTGGAACTTGTAACAAACGGATATGTTCCAAAATCAACGTCAAGCATAGTACCTTGAGCACCTTCTAAGAAAATCTCTTTTCCTTCTTTTCTAAGCTTATGAATTAAAGAAACAGAATCAACAATATATGGTTTTAACTTTTCACCAAACTTAAGTAAGTCCTGAATAACCGCTTGAACCTGCTGCTCCGTAACACCAAGTGTCTCACCCCATTTTTTCTCTTTGATTCTATTTGTTAGTTTTCCCTCGTTTAACAAATCAACCATACGAACACCAGTTCTAGATATTTTATCAGTATACGCTGGACCAATGCCTCTTGAGGTAGTTCCTATCTTATTATCTTGACTTCTGCCTTCTTCCTGTAAATGATCTAACATCCGATGAAAAGGTAATATAACATGCGCATGACCACTGATTCTAAGGTTAGCAACGGAGATGCCTCTTTCAGTAAGTCCATCCATCTCTTGAAGCAAAATCTCTGGATCTATAACTACACCATTACCTATTATACATAAAATATTATTATATAAAATTCCTGAAGGGATTAAATGAAGCTTAAAAACTTCACCATTTACTACCAAGGTATGCCCGGCATTATTACCGCCCTGATACCTAATTACAACATCGCTTTTTTCTGCAAGAAGATCAGTAACCTTACCCTTACCTTCATCTCCCCATTGTGTGCCTATTAATACTTTTATGCTCATATTTTATTTATTTCTTCCAAATATTTTTATATACCCCACCGTGCCGTGTGCTTACTTGTCTCTGAACCAGAACAATTCAGAGTGGGTCAGACCGAAGTCTGTTCTAAAACTGACTAAAATGAACCGCAATCCATTTCAAGTACAGCTCCCGTATTTTTTATGTTGGCTCATCTCTCAATAAACATCACCAACACGGTCGGGCGAAATGCCAATTTATATAGCAATCATAACATTTATTATACAGAATGTTAATTGTTTTATTACCTTCAAAATCTCTAAACTTATTAATATGTTTTTCTTCTGTATAACCAGAAAAAAATTAGTATACAAAGGAAGAACAACAATGGGAACCAGGCAGCTAAAAATGGATTAAACAACCCACCTATACCCATAGCCCTTGTATATGCGGACAAGAAGAACAATAGTGCTATGCTTATTAAAGAACCAACAATGCTAAAAATAATTCCCCACACATCTTTAGAGGACTTAACAAAAATTAAAACAAAAACAACACCAAGAAGTGCAAATACTAAATTAACCGCTGATGAGGAAAACTTAAAATAATACTCGACCATCATAGCTTTTGGATCTAATCCTGCTCTTTTAAGAGATACAATGTTTTCCCTTATCTGAAAAGAGCTCATCTCTTTTGGATTTCTTAACTTCATATAATTATTATCCATATCGTAACTAAGCTTAATCTTCATTTCATCAAACCCTGCTTCAAAACTCAAGAAACCATCAGCTTCAAAATTATACGTTTTACCATCAATTAATTGCCAATAAGTATCTGTCCATATGGCCTTTTTAGCAGATATTACTTTTGGAGCGTTACCACCAACATCATAGATAAGGATGTCCTGCATATCGCTTCTATTCTTATTTACCTTCTTCACGTAAACATACTTGTCATCAGTATCCTTAAAGAAAACGTTCTCTTCTATCATTGGGATACTTTCCTTCAAAATAAGTCTATGAATCATAGTATTTGACCTATAGTTTGTTACTGGAACTACATATTCACTTAATAAAAAAGATAAAGAAACGACCATACATGCAAAAACAAAGAAAGGAGCCAATACCCTTTCATAGATGATTCCTGATGTCCAATATATCTGGATTTCATTATCATTTATCATTCTAAACATAACTAACATTACAGAAAAAAGTGAAGCAATAGGCAAAAAAAGAACAATAATTGCTGGTATTTTGTATACAAGCAACTTAATGAGAACTAGTGGACTAATCCCTCTATTAACAACATATTCCATAAGGGAAAAAATAACATCGGCTATGCCGATTAAAACTAAAGCAAAAACCGCTACCAAAAAAGGAAGAAATAATTCCCTTAAAAAATAGCGGTCTATGATTTTAAACATTAATCTACCAATTATCCTTCGCCTGTTGAGATTTATTCCTTCTAACAGCCGCCTTTTTGTTTCTTTTATTTACAATAGAAGGTTTTTCATAAAATTCTCTACTTTTTACTTCGAGCAATATACCTTCTTCTTTAACTTTACGTTTAAATTTTCTAAGTACCTTTTCAATAGGTTCATCTGGGTTTCTTTTAAATTCTGCCACGACTTCTTCACCTCCCATCCTAATCTTGTAACTAACAACTACACTCTAATTAAACTATATTTTCATCAAAAACTCTACTTATGATTTTATAAATAAACAGTATTTTTTTATCCTGGAGGCCACTCAAACTGTCTCTTACCCATAACATGAAAATGAACATGATCAACTGTTTGCTGACCATATTTACCACAGTTATTTACTACCCTAAAACCTTCTTCAAGGTCATGCTCTTCAGCAATAATCTGAATAGCACTTGTTATTTCAACCATGATTCCTGGATCAATTGTTAATATAGAAGTATAATGTTCCTTTGGAAGTACTAAACAATGAAATGGTGCTACAGGATTAATATCCATAACAGCAATAACATTGGTACTCTGGAAAATAATAGTTGAAGACATCTCTTTGTTTACTATCTTACAAAAAATACAATCACTCATATATAAACTCCCCATCTTGATAATTATCTAACTCATATGATAAGCAACATTTTAATCGCCCACAACAACCTGACAACTTGGGAATATTAATTGATAATCCTTGTTCCTTTGCCATCTTTACAGTTACAGTTGAACCTTTATTCCAGTCAACGCAACACAGGGTTTTCCCGCAATCACCAACTCCACCAAATAACTTCGCCTCTCCTCTGCTGCCAACTTCTCTTAACTCTACTTTAGCCTTTAGATGCTGAGAAAGGTCTAATGTAAATGGCTGGAAATTATTCTTCCTTGGTTTGTTTTGTTTATCTTTCTTATTATCAATCTCTTCTCTTTTATAATAAAAAATATACCTATGTCCCTCAAATATCTTTTCTACTTTAAAAAACTTAACAGTTAAATTGTGTTGATGCTTTTTCTTGATGCACTGAATAAAGGCTTCAGTTTCATCATCCTTCAGTCTACTGTATACTTCATCATCTTCAGGAGTTGCCACTCTAACAATTCTTTTAACTAGGATTTCACCTTTTTGCTCTGTTTTCATATTTGGCAATTCTTTTCTTAAGGCTATTTCTCCGTATTCAAGACCACGTGTAGTCTCGACAACAACCTTCTGACCTAGAAGAACAGGAATTTGTATCCTTAGAATAGGATAAACTTTATCAAAAAAACGAAATTTTACTCCAAAATATAGAGACCCTTCACTAGGTTTCTTATTATCTTTCTCAGGATTACTATTATTTATACTCTCCATGTTATCCCTTCATTTCTATTAGCATTAATACCAAATTATTATCAACACTCACAGGACGATTCAAATACAAATGATATTTTCTTACAATCCCAGACAAATGCAAGAATTTATTTATACTAGTACGCTTAAACAGTTCTAGGTAATAAGATTCAAGCTTAATCAAAAAATCTTTAACCTCTGACCTGTCAAACTTATTCTCTTCAACATACAAAAGCAATTCATGAACAGTATTATTCTCTATAAAATCATTGAATTTGTCCACAGAAATAAACTTAGAAATCTCTTGAGTTAGCTCTAAATCATTCTTATATCCAAATATTATTACTTGAGACCTAGACCTAATTGTTGATAAAAGAGAATACTTATTTGCAACATCAAAAACAAAAACAACTTTATCTGGAATATCTTCTAATATTTTCAACAATCCATTTAGCGCAACTGGTGTTAAGTCTTCAGCGTGATCAATATACACAAGCAAATAACCTTGATATGAACCACTTAAAATTTCCAACCTAAGTTCACGAATATCGTCAGCAGAAATACTCTTCTTTTTAGTCTCCTTTTCGGAATCTGCTTCACTTTCTTTTGAGATAAGTTTAAAAGAATGAAACTTACCATCGTTAATTGCTTTGCAGTTACTACATTTATTACATGGCCTCACTTCTCCAGTACAGTTCAATACTGAAGCAAGATATTTTGACATATGTAATTTTGATTCTCTATCCGTTCCAGCAAAAATATAACTCGGAAAAACCTTACCATTAATAACAGAGTTATCAATCATTTGCTTCACCCCATCATTTAAAACTGGATTAAGCAAAGTATTTATCATTAATCACCTTTTGTACTTGTTCACTTACAAAACTCACAGTTGAATTTGTAGTGTTAATTAGTTTAATTCTATCTGGTTCACTCTTTTGGATTTCTAAATAAGTATTTCTAATTAATGCATGAAATGCTGAACTTTCATTCTCAAACCTATCTGTAGCTATCTTAGTTGCCCTTTTTATACCAATCTCATAATCTACGTCTAACAAAATTGTCAGCTCAGGAACTAAACCATAGGCAGAAAAATTATTTAAGTAATCTATAAGATCCCTAGAAAAACCTCTTCCTCCAACCTGATAAGCAACCGTCGAGTCAATAAATCTATCGCACAAAACAAAGGTTCCCTTTTTTAGGGCTGGCATCACTATTTCTTTAATGTGCTGTGCTCTGTCTGCTTGAAAAAGCAATAATTCAGTTCTATCTCCTATTGAAATATCATAAGGACTTAGTATCATTCCTCGTATTTCACCACCTAGTTTTGTGCCACCAGGCTCTCTAGTTACAAGAACTTGTTTACCTTTGCTTTTCAAGTATTCGGATAATCTGTGTATTTGAGTTGATTTACCGCCACCTTCTGGTCCCTCAAAAGTAATAAAATTTCCACTATAGCTCTTTTTTACCATATATTTTCACTCTCCTATTAGGCTCTTTACCTACACTTTGACTCACAAATCCTTGTGCGAAAATCAACTGATGTTGAAATCTGCGCACAAACGAATTAGCTACCGGCAATTCTATTGGAATTGAAGTTTTTTTGTATTTCTTAATTGCTGAAAAAACAATATCCTCAGCCTCTTCTGTTTCTGATGAACCACCGATTCTAAAAAAGAATCTTAAAAATTTCGACAACTGAGGAAAGGTAGAAGACTTAACAGTATGAATAGGAATATCATGTGCCTTCCCATACTTTTCTATTGCCGAACTTCTTTTTAAACTTGACTTAGTAGTCACTATAACATCGGCATCTTCTGGTCGATTAACAATAGCACCCGCAAGACCTAAAGAATCAAGAGCTAATTCAAAATTTGCTCTATTAATTGAAAAGATAAAAAACTTTACTGCATTACTGTTATCAACTACATCTGTATCTTCTATAGGCAAAATCTCCTCCAACTCAACTGCCAGAGAACCATCTTCCTTAATAATTCTAATTTCAGGCGAAACAGGTTTAGACCTCAACATGAAATCTATCTGAGACGCCACATCTTTGTAACAATGAAGATTAGCCCTATCCTTGATCTCAATAACTATATCAAAAGTTGGCTTTGCTGCCCTTTCAAGGATAGTCTTCTGCGTTCCTCTTCTTTTTGCTTCTTCGTCACCTAGAGTAGCAGTCTCAATACCACCTATTAAGTCTGATAAAGTTGGATTCTTAATCAAATTATTAAGCGTTTGTCCATGAGCGGTTGCAATCAGCTGAACGCCTCTTTCTGCAATAGTTCTTGCAGCCTTAGCTTCAGCCTCTGTACCAATCTCATCTATTATTATTACTTCTGGCATATGATTCTCAACTGCTTCAATCATAACCTGGTGTTGCATATCTACGTTCTTAACTTGCATTCTTCGTGCATCACCAATACCAGGGTGAGGAATATCTCCTTCACCAGCAATCTCATTTGACGTATCAACAATAATTACTCTTTTCCCTTTATCAGCAAGCAATCTAGCCGACTCCCTTAACTTCGTTGTCTTTCCACTACCAGGCGGACCAAGCAACAATATTGACTGGTCAGTCCCTAATAAATCCTGAATAACAGTAGCAGAACCGTAGATTGCCCGACCTACTCTTATAGTTAATCCGATGACAACATCTTGCCTATTTCTAATAGCAGATATCCTATGGAGTGTTCTATCTAAACCAGCCCTATTATCAGAAGAAAACATGGCCAATTTACCAACCACAGAATTAATATCCTCCATAGTTGCAACGTGTTCTAACTTATGCGTTTTCTTTTCTTCTCTAATTTCAATATTTCTTCCAAAATCGATAATTATTTCATCAACCTTAGCTAAATCACACTTCTTTTTGATTATATCAACAATAAATTTAGGTAATATCTCAAATAACTTATATAAATCTTGTAAGTTTGTTGTGCTTTCCATTAATTCACAGCTTTCTTTAGTTCGCTTCCTGCCTTAAATCCAACATAATTACTTGAAGGAACAATAATCTTATCATGGTTAATCGGGCTCCTACCTTCCCTAGCGTCCCTATGCCTTACCTCAAATGAACCAAATCCTACAATACCAACAGACTCACCTCTACGAAGAGAATCAATTATTTCATCGAAACATACCTCAACCAATAAAGAGACATCCTTTTTTGAAATATCAACCCTTTCAGTAATCCTATCTATCAATACCTTTTTATTCATTTAAATGTTTCCTTCCCTCAAAGGCCTTATGCAACGTTAAATGGTCTGCCCATTCAAGCTCACCACCAACAGGGATACCATAAGCGAGCTGTGTAATCTTAAGATTAAAAGGTGCTAGTAAACGCTTTAAATATAAAGCAGTTGTTTCACCTTCAACTGTTGGCTTAATTGCAAAAATTATTTCATCAAAACTATCATCTTCTAACCTATGAAGTAGTTCTCTAATCCTCAAACTATCTGGACCAATACCATCTAACGGAGATATAACGCCTCCCAAGACATGATACATGCCCTTATATTTACCCATACCTTCAACTGCGAGGAGATCTTTCTGATCACTGACAACACAAAGTTTCTTATGATCCCTTGTTTTATCGTTACAAAGAGAACAACCATCTTCTACATTCATAAAACTATAGCAACATTCACAGTAGGAAACTTTATCTCCAATTTCCTCAATCATTTTTGCTATAGATTTAACTTCATCCTTTGGAAGACTTAATAAATAAAAAGATAATCGCTGAGCTGTTCTTTTGCCAATGCCTGGCATCTTAGAAAATTCATGGATTAAATCACCTAACGGATTAGTATATTCCAATCTATCCCAACCCCGGAATATTTAATCCTTGGAATTGACCAGCAGACTTCATAGTGACTTCCTGAAATGCCTTGTTAACAGTTTCTTTTATCAAATCAGCAGCTTTTCTTGGGTCCAAACCCTCTGCAATCTTTAAATCCTTTATCTTCATTTCACCCGTCATAACAACAGTAACTTCATTGTTTCTAGAACTCACTTCAATACTAATCTTCTTAAGTTCTTTCATCTGCTTACGAAGATCACCTAATTGTTTCATCATATCGCCCATGTTACCCATATTTCCAAACATACAATACCTCCAAAATTAATTATAAATTAATACTATTATAGCTTTTTCAATGAAAAAATTAAAACACAAATATATGTAGAAAATACGATAGGTATAATTAAATTAACTAGACTTAACGCTTTCAAGTAGCATTGAAAATCTATTAAGTATCACACCTGATGATTCAATTATCTTCTTATCTTGCATACCTAAAATCCTATAAGCGGTTTGCTTAATACTATTGCCTACCTTAGTCTTAGAAAACGCAAAAGAGACTGGCGATCTTTTTTGAATAGACTCTTTTACTGTGAGAGGATCGTCTAAAATAAACCCATAATTCTTTAATGTGTATTTAAGAAATTTCTCAGCTGCCATATTTAGTTTTCTAAAAACAGCATCAGCTTCAGTAACATTTCTAACTCTATTTATTACAACACCGATATCGTCAGACTTACCGTTTGTCTTAATAACTTTAATAATAGCATAAGCATCTGAAAGTGAAGTCAAGTCTGGAGTAGCCACAACTATTGTTCTGTCAGCTATTGAAATTAACTTCATAACATTATGAGACATTCCTGCCTCAGTATCTAGCACAATCAAGTCATATTCTGAATCCAATAAATTTAACTGACTCATGAGTCCATGTCTCTTCTGATGAGAAATATTAGAAAGCTTAAATATTCCAGAAGCACCAGGAATAATATCAATGCCTCCCGGACCCTTAATTATAATTTCTTTCAATGTTTTCTTACCTTCAACAACATCCATAATGTCATAATCAGGATAAACGCCAGTTACTATATGAACATTGGCCATTCCTAGGTCACCATCAAGCACTAGCGTTTTCTTACCTAAAAGAACTGCTTCAATAGCAAGGTTTACGGAAAATAATGTCTTACCAACACCACCCTTACCACTTGTAACTGCTACTATTTCTGCTTTTTTGGAGCCCATTTTACCCTCCTTCATTTCACTGATATCACCACTAGTTGTAAATGTAAACATATCCATATTATACACACCACAGGTAGAGTAATCAAGCGTGATTGTCAAAAAAAAAAAATTGTTTTATAATGAACTAATGGTCAATAAAAACATTGTAATAAAAAAAGCAAAAATAGCAGATGCAACTGCTATAAAATCAATACTAGACGAGTACGCTAATCAGCGAAAACTACTCGCCAGATCACTTCAATATATTATTGAAAATATCAGAGAATTTCATCTTGCTACAATTGATAATGAAGTTATTGGAACTTGCGCCTTAAAAGTGTCTACAGTTGACCTAGCTGAAATCAAATCACTAGCAGTTAAAGAGGCTTACATGAAAGAAGGAATTGGCTCAAAACTCATAGAAGCTGTATTATCAGAAGGAAAAGACCTTGGCGTAAAGGAATTTTTCGCCTTAACATATGTGCCTGATTTCTTCTACAAAAAAGGATTCATAATGATTCAAAAGGAAGACCTACCACACAAGATTTGGACAGAATGCGTCCATTGTCCATTCTTCCCAAACTGTAACGAAACTGCTGTTATCTTAAAAAACTAGAAGTCATCAAAATCAATATCATCAAAGTCTAAATCTCCACCCAAAAGATCATCATCAACTTGTTTGCTTACTGTCTCTGGAGCTTTAGAGAAGGTTGAGGTCACAACCCCTCCACCTTTACCCATAATCGAGGTTATCTGATTGATAGTTTCTTTGAAAGGATGATTCTCATATGTGCCTTGCCTCAAAAATTGATTTATAGGATCTATCTTGTCAATTGCCCAATCTATCTTTGGATTACTTCCCTTCACATAAGCACCAATATTAATTAAGTCCTCTGCTTCAGAATATCGAGCCAAAGCCTCTCTAAGCAATCCTGCTGCCCTAACATGATCCTCACTATTAATCGAAGTAAATAAACGGCTTACGCTTGCATTTACATCCACCGATGGAAAATGATTCTTTGCAGCAATATCACGAGAAAGGATTACGTGACCATCTAAAATCCCTCTAGCTGTGTCGGCTATTGGTTCGTCCATGTCACTTCCTTCAACAAGAACAGTATATATAGCAGTTATCGTCCCAACAGGCGCAGTACCAGTTCGTTCCATTAGTCTAGGCATTAAAGCAAAAACAGAAGGAGGATAACCTTTAGTTGTTGGTGGCTCACCAGTCGCTAAACCTACTTCACGCTGAGCCATTGCGTACCTTGTCGTACTATCCATCATAAACAAAACATTCTTGCCTTGATCACGAAAATACTCAGCTATCGCAGTACCAACCAATGCTCCTTTTAAACGAATAAGCGGTGGTTTATCTGATGTAGCTACAATAACAACAGAACGCTTCAAGCCCTCTTCACCCAAGGACTCTTCTATAAAATCCCTAACTTCACGCCCTCTTTCACCAACCAATGCGATTACAGACACATCAGCAGTAGACTGCCTCGCCATTTGTCCCATAATTGTTGACTTACCAACACCAGAACCTGCAAAAATACCAATACGCTGGCCTTTGCCAAAAGTCAAAAGACCATCAATTACTCTTATACCTGTCTGGAGAACTTCCTTTATTCTTGGTCTTTTGACAGGGTCAGGAGGATTATTATCCAAAGGATACTCAGTTTCAAAAGATAATGGACCTAACCCATCGATTGGATCACCCAATCCATCTAAAACTCTACCAAGCAATCCTTTCCCAACCTTTACCATAAGTGGCTTGCCAGTCGAATAAACCAAACTTCCAGGACCAATTCCCTCAATTGGACCAAATGGCATCAACAATACACGATTTTCATTAAACCCAACAACTTCGGCCCTTAACTCATTGTTTTTTGATACCTGAATTAAACAAACATCTCCAACTTTTGCGCCTTGCAAATGAGCCTCTATTACAAGACCTACAACCTCTACAACTTTACCCACTATCTTATGGAGTGGCTCCATCTTCTCAATCTCTTTAATATACTTAGAAAAATTTACTGACTCGTTATTCGTCATCATCAGTTAGAAAATCGAAATTATCAACACCAAGACTGTCACCAAAAGACAATAAGTCATCATTGTCTTTAAATATATCATCAGAGGTTGGCACTGTTGCAGCTATTTCTTCAGCAACTTTTGTATCCATTAGTGCAGGTTTATCGCAATCCTTAATACTACAAATTAAATCCTTAATACTCTGCATTTTTGATTCTATTCTTGAGTCTATTATTCCAAAATTAGCTTCTATTAAACAACCACCCTGAGAAACATCAGCATCTCCTACTATTTTACACTCTTTAATTGACATAAACTCAGACAATAGCTTTGCCTTATTATCTTCCAAATGTTGAACATTTTCTGGATTTACCTTAATGGTTAAGTCATGACCACTTGTAACAGGCACCAAGGCTTCTCTAACAACTTCAAGCATAATGTTTTTATCTATCTCAATAGAACGAGACAATAACTTCTTAACAATAACATCTAACAAAGCTATTAAATATGGCTCTGTATTAGTAAGAATTTCTTTTTTATATTCATCAAGCTCTTTAAACTTATTAATTAACCCATATAAGGCATCTTCATAATTCTTCCTTGCTTTATCGTGATCTGCTCTACCCTGTGCCTCTCCCTTAACTAAACCATCCGCAATTCCTTGATTATTACCTTTTGCATAGCCCTCATCATAGGCATCCTTTATTACCCTTTGTTTAGTTGCTTCAATATCAGAAAAAAAGGACTGTTTTTCCTTTTCAACATTACGTATTTTTTCATCCAAAGCCATTTCTTTACTAATTAGATTTTCTTTTTCTTTCTCTAAACTTAACCTATATGCTTCGGCTTCCTTCATTAGCTCATTCTTAAGTAAACGAATCTCTTCCTCAATCTTATCTTTAGGGATACATAAATCTAACTTAAACTTTTGAGAAGAACTTTTTAAAATTGAACGGTCAACATGTTCTTTACCGTAATTCAATTGGTTTTTTTTAATTAAAGCCATGTTATGCCTTATTCGCTTGCTTAATTAAGTGCTTTATCTTATCAATAAACTCTTTCTTTACTTTACTCTCTATACCCTCAAGAATAGCTGTTTTCTGAAAATCCTTAACAATACTAATCCCATCCTTTTCAAGCATCTCAATTAATGATTCTTTTCTATCATCATTAAAGAAACCTACCAAGAAACTCTGAAATATAGTTTTCTCCTGTTTCAACACTCTACAGGCATATACCAACTCAACCTTAGCAAAAAATTCATCACCATCTAAATCTAAAATACTCACTACTTTTTCAGGTAGTAATTCTTCTTCCTCAAGATCAATATCAAGCAAATCTTCATCTTTCAATATATTATCTAAAACAAAAGAATCAATGTCATCTGGTAAAGGAATTTGACCAACATAAGGCAATATCTCGTCTTGTACTTTCTCAAAAACATCTGAGGGAAGCTTCTTTAAAATATTATCAGAAAATACTTCACCTAGCATTGTAAAAACTAATATTGTTTTTTGTTTATTATTAAACATCAGTATTCCTAATCCATTTAATTATTCTTTTAATTACAATATCCTCATTATTATTAACAAATGATCTAAATTTCTCTAAAGAAAAATCCACATCCTCTTCACGTGACTCAATTTCAGCAACTGGACCTTCTTCATCTTGAGGTACACTCAACTGTTCATCATTACTTTTATTAGAAAAAATAAAATAAACAACAATAACCACACCAATACCAAGAATTACAACACCAAACAGAATCATAATAAAAACATTATTCTTGCCCTTATTCTGACCATAGCTTTGCTCTACATTATCAATTATTTCCTCAGGCTCAGGACGAGAATCAAGATAATTATCCGTAGCTTCTATGTGAACAAAAGGCATTAACTCAATTACAATACTATCTCTGCCTGACTTATAATCAACAACAGAAGCAACTAACTGAAAGGTGCTTTGCTTAATGCTTTGATTAAAATTCAAAGATAAACTTGAGTTATCTAATATTATAGCAATATTAATTTTATCTATATCAAAAGGTGTACTTTCTTTATATGATTCAGTAAGTGCAACAGTTGTATAAACCATGTACCTGCCTACCGGATAAAGAGTCTTCAAAACATCCTTAACCTTAGTCGTATAAGTATTTTCATAGTTCTCTTTAAGCTCTTTCTTGAATTTTAATAATAACTCTAATGGTGATGATTCATCTGAACTACTAACTCTCAACAACTTAACAACATCATCAAGCTCAGTGTTCTCAGCGCTTTTTACAAACTTAGCACTCAAAATATTCCCTTTATTATCAATAACTGCAACATTCTCAGGCGGAAGATTCTCAACAGAACTAGCAACCAAATGCATAATACCCTTAACTTGCGCGTCAGTAACTTCAGCATTCTCTGCTATATTCAAGATTACAGACGTGGAACCTGGAACTTTCTCACCAAACAATGTTTTTTCTGGCATTACAATTTGAACCCTAGCACTGTTTATGTTTTCCATAGTGGAAATAATTCTTGATAACTCTCCACTAACAGCCCTTATATACTTTATTCTTCTATCATAGTCTGTCGCACCTAACCCTGCTGATTCATCAAATATCTCAAACCCAACGATTCCACCTTCTGGCAGACCAAGTTGGGCAAGTTTGAGCTTTACTTCATCAGCATACTCTTTTGGCACAGAAATATTAACAACTCGGCCATCTTTAATAGACTCAAAAGGGATATTTTCATAGCTCAATACTTTTCTTATCTGAGCTGCATCCATAGGAGTTATTTCTTCAAACACTGGAACATATTTATATTTCTTTTCAGAAACCTTAGTTTTTGACTCTTCTAAATTCTTAGAGGAATTATGCCTTACATAAAATCCAACGCCGATTGCAACCAGCACCAGTACAATAAAAATTGCAAGACCAACTTGAACCCATCTATTTGACAGGAACCCTAAAAATGACGACCCTCGACTTCCTTCTCCAACTTCTAAAGGGGCATCTTCAACATCTTGTTCATTTACCTCTACCATATTTACTTATTATACAGCCATTTGGAGAATTTCTTTAGTGGTTTGCACTGCAGAATTAATAACTGTCATAGCAAGGCTTAAAGAAACCGTAGCTTTCTCCATTTGAATTATTACTTCCTCCAAAGAAACCTTACCATCGACATACTGATTTATTAACGCATCTGACTTAATTTCTTGCTGACTAACTCTATTTAATCCATCAAGTGCTTTATCTAATGCAATTTGAAACAAGTTCTCGTTTAATGTTATTTCTTCAGCAGGATTTGGTTTTAATGCATAAACATTAAAAAGATCATCTGTTTTTCCAATCATTGCATCTTTAACTAAATTTATTCCACCAGCCATAATTACTTCCCTATATTCATAATTGTTTGAGCGACCTGTTTAGCTGAACTAAAAACTGCGGCATTTGCCTCATACATTCTTCTTGTAACTGCCATATCAGACATCTCCTGAGATAAAGAATATCCAGAAATTGCAACAAAACCATTTTCGTCAGCCATTGGATTACCAGGATCATACACCTTTTCAGCTGAACTATTATCTTCTTTAACCTCTGAAACAAAAGGTTCATTTGTTCCAGGTAAGGTTCTTACTACCAATGATCTTCTCTTATAAGGAGTCCCGTCAGAAGACCTATATGAATTCATATTTGCAATATTTTCTGCTATAGCTTGAAGTTTTTGTTGTTGTACAATCATACCTGAACTACTAACCCCCATCACATTAAAAACATCAGCAAAACCAACAATAGATAAACATAAAACAAATATAATGCTACGCATATCTATCCTCCTTTACCCAAAGTAGCAACTTTCTTTAAATTCTTAAGCTTACTTGAAAGCAAATTTGCATATGACGTTAGTTTTAAGTTGTTTTCAGCATACTTAGTCATTTCCTGATCCATCAAAGCTTCTTTATCGCCTAATTTAACTTTTGCCTTTTCTAAAGCTGAGTCAAAATCTAACTTATTAAAATTCCCAGACTCAATATTCGCAATATTGGTTGCTATGTTCTTTTGTCTTACGGAAGAAGCTTTCACGGCCTTTTCAAGGCTATCAAAAGATTGACCAAAAACTACCCCATTTAATTCAGCCATATTGCCCCCCCCCTATTAAATAGACCATTTCCTACCCATCTTATAAGAAAGATTTCGTTTTAATTTATCTAATACCTTCATATGCAATCTACTTATCTTACTTTTAGACATTTGCATTATTTTAGATATCTCCATTTGATTCTTATTCTCATAGTAATACAGCTTAACTAATTGTTGCTCTTCAGCTGTAAGCTTAGACAATGAGTCATGGAGATTAATTCGCTCATTAGAACGCTCTATTCTTCCAATAATTTCATCACCGACATCTTGTCTTTGAAGAACAGTAGAAATATTTTCAATATTCTCTAAAGATAACAAATAAATAATTACTGAGCTATTTAATGCTTGATACAAAGAAGCGTCTGTATCTGCCGAAACTTCACCACCCTCAGTGTTACTATCTGCCATATCTCTAGCCAATTCCATAATTCTTTCTTTTACGCGTTCTTTGTCAACAACTTTGTTGTAGCCTGGATTCTTAGTTTTCCATTCCTTACGAATATTATCTAATATCTCGCCTCGAATTCTATATGTAGCATATGTTCTAAAAATAGCGCCCTTTTCATTATTGTAGTTCTTCCATGCCTTCATTAAACCTTCCCAGCCAAAACTAACCAAATCATCAAATTCCATTCCTGGAGGCAAATTACCGCCAGAAAAAATACTTGCTACAATAGTCTTAATTAAATTGATAAATTCATCTTTTTTATCTTCTGGAATAGCTTCAACCCTTGTCTCTGCCTCAGATGCTCTATAAAGAGGATTAACCTCTACGATTTTTATCTCATCACTCATTAATTACTCTCCAAAATCTAAATCTAACGTTCCACTATCTATCATTTGCTCAGCTACTTGTTGTCTAAAAATGTCATCTGTCATCATTTTAGCAACATCATCAGAAAACATTCCCTTAAACAGATTTTCTTCATCTTCATCAGCCTGAAAAATATCTCCTAATGACACTCTATTCATAAAAACCTTATCAATAAATAGCTTCGCAAACTCCCTTTTTACCTCTGCTGCTTGCTCAGTAGTAGGATTTTGTAACCTATTAGAGTCTATTATACTGGAATTCCCAATAAATGTTAAAGGGTTAACCGTCATTAAATTACCTCAATTTCGGCAGTAATTGCGCCAGCAGCTTTAATTGCCTGCAAAATTGAAACCATTGTTGATGGTTTTGCACCTAATGCATTCAATGATTTAACCAAGTCTGACAAGGTATCACCATTCTGAATAACCTTAAAGTTTGTATTAGTTTCTGAAACATTTATATTTACAACGTCATAAATATCCCTATCAATCTTAATGGAAATGTCACCATAATTTATCGCAACAGGAGATATTCTTACCTTCTCACCTATGACTATTGCACCAGTTCTCTCACTTATAACTATTTTAGCTGAAACATCTGGCTTTACTGAAACGTCCATAAGTTTAGCAATAAAGCCTACCTTATCTTTTTTATGCTCAGGAGACAGACGGACTTTAACAGCAGCAGGATCTGTTGTCTCGCAAAAAGCAAGTCCTGCAGCCTCAATAGCTGTACCAATCCTTGTAGCAGTTATATAATCTGGACTCTTCAAGTTAAGCACTAAATAATTTTCATCTGTTAAAATAATAGGCACTTCTTTCTCGACAATACCTCCGTTAGAAATAATTCCTCTGTTTGATTCATTTTTCTGATATCTTATCTCACCTGACTCAGCAGAAATACCGCCAACCACAATATTACCCTGAGCTGTCATATAGGCATTCCCGTCAGCTCCAGTCAATGGTGTTAACAATAACGTACCACCTCTAAGTGATGCAGCATCACCTATTGAAGAAACATTAACATCTAACTTTTGGCCATTCTTTGCATAAGGAGGCAACTCAGCAGTCACCATTACAGATGCCATATTTTTACCTTGAAGGTCTTTATCATTTGGAGACAAACCCATTTTGTTTAGTAAGTTCTTCATGGACTTCTGTGTCATAAGAACCCTTGGGGAATCACCTGTGTTCTTAAGACCTACAACTAAACCATAGCCCATAATCATATTTGATCTGGCATTCTCTAAATAAACTAATTCCTTTATCCTTGTTTGAGTTGCGAAAATACTACATGATAACAAAAGCAGAATAATATAGTTTTTCATTTTAACCCCCTAAAAAATCCAATCAAGCATCTGAGCAAAAAATCCTTTTTCCTGATCACGAGAAACATTTCCATATCCCTTTAACTTAAGTACAACATTAGAGATTTTGGATGAGTTAATTGAATTATCTGGCAAAATGTCGACTTTTCGAACAATTCCTTCTAATGAAATCTCTTCTTCCTCGTTATTAATTATAATTGTCTTTGAGCCTCTAATATAAAACTGATTTCCATCAACCTTATAAATTGTTGCAGTAAGTGCTCCTTGTAATTTACTAGAGCGACCAGTACTTCCACTTCCAGTGAATCTATTCTCAGCTGAATAGCCAAAACCACCCTGATTATCAGAAGACTTACCAGTGTCCAAATAACTAGCTGCCTGTGACCAGCTTAAGTCCGCATCACCCTTAATTCCAGTATCTCTTCTAAGTTGAGTATTTGCTTTCTGACTTGCGATATGATACTCGTCTATATTAATAAGAAGAATATCTCCTACATTCTTTGCCATAACAGAACCATATGGGTTCTGACTTTCTTCATTCCACAACGAGCCAGCAAAAAGGAATGAACCTAATATAATTAACAACAAATACTTTTTCATTTCCCCCTGCCCCCTTTTCTAAAACAACTATCTGTTAATACTAACTATCTGGTTGTCCTCCCCTAAAAGAACTTTCAATGGCGAATAGCCATTTGCTTCAGCTTCTTCCATCATGCCATAAGTCATTATTATTATTACATCACCTTTTTCAGCAAGCCTTGCTGCTGCACCATTAAGTGTTATCTCTCCTTGTTTATTACCTTTAATCGCATAGGTAATAAACCTTTCACCATTATTTACATTAACAACATGCACTTGCTCGTATTCAGAAATATTAGCCTGCTTTAGCAAGTCCTCATAGATGGTGATACTTCCTTCATAAGCAATATTCTTATCCACCACTGTTGCTCTATGAATTTTTGATTTTAAAATATTTATAAGCATTAATAAATTTCTACCTCCACATTTTTACTGTCTACAACCCTTGCCTCAAGAGTTTTCCCAGTCTGCTTATTAAGCACCTTAATTGTACTACCTAAGCTTCCGTTTTTCAACGAAACACCTGGCATTGAAATACTAACCCTACCTACTCTAGAATTTATGCTACATTCATCATTAATTTTTATAGCATCTTGCTCCTTTACATCATATTTATAAAAGACATTACCCTTTGTCTTATAAAAAACATTCTCTTTACCAGCTATATCTGTAATCTTTCCAATCACTTGCTGTGACACATCTCTAAGCGGTTTCCAATCTAAAACCAACATATCTTTCGAAATAATATCGCCTTTATTTATTACACCCATGGCAACCGGGACAAGCACACTAACTTCAAGATAAAAAGGAATCTTTCTTAAAAGCAAGTGATTACTGCCTAACAAATCCAGTTCATTATATCCAACATCATATCTGCTTGGAAAAACCAATTTTCCTTCAGGCATATCTTCAACCTTTACTGAAAAAGTAACAGGCACATCAAGATATGAATAGTAATCACTAATGCTTGCAGAAAGTTCAGCCTGATTAACAGCTAATGCAAAGGTAAAAATCAAACACAAAAAGCTAAATCTAAGATCTAGCAATTTCTGTAGCTGATTTAAGCATATTTTCGCCAGATTGAATTGCTTTTGAAATAACATCAAACGCTCTCTGTGTTATAAGCATCTCCATCATGGAGCCTATAATATCAACATTACTTGATTCAATGGCAAATTGTGAAATAGTACCAAGATTATCCTCACCAGGGTTACTTACCATTGCCTCACCAGAAGCAGCTGTCTGCTTAAATAGGTTGTTTCCAACACTCTCCAGCCCAGCAGGGTTAGTAAACTTTGCAAGCCTTATTTGCCCAACAAACCTTTCTTGAGTTTCTTGGCTCATTGTAATAAACACATTACCATCAGGAGCAACCCTTACTGTTTTCGTTCCATCTGGAATGGTTATTCCTGGCTCTAAAATATTTCCATTAGGGTCAACCAATTGACCTCTACTATCTAAATTTAAATTTCCAGCTCTACCGTATGCTACTTCTGAGTTTGGCAACTGAAAAATAAAAAACCCATTACCATTAATTGCTAAATCAAACTCATTATTAGTTACAGAAATTGTACCTTGGCTAAAATCTTTTGGCGTAGCAACTATTTTAACTCCAGCACCTAACTCAATATTAGATGGTTTATTGAATTCATCCAAGCGCTGTACTGCTCTATCTAAAACCTGTGGGAAAATATTTTCCATGTCCGTTCTTGTTGACTTGTAACCAATTGTCTTTGAGTTTGAAATATTGTTAGTGATATTTATCATATCCTTTTCCAAGGCAGTCATACCTGTTGCACCAACGAAGAATTGTCTAATCATAAAATACCCCCAGTTTATTATTGAAACGCTAATTCAAATATTAGCCGCTTTTATATACTCAGACAATAGAAAGAAAAAAAAGTTTCAAATTATTTATAACTAACAACTACAGGAAACTTTTCTACCTCTAATCTATAAATAGCTTCTGGCCCTAACTCAGAAAAAGCAACACATTCCATCTTCTTTATCCTATCCGCTAAATACGCACCAGCCCCACCAATTGTAGAGAAATAAATAGCATGATTCGCTCTAATGGAGTTCTTTACTTCCTCTGAACGTTTACCTTTACCAATCATTACCTTTAATCCTTTTTCCAAAAGAAGAGGCGTGAATTTATCCATCCTTGAACTAGTAGTTGGGCCAGCTGACCCACAAACAACTCCAGCTCTTGCAGGAGTTGGTCCCATATAATAAATAGACGAAAGACTAAAGCCTAAAGATAAAAGATTTCCTTCTCTTTCAAGTATTTCTATAATCCTCTGATGAGTATTATCTCTAGCAGAATAAATTGTTCCTGACAAATAAACAAACTCACCTAAAGTTAAACTACTAATATCTTCATTTGTTAAAGGTAATTTTAATTCTTTCATAATCTACAACTTCACAACACAATGCCTTGAACTATGACAACCTACATTTAAAGCAACAGGCATAGAAGCAATATGACATGGAGCTATTTCTATAAAAACATCCATGGCAGTTAACTTACCTCCGAACCCACCAACACCTATACCAAGAGAATTAACTTCTTCTAAAATCCTCTGCTCTAATAATGAATACCTCTGAACTGAACTTCGCTCACCTATTTTACGAAAAAGAGCTTTTTTGGCTAACATGGCACTTTTCTCCATATCTCCACCAATACCTATACCAAGTATGAGTGGTGGACAACAGTTCATGCCCTTCTCCTTTATCCTTGCTACAACTTTATCAACAATCCCTTGCTCACCGTCAGCTGGGTCTAGCATCCATAAAGCAGAAGCATTCTCGCTACCTCCACCCTTTGACATTATTTGTAGCTCAAAACCATCACCATCAACTAGCTCTACATGCACAATTGCAGGCGTATTATCTTCTGTATTAACTCTATTAATAGGGTCAACTACCACAGACTTTCGAAGATAATTTTCTAAATATCCTTTTTTTACTGCTATATTAATTGATTCTTCTAAGCTCTTATCTAGTTTTACTTCTACTCCAACTTTAGCAAATACAATAACAATCCCAGTATCCTGACATAAAGCAATTTGCTTCTTATTAGCTATATCTGAATTTTCAATTAGTATATTTAAGAAGTCTTTCTCTGGACTATCAACCTTAGCAGTCTTAAAACAACTTAAGATATTATCGTCTATCTTAAAGTTAATCTCAGAAACTCTTTTTGAAACAACTTCAATTATTGTATCTGAGTTAATATGTCTCATTTTTACATATTACGACATAATTCGTCAGAGAATGCAGAAGTAGATAATTCTGTAGCACCATCCATTAACCTTGCAAGATCATAAGTAACTAATTTAGAGGAAATAGTCTTTTCCATTGCATTAATTATTAGTTTGCCTGCTTCTTGCCAACCAAGGTAATCAAGCATCATAACTGCAGATAAAATTAGTGAAGATGGATTTACCTTATCGAGATTCGCATATTTTGGAGCTGTTCCATGTGTAGCCTCAAATAAAGCTACTCCACTGGAATAATTAATATTAGCACCTGGAGCGATACCAATACCACCAACACAAGCTGCTAATGCATCAGAAATATAATCACCATTTAAGTTAAGTGTAGCAATAACATCGTAGTCTTCTGGACGTAATAAAATCTGTTGCAAGAATGCATCTGCAATAGCATCTTTAATCACAATATCTTTACCATTTGTTGGATTCTTTATCTTCATCCATGGACCATTATCAATTAATTCTGCACCAAACTCTTCTTTTGCTACCTGATAGCCCCAATCTCTAAAAGCACCTTCAGTAAACTTCATAATATTACCTTTATGAACAATAGTTACAGAGCTTCTGTCTTGTTCTATAGCATAAACAATAGCAGCTCTAACCAGTCTAGATGTTCCCTCTTTGGAAACAGGTTTAATACCAATACCAGATGATTCTGGAAATCTTATCTTAGTTACTTTCATCTCGTTCTGTAAGAAGTCGATTACCTTCTTAACCTCTGGAGTACCACAAGCCCATTCAACACCAGCATATATATCTTCTGTGTTTTCTCTAAAGATGACCATATCTGTAAGCTCTGGTCTCTTAAGTGGAGATGGCACACCTTGAAAATACCTTACTGGCCTTAGACAAACATAAAGGTCTAAAACTTGTCTAAGCGTAACATTCAAACTTCTAATACCGCCACCAACAGGAGTTGTAAGTGGTCCTTTAATTGAAACAACATATTCTTCTATCTTCTTAAGTGTATCCTCTGGAAGCCATTCACCTTTTTCTTTAAGAGCTTTCTCTCCAGCAAATACTTCAAGCCACTCTATTTTCTTGCCAATTTTTGCACAAGCAAAATCAACAACTTGCTTCATTGATTTGGTAATATCTGCACCAATACCATCGCCTTCGATGTAAGGGATAATAACTTCATCTGGAACTACTAATTTAGAATCTTTTACGACTATCTTACTTGCCATGACTACTTACTCTTTTCTAGCTCTTCAATTGTGCTTCCTAGTTTTTTAATATTATCACCATAAGCTGACCAATTTCCTTGCTTAAGTGATTGCTCTGCGCTCTTGTAGAAACCTTTTGCCTTGCTTATTAATTCCTTAACAGATGATTTCTGAGGTTTCTCTCCAAGTGGAGTATCTTTATCAGCAACCTTTGATGTTGGTATTTCTAATTGTAAAACTTTTGCTAAAGCTTCCTCAAATGTTGATTCCATTGCTAAACTATTCTTATAAGCTACAATTACCCTTTTAAGTTCTGGAAACTTGGATTGAGTTGCCTGTAAATAAATTGGCTCAACATATAAAAATGTATTACTAATTGGGATAACTAATAGATTACCTCTTATTACTCTTGAACCAAGCTGTCCCCACAATGTAAGCTGTTGAGAAATCTCGGTATCTTGGTCAATTCTAGATTCAATCTGCATTGGACCATAGATAAGCTGTTCCTTTGGCAGTTTATACACTGTTATCTCTCCATACTTCTCAGGGTCACAATTCGCACTCATCCAACCAATCATATTGTTTTTCTTAGCAGGAGTAAAAGGAGTCATTAGCCTAAAGGTTAGTGACTTATCTTCTGGTAGCTTCATATTTACAAAATATGGCTCAACAGGTCTTGCTTCGTTATCATATGTTTCATTTGGGATTACCCAAAGGTCTTCCTGATTATAGAAAACTTGAGGCTCTGTCATATGGTAAGAAGAATACATTTTCGCTTGGATAGAAAATAAGTCTACAGGGTAACGGAAATGTGCTACAAATTCCTTACCTAATTCACTTACTGGCTTAAATAAGTCTGGAAATATTTTACTGTACGCCATAATTAAAGGCTCTTTATCCACTATATAGAAGTCCGTTTTACCAGTGTAAGCGTTAACAATAACCTTAACTGAGTTCCTAATATAATTGTATTGCGCATAGAAAGGATCAGAGTATGGATATCTATCAGAAATCGTATAGGCATCCAAGAACCAATATAGCTGACCATTAACAACAACTGAATATGGATCTTTATCATAGACTAGAAATGGTGCTATTTTTCTAACTCTAGTCATAATGTTTCTATCAAAAAGAACTTTACTGTCAGGCTTAATGTATTCAGAAATCAGTAGTTTAAAATCATTAAACTTTATAGCAAATACCATCTTCTTCCATAAACTATCAAGCTTAATTCCTTTATCACCAGCATAGTTTGAGTATTGGTTGTTCTCTCCTGATGGGTAATCAAATTCTTTTGCAGAAGTATTGGTTATTATGTATTTATTGGTAGACTCTCCAAAATAAATTGCTAAATTATCCATTTTCAAATCAATATTAGACTTATGAGGGATATCATAAACATAAAACTCAGGAAGCCCTTCTCTTGAAATCTTATTAACTGGCATCATAACTAATCCATAACCATGAGTATATGTAAGCTTCTGATTAATCCAGTTCTGTGCCCTCACTGGAAGCTTATCAGCATCTAGTTCTCTTGCTGAAACCATGACCTGTTGATACTTTCCATTTATCCAATATCTATCTATATCTACATCATTAAAATCATAATATAAACGTATTTCCTGCAACTGAGACAATGTTTGCAACAATGGTCTTGTGTCCCATAACCTAACATTTTCAATTGTCTCAACATTACTCTTGATATCTTTAGCTGAGAGGTTCTCTGCAATAGTAATGTCTCTTTCAAATACCTTATCTAAACCGTATGCTTTTCTAGTGTAATTAATACTATGTTGGATATATGGTCTTTCTTTTTCAATCTCATTTGGTTTAACAATAAACTGACTCATAAGCGCAGGATATACTCCACGCATAACCAGATAAATAACTATAAGAACAACAAAAGCAACAATTGGTAAAGTAACAGACTGTCTAAAAATATTAAATAAAAATAAACCAGCAATGATAATCGCTATCCCTACTAGCCATTTAATACCTATAAGCTGAGCATGTACATCTGTATAGCCAGCACCATACACAATTCCAGAAGGTGAAAAAAGCATATCATACATACCAAGCTGATAGCCCCAAGCAATAAGCCCAAACAGAAAAGCAAACAGAATACTAAAATGGATTCTTACTCCTGGATGAACCATAATACTTAATCCCTTTAAAGAGAAAGCTTTATAATGAGCGTAAATCAGCCCAGAAGCTACCATAACTGAAACCAAAATACCGAATAACCAACTTTTAATTACTAAGAAGAATGGAAAGGAAAAGAAATAAAAGCTTACATCTTTATTAAATATTGGGTCAGTTGCACCAAATTGTTGTTGGTTTAGATATAAAAGCAATTTGTCCCACTGAATAATCCAAACAGAACTTACTACCATACCAACAACTAAGGAAACAATCAGAGGCATCCAAGCCACTACCCTTAACTTACCTACTATTGAAAAAATATTAACTTGTGAAAAAATATCAAATTTTCTACTTTCAGAAGTTACAACCTCTGGTTCTTTTAAAATTTTTCTTCTAATAAAAATAGCTAAATAAATATTAATTAATACAACAAGTGCAGCAACTAATGATAGTGCTAAGAAAACTACCCACTTACTAAGTAACATTTTAATAAAAACATCTTGATAACCTAAATCAAAATGCCATAAATATTCTGGGTATAGATTAATAAGCCCTTTTATTAATGGAATTCCAAAGAAAAAAACTGCTAACGCAACGTAGGTGTAGATTATATTCATAGTAATCTATAGTATAGAATATGAAGCGAAATAATCAAACTTGTTTCTTCATTTTTCTTTATTATTCACCCTTCCGTCTCAGCTTCACTGAGCCACCTTCCCTTGAAAAGGGAAGGATTATTTTATTATGATTAGTTTTAATCCCACAAGGATTCCTTCAATAATAAGCGCAGTTAATGGAACAACATCTTCGTGTATCTGACTTTTTTCTAATGCTTCGTAATATCTAATCTTCTTGTCTTGCTCAATAATAGACGGCGGGTAATTATTTATAAGAAGTATAGCTTGTAATAACAATCTACCTATTCTGCCATTACCATCACCAAAAGGATGAATTTGTTCAAACCTACTATGGATCTTTGCGCAATGATTAAAGAAACTATCTGTTAAACTATTGATATCAACAATTAACTCATCCATTAATGTGGGAACTTTCATATAATTAGCAGTAACTGTTCTAGACCCAACTATCCTTACCGGATGATTACGATACAAACCTGCATCCTCTAAAATGCCATTCATCAATATCGAATGTAGTTTCAAAATAAACTTTTCATCTATCCTAAAATTTCCTTCTGCTATTTGTTTTAACAAAAAATTCCAAGCAGTTTGATGATTCTTTGCTTCTAATTGCTCTAGTAAACTTTTGTTGACTGTTTGATTTTCAAACAAAATAGCTTGTGTTTCTCTCATTGTAAGAGTGCTACCTTCTATTTTATCAGTGTGATAGGTAAGAGATAAAACTAATGACTCTCTAATATCTTTAAACTTATTAATAAGTTCTAGAAAGTTACTATTTTTTCTTGCTTCTTCAATCAAATCTAACCTAGCATCATTAATCGATACTGCAGGGGCTTTGCCTATGGTCTTTGTGTATTCATTTAGTATCTGGTTCTGTTTCGACTTACGTGGAACAGACTTTCCATTTAACCAACTGTTCATTGATGGGAAGCTAACACCAAACTTATCAGCAAGTTGCTGTTGTGTTAAGTCGAGATATTCTTGTAATAAGTTAAGTTGTTGTAAATAATCCATCATTATTTAATGATAGCAAACTTTATAAAGAATTGAAATATTTAAAACTTTATAAAGCTACAAAACTATTTCTTTTTAAGTTTCTTTGGTTTTGGTAAAGGCACCTCATCAGCCGTTAGCCGGATAAGTTCACAAAGCCAATCTCTACCATCGATTCTATCACCGATTAAGAAATAGTTCTTCGACCCTGGATATGGCGGTTCTTCAGTTACTTCTTCTAAATACTCTCTTCCAGCAATAGTAGGTTTTACATACAGTTGATTATCACAATACATGGCGTATTCACCAAACATTTTACGAAAGAAAACACCTCTCATATCTGAAAGCTGTTCTTCTAAATATTCTATAAAATCATGATCTGTGGACATGTGAGTTAGAAACTAAACTAAACCTTCTGTTTCATCAAAACCAAACATTACGTTCATGTTCTGAATAGCTTGGCCAGAAGCACCTTTAGTAAGGTTATCAATAACACTCACCATTATAAAATTACCTTCTTTTGTTCCTTTATATAATTTAAATACACATTTATTAGTCCAAGCAACATCAGATACTTTTGGGTCGCCATCTTTTAAAAAGTTCACAAATGTTTCACCCTTATAAAAGTTTTCTAAAATAGACTGCAACTCTTCTAGTGAACTCTTAGACTTAAAATAAATAGTAGAAAGAATCCCACGATCTATTGGCAATAAATGAGGAGTAAATTCAATCTTCGCATCCAAGTAAGTTTCCATCTCTATCTGATGACGATGACTACTGATTCCATATGCTTTAAAATCTGCTAATTCTATAAAAGCCTTCATCTGCTCTTCAACTTTAACGCCTGCACCAGATACGCCACTGGAAGAGTCTGAAATAATATCTGACACTTTATCCTTAATAGGAATCATAGGAAGTAAAACAGATGTTACATAGCAACCAGGGTTACCGATTAGATTCGCTTTTGCTACTTCTTTACGATATACCTCTGTAAGGCCATACACTGCTTCACTACATAGCTCTGGTGAAGTATGTTTAGGATACTTCTTTTCATATACTACTGGGTCAGCAAAACGGAAATCAGCACTAAGGTCTACAACCTTAATATTATTAGCTAATAACTCTTTAGCAAACTGCATTGATGTTCCATGTGGAGTTGCTAAAAATACCAAATCAATCTTAAGCGATTTCATCTTCTCTATAGAATATTCTTCTAAAACCAAATCACTATCAAGCGTAGGATATAAGCTCTTTATAGCTATACCAGCTTGACTAGTAGAGGTGATGCAAATAACTTTTGCCTGCTTGTGTTTATTAAGCAGTCTAATAAGCTCTGAACCCGTGTAACCTGTTGCTCCAACAATTGCTATATTTTTCATAATACGAAAGTATATCACAACCCTACTCCCCCTGTCACTTTGTGACATCCCCCTCATTGAGAGGGACTCTAAAAGGCTCCCTCGTGGAGGGAGCTGGCAGTCGAAGACTGACTGAGGGAGCATTGCTAACCTCTCCCCGCAGAAGACACACATTAATTTACTTAGGAACTCGGATGCTGCGACCCTCTCCATTTCATTCATGAAACGGAGAGGGTAACGGCACTAATCATTATTCAAAAATACTTATAACTTCCGTGGGTGAGGTTCGTCGAAATATCTGCGATTTTATATTTGCTCAAAACGCTTCGGGACAACTTAACAAAGTAAAAAAATATTTGAGTGCGGAACCTGAACAAGATGACTTTGTAGTAATTTTAGGAGCATGCCCACATACGCATAAAAAATATTTTTCCAAATAACCAATGGGTGCGATAAAAATTACCCAAAAGTCACGCAGTGAATTGAAGCACTCTTGATTTTTTGCTTCGTTTTTTATCAAGAAAAAATGAAGAACAACCTATTGACTTATCTCTTGTACATTTGTACAATAAACCTATGGATATCAAAAAAGACCTAGAAAAAATAAGAGACTTCTTCAAAAAGCACGATAGGTTACCTAGCCTCGGCGAAATAGCTGACCTCTTCAGCTACTCTTCCCGAAACTCAGCAGTCTATTTAGTAAACAAATTAATTGAAAACAATATTATTGAAAAAGACCCCTCGACCGGCAAGCTACTCACAACCCCCATCTTCCATAATAGAGTTAAACTATTAGGATCTGTAGCTGCCGGTTTTCCAATTGCCGAAGAAGAAGAGCTACAAGGGACAATCTCGCTAGAGGAGTATTTAATAGATAAACCAACCTCTACTTTTATGTTAGAAGTAAAAGGCGATTCCATGATAGACGCAGGTATACTACCAAAAGACATGGTACTAGTAGAAAAAGGTCGTTTAGCTAAAAGCGGCGATATTGTAATAGCCGAAGTCGACGGAGAATGGACAATGAAGTACCTCCGTAAAACTAACGGTAAAACTTACCTACAAGCCGCTAACTCAAAATATCCAGACATCTACCCAGAAAAAACAATGAACATTGCTGGCGTTGTTATAAGTACTTGTCGTAAATATGGATAACCGACCTCTTAGCATCATCCATTGGCCACAAGCAATCCTACACCTTGATGGTGATAGCTTCTTTGCTTCTGTTGAAAAAGCACTAAACCCAGCACTCAAGGATAAACCAGTAGTTACAGGTCAGGAACGCGGGATAGCGTCTTCTATGAGTTACGAAGCCAAGAAGCTTGGAATAACCAGAGGAATGCCCATAGCTAAAATAAAACAAGAATATCCCGAATGCATAGTTGTTGCAGGAAACTACGAAGCCTACACCATGTTTGCCGGTAAAATATTTAATATCATGCGACGATATACTCCAGCCGTTGAAGAATACTCCATTGATGAAGCCTTTGCAGATATCACTGGTCTTAGGAAAATGCACAACTGTAGCTACAAAGAAATCGCAATTAAAATGCAAAAGGACATCATGGACGAGCTTAACATCTCCGTATCTGTAGGCGTAAGCCTTTCCAAAACATTAGCCAAGCTATGCTCTAACTTCCGAAAACCTTTTGGAATAACTTGTGTAGATGGAACAAATATTCATATCTTATTACAAAAGACCCCAATAGAAAAAGTATGGGGTATAGGAAAAAACACAGCCGCCTTCCTTAGAAAATACGATTGCAACACCGCCTATGATTTCATCAAAAAAGACCATATCTTTGTAAACAGATATTTGGATAAAAAAGAACGAGAAATATATAACGAACTAAAGGGCGAATATCTATACAAAATTAAAACAGACAAAAAATCAACCTATCAAAGTATAAGCAAAGCAAAAACATTCACTCCAACCAAAGATAAGGAAGCTATCCTATCTCAACTATACAAAAACATAGAAGATGCTTGCGCTAAAAGCAGGAAGTACAATCTGGTGGCAACCAAGTTTACAATTGTCACCAAAACACAAACATTCTTTACTAACGGACAAAAAGTGACACTATCTCGCCCAACAGCCTCAGCTAGCGAACTATACAAGATAATCGAACCTCTTCTCGATTCACTAATAATACCAAACATTATTTATCGCCAAACAGCCTGTGTCCTATCAGACCTAACGGCCGACAATAACTCTCAACTATCACTATTCGAGGATAATTTAAAAATAGCCAAAATAGAGCACCTTAACAAAACAGTAGACTCATTAAATAAAAAGTTTGGATATAACACTATTCATTTAGCAAGAAGCTTAAAAGCAAGAAGCTTATACACCAGAGAACTTGCTATCCCTAAACTAAATATAGCCGTATAGTTAAATAATAAACTCTACCTCAGAAAACTTCTCAATCAGAATATTCTTTAAATAATGCATAGCAGGCATCTCGCCCTGAAAATGGCCAATGTCCAAAACAGAAAGCCCCAACTCTTCTGCTTCAACTGCAGAATGGTAATCAATATCCCCTGTAATAAACAAATCAATGTCCATCGAGGCAACCTTACTAATCAAACTCTTGCCACTACCACCACAAAAAGCAACCCTCTTAACTCTTCTGTCTAAATCAAGATTACCAAAAAGCTTCCCGTCAAATGGAGATAAAAAATCTCTTACAGACTTTTCGTCTTTTAAAACTACATAACGACCTAACCCAATATTCTTATCTGTATTCTTTAAAAGTATAATGTCGTATGCAGGCTCCTCATATGGATGGATAGACTTCATTTTGGACACAACTCTATCTAGGTCTATTTCTTTGACTATTGTTTCTATCCTGACCTCTTCAACTTTCTCTAGTACTCCAGCCTGTCCGATAAATGGACTTGCACTATCGTTAGGAAGAAAAGTTCCTTCACCAACTGCACTAAACGAACAGTGCGAGTAATTACCAATATTACCTAAATCTAACTCCAGAAAAGAAGTCCTAAATTCCTCAAGCTTATCTTTAGGGACGTATACAATTAGTTTATACAAAGCTACAGACAATGGACTCAAAACCCTTATATCTTTAAACCCATACTGTTCAGCTAAAACATCACTAACTCCATCTTTGTTTACATCAAAGTTTGTATGAAGCGAATATACAGCAATATCATTCTTAAGCAGAATCTCAATATTCTTTCCAATATATTTAGCTGTATCTATCTGAATGAGTGGCTTAAAAAATAATGGATGATGTGTCAAAACCAAGTCCACTCTTAAAGCAACAGCTTGTTCAACAACTTTTGAAGACAATGTCAAACATAAAAGGACTTTTGAAACCGGCTTATCCTTCGTGCCTAACTGTAATCCACAGTTATCCCAATCATAAGAGTATTTAGTTGGATACTTAGCTTCTAAAAAACTAACAACTGAGGAAACTTTAAGCATTTACGCTAATAAGTTAGGGACATTCTCTTCTCTGGCCCTTTTTGCTATCCCTTGTTTAATATTTCTCAAGAAATCACCCTTAACAGCAGAAGTTGCTTTATTTAACATTTCAAGCTTAGCTTCAAGCCTATAGGAACCATCACTCATCATCGCCTCAGAAGAGAATACGTATTTGTATACATTGTCTTTTTGAGTAGTTGTTTCGAATCTATATGGCCTAACAATTGTTTTAACTCTTTCTTCTTTTGTATACAATGAATTTAGTACTCTTTTTCCATGCTCAGTAATATTAAACTTACATTCATGAACAGAACTACCTTTAGATATAACGTTTACAATATCTAGATAACTCAAAGTTTTAAAAATGAAAAGGAATATAAACTGTTTATTATTAAACACTTCACCTTTAGAATAATAGAACTTTTCAGGATCGTTATAATCTCTAAAGAAAGCATATCTAGTTGTTAATAGTCTGTATAATGTCTCAAAAGAAACTACATCCTCATCACAAAGGCCATGCAGAGTTTTCACTATAGATTTACGCTTATTTACTAAATCAAAATCATTGTTAGTAAAAGGGGTATTAAACACAAGAGGAGATTTATAATATTCATTATAATCTCTAGTAAAAAACAAAAATTTAAACATATTATCAAACAAAAAATCAGTACTTTTAATTTTGTTTACTAATTCCTGGTTTACTTTCCATGTTTGGTCTTCAACATAGATAAATTTTGTTATTAATAAAAAAAGTGAAATATAATTGGCTAAATCTTTTGGGAACTTGTAGTCGGCAGCTAAATTCTTGACCCTTGCTTTTAATGTTTTCCGCTTGTTTAATATATCCATCTCTTCTGTATGAACCGAAGACAGATACTCTTCCACAAAACAAATTACATTGCCATGATCCTTATATGTCGCTTCCACTAAATTCCCCCCTTTTAGTTTATCGACCGAAACCCCGAATAATCAGTCAAAATAACCCCCCTGTATACAAGGGTCTGAATCTAGTTTACCATAAAAAAACAAAAAGTCAAAACTATGTATACAAAAAAGTTTACTCGCTACAAAGCACTGAAATGCCCTGTAGTAAATCATAACGAGGGGAAAAAGAAAAATCATTTTTAATTCTAGATATATCTGCTACCGAGAACTTAATGTCTCCTTTACGTACATCCTTGTATACAACCTGTACATCTTTACTATATACCTTCTGAAAAACCTTAATCAAATCGGTCAAAGAACTCTGCACGCCAGAACCTACATTGTATATTGAAAAATCAGAATACGACATCATCATCATTATATTAGCGGTTACAATATCTTTAATATACACAAAATCTCTAGTTTGACTGCCGTCACCAAAAATTGTTACATCTTGTCCCTTAAAAATTCTTTCCTTAAATATAGAAATAACCCCCGAATAATCACTAGAAGGATTCTGCCTTTCACCGTATACATTAAAATACCTTAAACCCATAAACTGAGTAGAACCTTTTTCACTGTATATCACGGCTAAATCCTCATTAATCATTTTGTGCTCACCATATGGGCTTGTTGGATGTAATTGCATAAATTCATTCTTAGGCAAAACAGGGCCATCTCCATATACTGCTGCTGAGGACGCAAAAACGACTTTGTCCACTCCTGTCCTCTGCGCATGTTTAAATATATTTTCAGTGCCTGCAACATTTACTGATTTTGTATTTTCTGGCTCGTTGATTGATTTCTGAACAGAAGCTATCGCAGCTTGATGAAAAACAACATCAAACTTTCCCTGCTCAAACAGTTTAGCAACAGCATCTTCATTACGGATATCCATATGTATAAATTCAATATTCTTCTGATCTATATGAGCTAAATTTTCAAGACTTCCTGAAGATAAGTTGTCCACAATCGTGACTTTATGGTCAAGCAAAACAAGTTCTTCAACAATATGAGAGCCAATAAATCCAGCGCCACCAGTTACTAATGTTTTATCCATTCAAATACTCCCTTATATTTTTTGTAAACGACTGAGCAGCTAATGCTCCATCTGCCGTAATGATATTACCATCAACTTCTACTTCTCTAGCTGTATATATTACTCCTTTATTCATTTTAATTTTTTCTGCATCTCCATGGAAAACCGTTGCTTTCTTGCCATCCAATATCCCAGCCCCTGCTAATAGTAATGGAGCCATACATATAGCTGACACAAGCCTATTTGAAGAATAAAAATTATTAATAATTTCCTTTAACGTTAGATTATCCAAATAAGAATAGCCACCTGGACCACCGACCAAAATCAGAGCATCAAAATCTTCAGGAACAATATCTTCAATTACATTATTCACCATAAAGGTGCCACCTAATTTACCAGTAGCCAAACCTTTCTTGCTCGAGAATACTTTGACATCAAACTCCTCAGAAAGTCCACTATACGGCACGAATAATTCTTCATCCCTAAACCCCTCAAAAGCAATGACAACAGCAATACGCTTCATTAGCACAGCCCAATAATTAACTTGACAGGGAAAAACAACACTATAAATATAAACAAGGTCAAATGTTCAATCGTAAATCTTCTTCCATCATACACTAATCGTTTCTTTAATATTTGCCTTAAAACAACTATTGATAATACCCCTACCCAAAACAAACTACCTATTAACATTAAAAAGATACATACCCTAATAAACATCGAGAAATAGTCATGCCTAAGAACCTCAACACGTAAATCAACAGTTCTATCATAATAATAAAGAATAACGGAGATTCCATATGAAACATAAACAGAAAAACAAACAGTAAAAAGCAACATCAAAGTAGCATTATTACTTAAACCAACAATGCTTTTAACTAGCTCAAAAAAAGAAGTTGTAATAAGTCCATCTCCAATAAAGAAAAACATAGAAGAGAGAATTAAAACGTGCAATGCTTGGTCAATAAAAAAATGAGACAATTCCTTCTGAATAATATTTCTTTGAAAAAAAAGCTTTATCTTATCTATAAAATAATGTGTCACAGAAACCAAAAGGAGCCATATAAAAAACCCAAAATTTAAAGAAACTGGAAATAATAAAACAAATGCCAGCAAGAAAAAAATGCCAACATGAAAAAAAATACCAATTTTTGATTTTATTTTTAATTTATACATGAAATTATTCTGCAAAACAAAATCCGATAACACGTGTGCTAATAACAAACAAACAAATATATTTAACATTTACTCGTCTCCTTTACTATTTAATATCAAAAACGAAATCATAAAATACATCTGGAGAATAGAGCCTACGTGCTCGTATAATATACCTACCGCTTATTGGACTACAAACAACATTATTCTCAACTATTCCATTAGCGTTAGTTACTGACCTCCTATTAAAGTCCACAATGGCTCCAAGAGGCTTCTGAACCAATTCCCACAAAATAGCATCATACGCTACTTTATTTCTGGTTTTACTATAAATAACATCAAGAGATAATGGAACCCTTACTACATCTTTCTTAGACAAATATTCGCCAAATCCAGATAATGGCCTTATTAAATATTCACCATCAAAAACTCTAATATTATACTCAATCTTATTAGCTAGCAAATAAGAACTAATAACTAAACTATACTCACCGGGGTCATCAAAGGTGTTTTCAAATTTATATTCATCACCAATAGGAACGATGCGCTTAAGTGTCTTAATACTACCATCTACCTTTGATAAAATACGAATATCTAATTCAATGCCTGATTTACTTTCAACTAACCCAACCTTAGGAACAACTAAAAATGAAAATGATTCTGTTTGATTTATAAAGGTCGAGTGATGTAATCTATCGACAACAGCTATATTATATATTGAGCCTGTCTTTGAATTAAGTTTAAACGACACCTTATCACTCATCCACGGAATCATTCTATTCTTTGCAATAGAAACTGTAACATCTTCAATGTTATTTCGCACATCAGGGGTTAACAACACCTCAAGCATGGCACTAGGTTCTATAAGCAGTTTCTCAACCTTTCTATTCTTGCCAACCTTAATACTTCCAGCAACAACCCTATCCTTATTGTTATATATCTTTAAGCGATATGGTTGTTGTCCAACAAACAAATCCATTTTATTTGAACGATTAAAAACTATTTTCTCATTATTAATAACAACCACATCATCACCAAAATCAACAGGAGCTGGATCGGCCTGTGACTCTTCTTGCTTAGGATTTTCTGCATCCACTGGTAATCCTACATAATTTAAACTCACTTCACTTGCCAAATCTTTTACGATATCAACATTAAATATAACTGATGCCCTAGAATTTAATTCAACTACCTTTACAACAAATTTTCTTTCATAAGCCCTATTAATATCTGGCATAGAGGATCTTCCTTCAGAATCAGTCTTCGTTCTTCTAACAAAAGAAGCATCTTTAGCTACCTCATAAATCTCCCATTCAAGAGGAACGTTAGGAACAGGGTTGTTTAGTCTGTCTACAAGTTGAATCTCACATAACCTGCTACCATCATTAACATTAACAACAACTTTTTCTGACTGTAACGGAACGAGCTTTAACAACCCACCATCCTTGTTCTTTTCAGCCGATTTCTTTTGTTTGATTTTTTCGCTAACAACAGATAAATCAAAAACGGTTTTAAGTTTATCTTGGAACTGAGGATAAGCTATTATTTTATACTTCCCTAAAGCTACTGGCGCTGTGAATTTTTGTTTTGCAAATCCATTAACATCTGTTTTACTCATTTTTTCTAAAACGACTGCACCTTTAGCGCCTTTTTCATCGCTAATAAGCTGAAATATAATCGGCATATCCTGAACAGAATTACCATGTAAATCAAAAGCTTTAACAACATACATCTCAGGAATCTCTTTACCTACTAACACCTCTTGACTGTCCCCTGCAATCTTCTTAATGGATGATACAGAAAGACCAAGCACCTTCACATAATAAGAGACATACTCCCATTTACCGCCTCGTTTATAATAGGCCTTAATCTCTTTAACACCAGGATTCATATCAGCAACAAAATTAAAAGTAGATATCCCACGTCTATCGGTTTTAACAGTCTGAATATATTGTCTATTTTCACCCTTAACATCTACAGCATATGACCATCTAACTTGTTCTCCAACCATAGGGTTTTCATATATATCACTTAACTTAATTGATAAAACCTCAGCCAAAGACGCCCCTGGATTCAAAACCTGATTATTTCCAGAAAGAATTACTGCAGAGTAAAGCACTTCTGGCTTCACATCTACAACAACCGCCTGCTTAACATCATTATCAAAATCAGAATAGACAACCACATTATACCTTCCTGCTTTTTCAGGCATCACAATATCAAACATTGCTATACCCTTCGCATCAGTAAATGCATCAGCCCCAGCAGAAGTAGTAACCATCCTTCCAAAGTACATATCCATGCTTAATTTTGCTTTTTCAACAAAGTTTCCATATCTATCTACCACTCGCGTCTTATAAATCCCTTTATACTGTTTACCAGCAACATACTCTCTACTCTTATCATCTGCATCAACAATAATTAAACTATCAACACCTGACTCAGTAGCATCAAACTGATAAAAAACTGAACTTGAATAAGAGGCATCTGTAACATACAAATAATACTTTCCTTTATTGTCAGGAACTTGGAAAGGAAGCACTGTATATCCAGTAGGACTTATCTCAACTTTTTTATTAAAATCATGCTTTAACACTTTTTTCGCATTATTAATACCATAAACAATAGTTCCCTTAGTTATTAAATTATCATTTTTATCATAGAACTGTGCCCCTACAGAGCTAACTTGTCTAAAAACCGGAAATCTTGGATTATCCTTTGCCACAAGTCTAATTCTTGTTGGTCTATCAGGAACTGCTTTTACGACTATATCTTTTTCTAAAGTGTTAATTTTGGCAGTATAAATATAATCTCCCTTCAAGTTACCAAGAATCGGATTAAATTCTGCCATTCCTTGTCTATTAGTCTTCAGTTGATATACCTGTTCTGATTCTTTGCCTACAATTGCACCAGAAGGAGCTTTTTTCAGTCTTACTGATAAAAATATATCAACAACTGGAGAAGCATTATTATCAGCAACAAAAACCTGAATTGGCTTATCTAGATTAGAACCAACAACGCCTTCTATAAAGTCAGGGACTACTATGCTAGATATTTCTTCAGGGATAGCATTTATCTTAACCCAAGTTATTCTTGGTTTACCATCAACGAAATATTTACCTTTTAGATTAATAACATCTTTTTGATCACTAGCAACAAAATTAAAACTTACTCGTCCCTCTTTATCAGTTGCTAACGTATAATTTTGTAAATATTGAACTCCTCGCTTATAAACAATATATTCGATATTAACCTTCTCATCTGGCAGTACTGCTCCATACTGATCCCTCAAAACAAATTCAATAGGTTCAGCAAGCATCTGACTCGTGAAAACATTTAATACAGGCTTACTTACTAAGTATAACTTATAGAAGCTTGGTTGCTTAGCAGATATCTTAAAAGACTGTCTTACTTTTCCAACTTGAGCAACTACAATGTTTTCTTTGCTATCAGACTCGCCAACCTTAACTACAGCTCTCGCATAACCATCCAAATCAGTAGTTTCATCTAGATCAACAAAAGAGATATTCTTCTGCGTACTCCACTTAACCTCAGCATTTGGTATTGGGTTCTTTTTATCATCCAGAACATGAATAACTAATGGTTCAGAATTCTTTTCCCACTCAATAGTTTGATTGTTTCCAGTAACAATCTTCATTTGCGCAGCATTTCCTGGCATAACCAAAACCACAAAAGCAGCCTCATACTCAGGAACTTTTGGAGAAGAAGCAATAACCTGAAAATAACCCACCACCTCTGGCGTTCTAAAGTTAACAATAGCAATACCATTTTTGTCTGTGCGGATTCTCTTTGCCTCTAACTCCTCAAAAGTACTTGTTTGAAAAGAAAAATCAATAGGGATATGAGGACAAGGATTACCTTTATCATCTAAAACCTTAACTTTAAAAGGTGCTTTTAATGGAATACCAATGATTGCTTCAACTTCCTCTTGACCTAAAGCAATTATCTCAACTGGCTTTGTTGACTCACTCTGAACAGTATAAGCAAATTGAGAGTTAGTTCCTTCAAGTTTAGCAATTATTAAAGATCTACCAGAATTATCACTTAAACGATAATCAAAACTTACCTTACCCTTCTTATCAGACTTTGCTTCAGCAAAAACAAAAGGCTCGTTCTTTTCATCAATGTCTTGTTCTAATAATTGAACCTTAGCCCCTGGTACTTCATTCTTATACTGGTCATAAACTTTTAAAACAAAAGCCTTCCTCATCAATTTACCTGCTCTTTGAAAAACCATTGCTCTATTTGTTACATCACTTATAATAAAAGGCGCCTCTGGCTCTGTTTTAAAAGCATAAACAAATTTATTACCCTTAACATTTAGCTGAAGTTCATGATTACCTACTTTATGACCGAATCGTAAACTTACTTTTAACTTACCATTTTTATCTGTAAAAACTGTCATAGGGGTTAAAAGCAATGGATTATTCTTACCTTTTGCAGTAAAGCTCACCTTTACTCTTTCATTTGCTATTATTTCACCCAACGCATTAACAAATTCAAACTCAACCCCATCTAACCTTGAAGCAACTTTATATATTTTTGATGTTAATTTAGTCTTAACAACAACTTCTTTTCTTTTCTGCTTCTCTATTCTTTCTGATACGACTGTTCTTTGGAAAAAGTTATTAGCGCCTCTAAATACATCAGAAACATTACTCTGCATTGTTCCAATGAAGCTATTTCCAGTCTTACTAATATTATTAACATATATAAAAAGATAATTATTTCTGAAAACCGCTAAAAAATGATCAGTGATTACTGAAACTCTTTTTTCAAGAACACTTACACCCTTTTCGCCAATGTGAAATAAAGAATTATCATTACTATATGTAACATCTGCAACCTTAGATAACCCCTTACCCATAAACCCGCCAACAGGCTTTGCATTATCCTTAACAAAACCAAATAACGATGATATAGCCTTAAATACAAATTTATTGAACTCTACAAAAAAATTCCACAATATACTTAGATATCTTGATGTTTCCCTTAAAACACCCTTAAAAAGCTTACCATATGATATTTTTGATGATTCTGTTTTATACCTAAAATCAACAACGATATTCTTAACATTAATTACAGCTCCATCTTTCTCAGAGAAAACATACTCAGTATCAAAGACCCCATCAAATAATGGCATCTTATCTTTATTTATTGTTACTTCAGGATCTGAAACAGACGCTTTACACGATATATCCAAAATCTGTTTTTCTAAAATAGATTCTTGTGGAAAACGAAACTCTAAATTAATAAAATTTTTCTGTTTATCCATAATCGACAACTGATACAGCTTATTTGCATCATAATCTAAGTTAACTGAACGATAAACATTATCTCTTTTCTGCCAAGCAATACTCTTATCGTTAAGTAGTACGTTCTCCAAAACAAAACTATCACCTATTAAAAAGAATGACTGATTTTTTGTATCAAAAGCTACTGATGAACGATAATCCTGTGTTGGACCATAAAAAAAGAAATATATTAATGGGATGGAAACAATAAAAAGAAGATACATGCCTAATAATATTAATAAGAGTTTCTTCTTCATTTTTTCCCCTGATTATCAACTTCTATACGTATGATTAAATTTTAATATTAAACATAAGGAAGCACAAGGCATACGCAGAATTCTTAAAGAAAGAATTCTGCGTAAACACTCGGTAATAAATCTAATAATCAAACTTTAAAGTAGAGTAAACTCTATTTAAAGCAACAGTCATAGGCATTTGCTTAGCAGAAGGTCCCCAAAGCTGTCTTGGACCAGGCGAATTAAACAAATCACTACTTGCCCAATCATCTCTCCTTGACTCAAAAAACTGAAAAGCAGGTGAATCTAATTTAACCAATGCTTTTTCAATTACCATCTCATCATGACCATGCCTTCTCTCAATATTCAATAAACCAGTAAGCGGTATGCCAAGTATCTTTATTTCTTTATCAAAAGACGCAACTGAAGCAATATAACCAGTTTTGCCAGCCAAAATCAATGAACCAGCTGTTAATCCAAGATTATATGTATATGCTGCATCAAACAATGTAGGAGCTCCACATCTGCCTTCATAACCAAAAAAATGCTGTTGATGATTAAATGGAACTGACGAATCCATTTCCTTAACTTTACGCTGAACCATCTCAATAATTAATCGCTCAGTAGGAATTAATGAAACTTGTAAGTTTCCATGAGAATCTCTATCAGCTAGCAACATATCTTCAATATAATCTGGCAATGAAGCCATTAACTTTGTATTCTCTGCTGTTAACTTAGTATAAATAAACTCTCTTTTTTCCTCTTTGTCTTTATTTGCAAGAACACTAGAGAACTCAGCTACTTTATCATTTAATTCTGCAACTAGATGCTTCATTTCAGGAATAAATTCAATAATTCCTTCTGGAACAAGAACTACACCATAGTTAATACCCTTCTTAGATCTTTCAACAACAACCTTTGCAATGCTGCTAATAATATCATCTAAGGATAACCTTTTTTCCTCAACTTCCTCAGAAATAAGACATATAGCTGGCTTTGTCTGCAATGCTACTTCTAATGCAACATGCGAAGCACTTCTTCCCATTAACTTAATAAAATGCCAATACTTTCGTGAAGATGGGGTATCTTGAAGAATATTCCCAACTAGCTCAGCATAAATCTTTGTAGCTGTATCAAAACCGAAAGAAATAGGCAACAAGTCTCCGACCTGTAAGTCACCATCGATTGTTTTAGGACATCCGATAACTTGAACACCCATATCATAAAGATATTCCGCTAAAACAGCAGCATTAGTGTTTGAATCATCACCACCAATAACAACTATTGCATTTAGTTCATATTTCTTACAAGTAGCTTTAACCATTGAAAACTGTTCATCAGTCTTAATCTTAGTTCTATCACTTCCTAAGTAATCAAAACCGCCAGTATTAGCAATACTTAAAATATCCTTATCTGAAATCTCAAACAAATCTCCCTTAAGTAACCCCTTAGGTCCAGCTTTAACACCGTATAACTTGTTATTTGTTCCTAATATTCGCTTAAGACCAACGACTACGTTATGACCTCCAGCTGCAGGTCCACCAGAAAACAATACGGCAACATTTAAGCCAGACTTAGCTGTTAAATTTGTTGCCCTAGCCTTTAAAACCTTATTGCCAGATTCTGAAACAGAGTTTTTAAATGCCTCATTTACCTTTAAGGTATCTTTATTATATAACTCTGTACCTTCTTCTTCAAAACCAACCGGCAATAATGCGCCATCTTTCAAAAAAACCTTACAAGTTGGAATATCCATTTGCTTTATTTCTTGTTCAAATAAAGAATTATGACCTTCCGTACTAATTAGCAAATCTTTTATCACTATCAATTACCTCCTAAGATAATTATGCTTTTCCAGCACTACCAAGAACGTTGATGTTCTTTAATTTATAAAGCTCTTTTAATGCATCTCTCGCTGGTCCAAGATATTTTCTTGGATCAAACTCGCCTGGACTATCATGAAATACTTTTCTAATAGCTGCTGTCATTGCAAGTCTTCCATCTGAGTCGATATTAATCTTACATACAGCTGATTTGGCAGCTAATCTTAATTGTTCCTCAGGAATACCAATAGCATCGGCCATTTTTCCGCCTGTAGCGTTAATGATAGCTACTAAATCTTGTGGAACTGATGAAGAACCATGAAGAACAATTGGAAAACCTGGAATCTTTCTTTCAATTTGCTCAAGAATATCTAATCTAATCTTTGGATCTTGTCCTGGCTTAAACTTAAATGCACCATGTGAAGTACCAACAGCAATAGCTAAACTATCTACACCTGTTTTAGAAACGAATTCTTCAACTTCTTCTGGCTGTGTATACACATGATCAGCGGCTACAACATCATCTTCTACTCCAGCTAAAACACCTAGCTCACCTTCAACAGTAACATAGTTTTCTCTTGAATGAGCATATTCAACAACTTGTCTTGTTAACTTAATATTTTCTTCGAAAGAATGATGTGAACCATCAATCATAACAGAAGAGAAACCTGTATCAATACAATCCTTACAGATCTGAAAATCAGAACCATGGTCTAAATGTAGAACTATTGGAATATTTCCACCTAATTCTTTAGCATACTCAACCGCACCTTGTGCCATATATCTTAATAATGTCTGATTAGCATATTTTCTAGCACCAGAAGATACTTGTAAAATAACTGGAGAATTTGTCTCAACGCATGCTTGGATAATAGCTTGCATCTGCTCCATATTATTGAAATTATAAGCTGGAATTGCATATCCACCCTTAACTGCTTTTGCAAACAACTCTTTACTATTTACTAAACCTAACTCTTTATAACTAACTGTCATTTTACCCCTCCTAATTAATAATTAATAATATCAGCGAAACTGTCGGCTTTTAAACTTGCCCCACCTACCAATGCACCATCAATATCAGACTTACCCATTAACTCATTACTAGTTTCTGGAGTAACGCTACCACCATAAAGAATAGAAATCTGTTCAGCTACTGCTTCGCTAGTCATTGATACTAACAGCTTACGAATATACACATGAACATCATTTGCTTGTTGTGGTGTAGCTGTCTTTCCTGTACCTATTGCCCAAACTGGCTCATAAGCAATAACAATTTTCTTTAAATCATCAGCAGAAATATCTTTAAGACCTTCAGAAACCTGCTCCTTTATAACCTTCTCAACCTTACCAGCTTCTCTCTGCTCTAATGTTTCACCAACGCAATAAATAGGAGTTAAATTATTTTCAATAGCAACTTTAACTTTATTATTTAAAAACTGATTAGATTCATTAAAATACTGTCTTCTTTCTGAATGACCAATAATAACATATTTGCAGCCAACACTCTTAAGCATAGAAGCACTAATTTCACCAGTATAAGCACCTTTTTCTTCAGTATACATATTCTGAGCACCTAGTTTAATATCAGAATCTTTAACTATTTCATTAACAGATGATAAGTTTGTAAAAGAAGGGCAAATAACTACCTCAACCTTATTTTTATTCTTAAATCCCTTTTTTAATTTCTCAACAAGCTGAACAGCTTCGTCAAGATCCTTGTTCATTTTCCAATTACCAGCAATAATCATTTTTCCCATTTTAAATCTCCCTTTCTTAACTTATTATCGGCACAAAAATAATTGTTATCAAAATAACAACCTTTAAAAACGCATTAATTGATGGTCCTAAAACATCTTTCATGCAATCACCGTATAAATCTGCTTCTGTAGCATTTACGTACCTTTTTGTATCTTTACCGCCCATGAAACCCTTTTCAATATAATTTTTTGCATTATCAAGCAAAACACCAGAATTCGTATAACTAATTGAAAGAAATGTTGAAACCATAATACATCCCACAAAAAAAGCAGCTAACACTTCTACACTTAAAAACCTACCGATAATAAATGGCAGAAAGAAAACAGCAAGTGATGGCAACATTAAATCTTTAAGAATATTAATCCCATATAATCTAACAAATCTTCTCAAATCAGGAGTCGTCTTTCCCTGTCTTAAATAAGGTATCTCCTGTAGTTGAATCTTTGCCTCATCAAACATAGCAGTTACAGTATAAGAAAGTGCTCTCATAATTACTGACACAAAAATATATGGAAATAATCCACCAAGAAAAAGCGAAAGCATAATTACTGGATGGAACAAAGGAATACTATTATAGTTAATTCCTGATATCTGAACAAAAGATAAGAAAAAAGAAAAAGCCATGAACAATACAGCATAGGATGAAGCATGCTTACCCACTGCCGCTAACGCATTACCTGTTGAGTTCATGTATTGAATATCTCTTAACTGAGTCTCGTTTTTATCCATACTTGCAATACCCTTTAAAGTATCCAAAAAAGGAGCCGAAAAAGAAGATGCAACCATTAGTGGCAACATTGACACAAACCCAATGCCAACCAAAATAATCCCATAATAATCAGAAATCTTATAAGCAATAAAAACAAATACTGCAGCAATTATAATTGGGATATAAGTTGTCCTCATGCCCACTGATATTGCATTAATAATTGATAACACGGTGCTATATTGTGATAAATAAGCATTATCTTTTACTTGTTTATGAGAATCAGAAGTATAGATATCAGTAATAGCTCCAATTATTATTGAAAAAATAACGCCCATGATGATACAAACAAAAGGGCTCATTTGACTTGATAGACCTAAAAAACTACTGGTAGTAATTAATGGCAAAGTATTTGCCTTTGTAACAAAAAAAACAAAAATCGCTATAACTAATAAAGAAAAATATGTTGCATGCAATGGTTTAAGAATAGTTGCCATAAACTGCTCTCTTTTTAAAAACAGAAAAACAAAACTAATAAGGAAAGCAATAACTAAACTACCAATGCCAATAACAACAGGATAATACACTAACATTAATGCATCATTAATATTAATAACATCTGTAATAAAATAAGCTCCTACATAAATAATTACCGCCACAAACATCCCGATAAATGCTTCTATTAAATTTATATTAATAGCTAATCCGCTATTTAAAAAATCACCTACTTTATCTGCTAAAGAGGAAACATTTCTTAAATCATTAACATTAATATCGGCCTCTTCTCTAGCAAGTAGCTCTGATGATATATCAGCCCCCTTAGCAAACAACCCTCCACCCACTTGAAGAAAAAAGGAAACAATAGCCATACCCATCAAATAATAAAGAGTGGACATTGCTCCATATATAAATAAAACGATGAAAAGACCCAATAACGGTGTAACAGTCAAAAATATTGAAAAGAAAATACCAACAGCATAGTAAAGATCAAATAACTTTGAAGAATTATCTAAAAGCGATATTTCTTTTCTTTCTACAAACTTAAAGGCAATAGGAAACGCGAAGTAAGCACAAAAAATAGTTAATAGTCCACCAATAAAAAAAGAAATTACATTCGTTAAAACTACAGATGCACCAAATAAGAATGATAAAACAACGAGAATAACCATAAAGGCAACTAGAAGTAATGAACTAAAAATAAAGTATCTTCTTAATAAATATATAAAGTTCTCTCTTATAAGATTAATTATATTATTAAAAAGCTCTTTACCTTCCATGAATACCTCGTATTTTTTTGGTGCACCGTGAAGGATTCGAACCTTCGACCCTCTGATTAAGAGTCAGATGCTCTACCAACTGAGCTAACGGTGCATTAATTTTTTGCATCATCAGTATACCAGAAACTAATACCTTGAACAATAAATAAGTATGCAAAGAATGGCGCGCTCGAAGAGACTTGAACTCCCGACACACGGATTCGAAGTCCGTTGCTCTATCCAGCTGAGCTACGAGCGCGTTTATATCATATTAAAGTATATCTTTTTATGGTTATTTGAACAACTTGAACCAAGCGTATTTAATTGTTTCCGCAACTGTTAATAAACCATATGTACAACTGCGAATAAAATTAATAGAAGACGCTTCTGGAAAATACCTAACAGGAACTTGAATTTCTCCGATTCTGAAACCCTTCAGCAGTGAATTAAATAACATCTGACTATCAAAAACAAAATCGTCAGAATGCCTATGATAATCAACTTCTTTTAAAACTTCTGATTTAAACGCACGCATACCAGTATGCCACTCAGATAAGTTTTGACCACTAAAAAGATTCTGGAACAAGGTCAAAAACCTATTAGATATATACTTATATAAAGGCATGCCCCCTGCTAATGCTTCTTTTCTGCTTCTTATTCTTGAACCAAGAACAACATCGCAAAGGTTAATCTCTAACATCTCTATCATTAGAGGAATCAACTTAGGATCATACTGATAGTCAGGATGAAGCATAACAACAAACTTGGGATTAAACTCAAGTGCTTTATCGTAGCAAGTTTTTTGATTGCCACCATAGCCTTTATTCTGTTCATGAACGAACACCTTAATGCCAAGTTTCTTTGCAACAGAAACTGTTTCATCACTACTTGCATCATCAACCAATAAAACCTGCAAATCTTTACTAGCTGGAATTTCACTAACTACCTTTGTTACTGTCTTTGCAGCATTATAAGCTGGCAGAACCACAACTGTTTTAATCACATTCTTCCCTCAACCTGATACTGCTTTGCCATTCTTAAATTATCTACAGCAGTAACATTATTTGGGTCCACCTGGATAGCTCTCTGAAAATACTCAATTGCCATATCAATGTCTCCCTTTTTACCATAAGCTAAGCCAATATTGTTATATAAGCCTGAATGTCTAGGATTAATGATAATCCCCTGTCTGTAATAAAAAATAGCCTCATCAAGCCTACCCAACTTCTCCATAGCAACTCCAATATTATTATAAGTTGCATCATACTTAGGTTCTTGTCTAATTGCCTTCTCAAAAAAACCAACCGCATCAATTAATCGATTCTCATGGATTGCTGCAATGCCTAAATTATTATAAATCCTATACAAGAGCGGATTGTTTGGGTCAGAATCAACTGCTTTTTGATAATATTTAATAGAGCCTTTTATATCACCTTTAGAAGACAATGCTGAACCAAGATTATTTAATACACTAAAATATGTTGGATTAATCTCTAAAGCTTGATGATAGACAGCTATCGCCTTATCCAATTGTCCCTTTTCGCTATATGAAAGCCCTAAATTATTAAAAATAAGGGGAGTACCAATCTCATACTTAAGCTGATGCTCAAACAAAGATATTGGTTCCTCCCAATAAGACGCCTGAAGTTTTGCCAGTGGAACTTGAACAAAAATTAATATAACGACAATTACGGAATAAACAATTTCTCTGTTTTTATTTTTATTAACTAATTCATACAACACCCAAGCAATAATTATACTTAACCCTATATAGGTGATATATGTATATCTATCTGCCATAGCTTGTGTTCCTACTTGCACTATCCCTATTACTGGCACTAATGTACCTAAAAACCAAAACCAACCAACAATAAGATATTTTTTTGCCTTATGCTGCTGTAGGAAAAAGAGAGTAACAAAAGCAATTGCAATAAATGAAAAAATAAAAGCAAATATAGAAATATACTGATTGTAAGGATAAAAAACCACTAACGGGTGTGGCCAAAACAATTTACCGATATACTTAATAACTGCGAACATTGCATTTTGTATTCTTAATAATATCGGGAATTGCGATACTGTCTGAACTGCTCCCATGCTCTGCTGTGCCCAAAAGGTTAATAATGAAGAAACTATGGTTAAAATGAAGAATGGTATCTTCTCAACAATAACCATTACCTTCAGTCTAGCTAAAGGCCAAAAATCCATAAGCAATAAAACAAATGGCAACGTAACAAGCATCGGCTTTGACATTAAACCCAAACCAAAAAAGACCAAAGTAACAACATAGCTAATCCACTTAATTACACCTCTGCCCTTAATGTATAAATAATACATAATCATTGTTAAGAACAGAAAAAAAGCACTTAATACATCTTTTCGCTCGGCAATCCAAGCAACTGACTCAACGTGCGCTGGATGTAAGGCAAATATCACACAAACCAATAAAGATGGCCACTTCATGCTAGTAAACAAATACAATAGAATAAATAACAAAAAAGTATTAACAATGTGAATTGCGACATTAACCACATGGTGACCAGCTGGATTAATACCAAAAACACTAAAATCAATCATATGAGATATCCAAGTAACTGGATGCCAGTTGTTTGAATGAACTGCTGTAAAACACCAAGTTAAACTTTCAATGTTTATACCCTTCTGAATATTGTAGTTTTCAGAAACATATTCGTTGTCATCATAATTAACATAAAGGAATTTACTGACATCAGAATAGACATAAATACTGGTAATAACCAAAGCTACAAAGCAATAAATAAATAGTAAATTTCTTTTAATTTTATTAATCATTACCTAATTATCATACCAAAAGTATGCAACTTTCTACAGCACCTTTCGATATATTAACCATGTACAATAAAATAATCTCTTGTAATTCCCCATCTGTAAGCAAACTTGACTCTGGCAAGCTTTGGAAGTTTCAGTCAAAACACAAAGCATTAGATTTGCTTCCACTACATCAATTAATACTACTACTTGGGCATTTTATACACCTAATCTCAATAGAGGTACATTTATTAATACACGAACACCAAAGCACTCTAGAGCATTTTCTTAATAAAGTAATTGAGAGTACCTTTGATAAATATATTCAGTCCAAAATATCTGAGCGACTTATTACTAACTTAAAAATTAATCATGACATGATTAAACAAGAAATAATTAAAAGCATAGGCAATCAAAGTAATACTGAAAAAATTAAATTATATAAAGCATGCAAAAAGCAGGACGTTAATGCTTTATTAGAAAATATTCGAAACAACAAAACAGAAGAAAAATTATTACCCATGTATTATCTATTTCTAATTACATTGTCAATCAAAGATGACAAAAAATTAATTAATATGTCAGAAATATTAATTAATTTATCTTCTTGTGAGGAATTTCAAACTAATCCTTGTTTAAAAGGTTTGTTAATCCTCTGCTTAATCCAACAAAACTTCAGCATTTCCGATGCTGAAATAATTCTTAAGAACTTAAAAGTATCAGGCGCTGGAGCCCATTTTATGCTTTTTCATTATCTAGAATTATCATTGAAACACGATAATTATAATCAAGCACTAAACTTTGCTAACACATTAAAAAATAGAAATTTCCAAAAGAATGAATTGGATATCTTGATGAATATGCCTTACTTAAAGCAACACAACATTACAAATTTAAATGAGTTAATCAGTTTATTAGAAGAAAAAATCAAAGAAGCGATTCCGCAACCTTAATCCCATCTACAGCGCTAGAAATAATTCCACCACTGTGACCACTGCCTTCTCCTATAACATATAGGTTATCAAAACCAAAACAACGCAAACTATCATCACGCAAGACTTGAATAGGTGATGATGTCTTACTTTCAAGCCCCATAATTTGCCCTTCTTCAAAACCTTTCATTTTACGACTAAAATCAACTAAACCAGACCTCATAGCCTCGCTTAACTTACTAGGAAACATTTCCCATAATACTGTAGGCTCAAGCCCTAATGGATAACTAGTAGCCGTTAAAGGCAACGATTCTTTTTCCTTTATAAAATCAAAAATACTACAAGCTGGTATTTTGTAACTATTCGTTTTCTTAAAAAATGATTGTTCTAATTGATCTATCCAATCCAAAGACTCTAGTGGACTAACTTCTTTTTGTAATAAATCCTTTAAATCAACAGCTACCACACAAGCAGAATTTGCGAACTGTCCACTCCTGCTAAAATAACTCATTCCATTAACAACACTACTACCTGCAACTGATGTTGAGGGGACTATTATCCCTCCAGGACACATACAAAAAGAATACACAGACAAACTATCAGAAGAATTATACGTTAGTCTGTACTCTGCAGAACTAACACTAGGAAGCGTTTCTCTGCCCCACTGAGCTTTATTTATTAAGGACTGAGGATGCTCAACTCTAGAACCGATTGCAAAATTTTTGTTATTAAACTTTACCCCACGATTAATAAGCATCCTATAAGTAGAATAAGAAGAATGTCCTGGTGCAACAAAATAATAATCAGCAACTATGACACCTTTGCTTGTCTTAGCCTCAACAACTTTACCATTCTTAACAACAATATCTTCCAGTGCTGTCTCGAACTCAATCTTTCCACCTATTTCCTGAAACCTTTCTCTAAGTTTTTTGACAAGTGTAATAAGGTTATCACTACCTAAATGTGGATGAGATAAATAAGCGATTTCTTCTGGCGCACCTGCCTCAATATAGCTATCTAAAACAAATTGTTTTTCCTGAGAAGCATGCTTACTTCTAGCAGTTAATTTGCCATCTGAAAATGTTCCTGCGCCACCCTCACCAGTAGCATAGTTTGCTAAAACATCAAACTGACCTGTGGATTCAAAATTTTTAATTGCACTAGCTCTAGCGATTACCTCTTTGCCTTGTTCAATTATAGTTGTCTGAAACCCTGCTTTTTGTAAAACATAAGCAGAGAAAAAACCAGCTGGACCACTCCCAACAACTAAAACTTTTTGTGATCTTTTCTTATAAGGAATATTTAGTTTAGCTGGTTTTGGTGAAAATCCTTTAATTGATTTAGCAAACACCTCAACATTAATCTGCCAATGTATATTTCCTTTGTTTCTAGCATCTAAACTTTTTGTTTCAATATTATAAATAAACTCAGACAACCGAATTTTCTTTGCTATCTTTGTGCGCAAATCTTCATCTGTATAGTCAGTCGGTAAATTAAAACTAAGTTTTTGGTATCCCATACTTAGCTCACCAACTCGTACAGAATTATTCCTGCAGCAACAGCAACATTTAATGATTCCATCTCGGATGACATTTTAATATTAATAAATTTGTCTGTTATTTTTTCAATTTCTGCACTCACGCCATGTGACTCACTACCAAGAACTAAACAAAAATGTTTTGCTTGTTTCATGGACTTTAAATTCTCACCTTGTTTCACATTAGTTGAAATAGTTGGCATTTTCTCTTTAATCTTCTTTATTAAATCTAAACTCTTATTATCTTCTTCTATGTTCAGTTTAAATATAGCATCCTTGCTTGAATTCACTGTCTTAGGATTATACAAATCAACACAACGACTATCTACCACAACATTCCTTAATCCAAAAGCAATTGCAGTTCTAAGTATTGTCCCTAAGTTCCCTGGATCACTTACTCCATTCAAATATAAAACAGAACTCGTCATGTCTATCTTAGATGAAACCTTCTTATAAACCGCACAAATCCCAGAAGGAGTATCAAGCACTGAAAAAGCTTTATTAATCTTCTCATCTATCACAAAATAGTTAGTCAAAAGCTTAGTAATTGCAATGACTTTATCATTATTCTTACTTAAAAGTTCCTTAGTTATATATACTGTCTCTGGCTTAATCCCTTGAGCTAATGCATCATGGATAGTTACCAAATTCTCAACCAAAAACTTTCCAAACTTATCTCTATATTTCTTTTGAGACAATCTACTTAAAAAATTAATTTTCTCATTAGACTTACTGGTTATAATATTTTGCATAGGGATAGTATAGCACAAATCTGGGGTGACTGATGGGGTTTGAACCCACGACAACCGGAACCACAATCCGGGGCTCTACCAACTGAGCTACAGCCACCATAATAAAAAAATTGGCGCGCCCGAGACGATTCGAACGTCTGGCCTACGGCTTAGAAGGCCGTTGCTCTATCCAGCTGAGCTACGGGCGCTCTTGAAACTAATAACTAAAAAAAGACCTGAATCTTTTAGTGGAGCGGGAGACCAGTCTCGAACTGGCGACCCCCAGCTTGGAAGGCTAGTGCTCTACCAACTGAGCTACTCCCGCACACACACCTGTTGTTTTCACAACCGGCACAATATTATAACATGTCTACCAGATTTGAAAATACTCAAATCACTATACTTTTGGTAGCTTCAATAGTGCTTTCTTAATCTCATCTTCAGGGTACTCAAAATCCTCAAGCTTATTCTCGAAATACTTCTGATATGAAGTCATATCAAAATGACCATGACCTGAACAATTAAATAAAATAGTTCTTTCTTTACCTTCTTCTTTAGCTTTTAGGGCTTCTTCGATAGCACCTTTAACTGCATGAGCTGTCTCTGGGGCTACAATATGACCTTCTGTTTTTGCAAAAAGAATAGCAGCATCAAACACTGGTTTCTGATGATAAGCAACTGCTTCTACTAAATTTTCTTGAACTAATTTTGATACTATTGGAGCCATTCCATGATATCTTAATCCTCCAGCATGAATAGATGCAGGAACAAAATCATGCCCCAATGTATGCATCTTTACTACTGGTGCCATCTTTGCAGTATCTCCATAATCATATGCATAAATACCTTTTGTAAGTGTAGGACAGGCTGTTGGCTCTACGGCAACTAATCGCACATTCTTTGAACCATGAATTTTATCATAAGCAAATGGAGTAGCTATTCCGCCAAAATTAGAACCACCACCAACACAACCAATAACTACATCCGGATAATCTCCAACTTTCTTAAACTGTTCCTTACACTCTAAACCAATGACAGATTGATGTAACAATACATGATTAAGTACTGAACCTAACGCATAGTTTGTATCTTTATTCTTAAGCGCAACCTCTACTGCCTCACTTATTGCAATCCCTAATGAACCAGGACAATTAGGGTCTTCTTTTAATATATTTCTACCAGAATCTGTTGTATTTGAAGGAGATGAAATACATTTACCGCCCCAAGTCTCCATCATAAGCCTTCTTGAAGGCTTCATGTCATAACTACACTTAACCATATACACCAATACTTCTATTCCAAACATACTTCCAGCTAAGCTAAGAGAACTACCCCACTGACCTGCGCCTGTCTCAGTTGATAATTTATTGATACCTTCTTTTTTATTATAATAAGCTTGAGCAATAGCAGTATTTGGTTTATGCGAGCCTGCTGGTGATACACCCTCCCATTTATAATAAATCTTGGCTGGTGTTCCTAATGCTTGCTCCAACCCATAAGCCCTATACATTGGTGACGGTCTCCAAATAGATAATTTATCCATAACTTCTGAAGGAATATCAATCCATCTTTGTGATGACATCTCCTGCTCAATTAGTGCCATAGGAAATATTGCAGACAATAAATCTGGTGTAGCAGGCTCTAATGTTACTGGATGTAATGGTGGGTCTATTGGACTACTTAAATCAGCTAAAATATTGTACCATTGCTTTGGCATTTCTTTTTCAGTAAGTGTAATTTTTCTTTCCATGCTCAACTCCTAAAATATTATGATATTATTATGTTACTGTAGACAGTATCGTTTGTCTAGAAAGCCCAAAACAATTCTCATCAATAATTTTATAAATCGACAACTTGCCAATCTAACTGTTTATAGCTACAATATCCTTTGCATTTTAAAAGTCGGGGTATAGCGCAGTCCGGTTAGCGCACTTGTTTTGGGAACAAGGGGCCGCAAGTTCGAATCTTGCTACCCCGACCATTTTAAAAGATGCATGTTATACTTACCTATATGGAAAAAAATCAAATTACTATAGCTCCCGTTAACAATACTCCAATAGATTTTATTGCACATAGCAAAATGCTATTACCAGAAATAGCCACACTTCTACCTACTGATATTTATCACACCAAAACAATCGCAACGATAATTGGAATGATTGCGGAAAACAATAAACATAATGAAAACAACAAAATAAGCATCATAATTGAAAAGGATGATACCAATCTAAAAATAACCGCAAATGACGAAGGACCAGGATTTAGCGCACCAATATTAACCTGTATAAAGGAAAGCTTCACAACCTACACCAAAAGCGCCGGACAAGGGCTATTTTCGCTTCTACTTATTACTATTTCCTGCAATGGAACTATTATTATTGAAAGCAAAAAGATGAAAGAAAAATACTCCTTTCAAAAGGCTATTCAAAACAACACACAACAAATAATGATTGATGATGTTATTTCAGCCATCAAGGCAAATTATGAAAATAAAGAATACGGATTAATAACTAAGATTATAATACCTCTTAACAGTCTAAATAAACAAACAGCTCATCTAAACCTTGACTCATATATTAACTGGTAACGACAAACCAAGTAGGTAATTAACTCTCTAAAACGTCTTTTAATGTCTGAGACAATCTTCTAATGTTTTGAATTAATTTAACATTCATATCAGTAGCTTGGGTCAAATCAAAAGCTGAAGCAGATACTTCTCCTGCAATAGCATTATTGCCACATGCAATATTCTCAATCTCTTTTGTTTCTAAAAGCATCTGTTCAGTACTAGCTTGAATAAGATCTAACTCATCAATACTCTTTGAAAAAATCTCTGAAACACCTGTTGAACTATCAGCAATTGCTTTAGAAGAATCAGCCAATGATTTAATTGAAACAGAATTCTCATCTACAGAAGCAAACAATTGTTCAGTTATACGCATTACACTATCAAAGCTACTAGACATGGTTTCTGAGGCACTATAGATACTCTCAACCATACTAACTGTATTATCAACAGCATCTATTATATTTAACAATGCGACTTTAGCATTTTCCGTTTGTGTAACCCCATGTTCTACCTGAACATTGCTCTTATCCATAGACTCAACAGCCTCTTTAGTAATCTTTTGGATGGTATATAGAAGGTCAGCTATCTCTTTTGTGGCCTTTCCAGACTTCTCTGCAAGCTTCCTTACCTCATCAGCGACAACAACGAAGCCTACCCCAGCCTCTCCAGCTCTTGCTGCTTCTATTGCAGCATTAAGCGCTAGTAAGTTAGTTTGGTCTGCTATATCGTCAATAATATCAATTATGTCTTCTATCCGCTTTGAATACTGTGCCAAATCGCTAATTTTCTTCGAAGAATCTAAAACAATATTTCTAATATCATTCATTTCTTGATGAATGTTTTCAACACTTATCTTCCCTTTTTCTGCTACCTCAGCTGAGGCGATTGAACTGTTATAAACATTTTTTGTATTGTCTTTGATTTTATTAACTGCCTCGAGAGTACCTGACATATTATCACTTGTAAGCTCTATTTTATCTCTCTGAATCTGAGCATTTTCATTTAATATTTGTATTAACTTATTAGTATTTTGTAAGGCAATAGTATTATTCTGAACGCTTTGATTTTGGACCTTAACATTATCATTAATATTTTTCACACTCTGACCTACTTGATCAATTGCACCAGTAACAGTTGTTAGTCTATCGGTTTGAGACATCGCACCTTTTGCAACCTCTAGAAGTGCAGTCGTAAGCTTATGAAAATTAGCAGATATTTCAGAAACATTCTTCTCCAAAGAATCAAGATTCGCATGCAAATCATCTGACAAACTATTTGATTTATGAACAAATTCTTTAAAGTAAGCGACAAGTCTTAAATACTCATTTTTTAAAGGAACAAAAGTTGCACAAACATCAAACTTTGGCTCGTACTTAAGCACATTATCACATAAAGAAGTCATCTCATTTAAAAAACGTTTTACGTCGTATGCTACCCTTATTTTTTTAATTATTACATAGGAAATAATTGCCAAAACATAACCAAATAAAGATAACACAAACAACAAAGAAATAGAATTGTCTTTGTCTTGAACATTTTTTGCAACAGAATCTGTACCAATAATAATACCACTTTCACTTAAAAGCTTAGCAACAGCTATTTTCCTAACAACCCCACCATTCTCAACGGAAGAATAATATATAACAGAAGCTTCACCTTTTTGCTTTACATTATTTATTAACTCTTTCAAAAAGGGAGTGCCTTTTTGATCTTTAAACCCAGCAATTGTAAGCTTATTTATTAAATAGCCCATTGGATGATATAAAACTTTATCATATTTACTTATTGCCCAAAAATACTTACTTCCTGACTTAAAATCTTTAATTAAAGCTATCTTGCCTTCTACGGAATTAATTCTATCTAAAGCACTTGAAAGTGAATCAAGTTGTTCAATTACTTTTTCCTTAATAATTACATCATCATTTGAGCTGTGATGATTATTAATATGAAACAAAATGGTGAAGGTAAGAAATACAGAAACACCAACAAAAAGTATTGGAATAAAATAAAATAACTCATACTTTCTACAACTTAATTTATTAATCAAAGTTTAGCCCCCATTAAAACCATCAATACTTTATAGTTTAGTCAAAAAAAGGTACTCTGACAATGCTTCTGACCATTCTCTTACGTTATAACCTAACGTATCTTGTAACTTTTGATTACTAAATATGCTATACCTTGGTCTTTTAGCTTTTGAAATAAATTCTTCACTTGAAACAGGAAAACAATCTACCTTTATAGAACTTAACTCAAAAATCTTTTTAGCAAACTCATACCAAGAACAATGACCATTATTTACAGCATGAAAGATACCTTTAGCATCATTTTCAAGTAAATCAAGTGTCCATAAAGCCAAATCCTTTGCAAAAGTTGGACAACCAACTTGGTCATTCACAACCCTTACTTCCCCTCTTTCTTTAGCAAGTCTCAGCATTGTTGAAACGAAATTTTTCCCATTACTACCATACAACCAGGCAGTCCTCAGAAGTAAGAAGTTTCCATTTCCCAACACTTCTTGTAAATACTCCTCACCACGAAGCTTACTCTTTCCATAAACACTAACAGGAGCAGCTGCAGCATCTTCTAAGTATGGATTTTGAGCATCGCCTGAAAATACATAATCAGTAGAAAAATGAACTAACTTTGCTCCAAGGCTTAAAGCCAGCTCTGCAATATTCTTAACGCCATCAGCATTAACAGCAAACGCAACAGTACTGTCATCCTCTGCATTGTCTACAGCTGTATATGCTGCACAATTTATTATCACGTTGGGAACATTTTTCTCTATAACCACTAATGAATCACTTTTAGTAATGTCTATTTCATTTATTGTATATGAAGAAAAATCAATCACTCTTTCTTTGCATAAAAGAACAAATTCACTACCAAGCATCCCGTCAGCACCAATAATTGCTATTTTCATACTATCTCCTCATCATCATCTTAAGGTATTTCTCTCTACCTTTTTCTTTTTTTTCATTTACTATATCAAGATAAGCATTATTCAATGCACTCTCATCCTTAACCTTACTTTTCCTTGGCGAATATTTATTTACAAGTATTTCTTTATATTTTAGCCTAACCTTCAAAAACCCTGAGTCACCAATTTCTTTTGTATTCTCACCTTTAATAATATCAACCCATTTATCCTTATGCGCATACAAGGTATTTAGCACGCACTCCCTTAATGCCCCTGTTCCTTTACCATGGATAATAACAAGCTCAGTAATCCCTTTTGTGTTAAGCAGCTCTCGCTCAAGCATAACCTCAGCTTGCTCGCAATATAGCCCATGCAAATCTATTTCTCTTCTTGTCATCAAATATACTTCGACATTACTAGCTCAAGACCAACCATAGGTTTAATTTTCCCAGCTTTGATATCAAAGTCCAACTGATGGATATCGGCTAAAAATGCATTGGCTTCTTGCAATGTCCAACTTTTAATATCTTTTAGTAAATTTTCAAGATAAAACCGTTTCTTATTAATTCTCTTGGCTAATTCATCAAGCAAAGAATAACTAGTACTTTTAAGTAATAAGATAAGCCTTACATGTGAAGATATCCCCCCAATTAAGGCGATTATATCCTCAGGCTTACTTGTCTCAAAAATATATCTATATAAATCTTTATCCTTTTTTCTTATTGCTTCAAAGATGTCCAAAATACCTTTTTCAGATAATGTAGCTAATTCTTTCACGATTTTCTCAGTGATTACTTTCTCTGGCATAACATATGTTTCCATTCTAAGCAGATTGGACTCTAGTTGCCACAAATCTACACCTACCATCTCAAGCAACACATCAGCAGACTGTCTATCTATCTTAAATCCCCTATTCTTTTCTCTAGCTAAAATCCAATCTATAACTTCACCTTTTTTCCAAATACTAAAAGGTTCAAAAACTTCACAATCAGAATTGTTTATCAAAAATTTCACAAACTTTTTTCTCTTATCTGGATTACCTCGACATACAAAAACAATATCATTTGCGGTTTGTTGTTCAATAAGTAATTTCTGGAAATATTCTTCATAATCTTCCCTGACTTTTGGTAAACCTTTATAAACAATCATTTTTTTAGAGGAAAATAATGACATGGAAGAAAAAGCATCAATAAATGTTTCTAATGGATCACTCTCAGAAAACTCTTCATATGAATAGTCTCCATTACTTGCTATGAAACTTGTTTTCAATTCAATAAATCGCTGAGTTAACAATAACGTTTCTTCGCCGTATAAGAATCTCAAGTCTTATCTTCCAACTTAACTTCAGTAGTTTCTATATTAATATCAATAGCTTCCTTTAAATGTTTAGCAACATTATTAATTATCCTATCCAAAAACCTTGTCTCTTCTTCAGATAAATTTCCATTAGTCTTTTCTTTAAGTGCAACTAATACCTCGTATGTCTCGTTAGCACCAACCAAATCTTTATTCTTTCTCGTATGTAGAGGATTATCAGCAACAGCCAATTGCTGCATAGCCGTCATATTAAGAGTATAAATCAATGATTCAAAAAGAGTTTTTCCTCTCTCTAAATTATCTTCACTATTCATTAAATAGTTCCTTCAGAATACAATTGCTCCATTACTTCATCACTGATATCCGCATTATAATAAACATTTTGCACATCTTCATGATCATCGACTTTGTTAATTAAATTTAATATTTTACCTGCAGTCTCTTTATTAGAAATAGGAACATCCACAGATGCAATCATTGTAAGCTCTGCTGTTTCAGCAATAAGTCCACTTTTATCTAAAGCTGTTTTTACATCAATAAAGCTTTCAAAATCACAAGTTACTTCAATGGAACCATCACTATTTGTTACTATATCATCAAGGTTATAATCAAATGTACACTCCAATACCTGGTCCTCGGTTGCTTTACCTTTTTCAAAAACAAACAAACCTTTTTGGGCAAACATATAAGCAACTGCACCCTTTTCTGCCATATTGCCACCTGCCTTAGAAATCAAAGCACGTAACTCTGGCAGAGTTCTATTCTTGTTATCTGTTGCACACTTAATAATTACAGCCACGCCATCCTGTGCATATGCCTCATACATTACTTCCTCAATCTCGTTACCTGCTCCTCCGCCAACAGCACGTTGAATTGCTCTGTTTATATTGTCATTTGGCATATTTTCAGCTTTTGCTTTTTGAATTGCCATTCTTAATCTTGGGTTATTCTCAATCTCAGCACCGCCAATTTTAGCTGAAATAATGATTTCCTTAGCTAGTCTAGTAAAAATCTTTCCTCTTTTGGCATCTTGAGCACCTTTACGATTCTTTATATTCGCCCACTTACTATGTCCAGACATAATTGCTCCTTATTTTCTAATTGATGTAATTATAACGTTTACAAGTAGTATAGGTCAAAAGGTTAAGAAATATAATCGCAATAAAAAAAACATGAAAATTTTATGCAACAAATCTACTTTTTGTTCGATAACTTAATATAAGAGAAAAACAGGAGGTGAGTAGGATGAAAATAGCAGAAATGGCAACAAAGGTTAGAAACTTATTTTTCCTTCAACCTGCTCCAGCTAGTGCTTCAGAAAAAAATAAAGCGGTATTTTCATATGACACAGCATACAGCCATAATGAGATGAATAAAAAAATCTACACTTTTAGCTATGTTCATAACAGAGACACTATACCAAGTGAAGCTGTTCAACATGCTAAACAGATTAAACGTACAATAGTCTAAACGCACCCCCCTCGAGTCCCCCCTCGAAGCGTTTAGTTGTTGAAACTTAAAAGGAGCATTCCCCCCAATGCTCCTTTTTAATTTTCAAAAACACTATCACAAAAAATAAAACATAAAAAATAGTTGGGAATAATTTGCTTTTCGTTCGATAACTTAATATGAAAGCAAATAAACAGGAGGTGAGTAGGATGAAAATAGTAGAATTAGCATTAAAAGTTAGAGACTATCTGTTCCTACAATCAGCTCCAGTAAGCACTTCAGGAAACAACAAAACAGTATTTTCTTATGACACAACCTATAGTCATAAGGAAGGAAATAAAAAGTTCTATACAATTAGCTATGTACATAATAGAGACATCGTACCTGGTGTTGCTGTTCAACATGCTAAACAGATCAAACGTACAATAGTCTAAACGCACCCCCTCGACCCCCCTCGAAGCGTTTAGTT
>DYQY01000002.1:135013-147863 GCA_020719045.1 Candidatus Termititenax sp.
TCAAACGTACAATAGTCTAAACGCACCCCCTCGACCCCCCTCGAAGCGTTTAGTTATTGAAACTTAAAAGGAGCATTCCCCCCAATGCTCCTTTTTAATTTTCAAAAGAAACAATAATTATCAATATATATTAGATGAAATATATTAGTAAATATTCCGATATATTGTATATATTACGTTATCTAAGCGCCCCTCTTCCCCCCAGCAACGTTTAGATAACGTAGTCTTAGAAGGGATGTCTCCCCCAGGACATCCCTTCATTAACAATAAAACAATAAAAAAGGCCTGCGTTTGCAGGCCTTTTATTTTATCAAAACAGTTTAAACTACATTAAACTGGATTAATCATTGATTCAAATAGCTCAATATAACTCTTTGCTGAAGCCTTCCAAGAAAAATCACAATTCATAGCATTGTGTCGTATCTTTTGCCATGCCATCTCATCATGATAAACCATTAATGAATCTCTAAGTGATTGCAGTAACTCATCACTATTATATCCAGCAAAAACAAAACCATTACCTTTGTCATGCTCAAAGTCTTTAGCTAAATCAAAGTCTATAATCGTGTCAGCTAAACCTCCTGTTTCTCTTACAACTGGAATCGTTCCATATTTCAAACTAATAAGTTGTCCTAATCCACAAGGCTCAAACCTTGATGGCATAATAAAAAAGTCAGATCCAGCATAAATAAGCTGAGCTAACTTTGCATCATACTTAAGTATTACTTTGAATTTATTAGGATACTTTTCTTCTAATTCTTTTAATGACTTATGATAAATTTGATCACCTGTTCCAAGGATAACTATCTGAACATTGTGCTGTAAAAATGTTTCAAATATCTCAGATAAAATATCAAACCCTTTTTGCTCAGCTAATCTAGAAACAATCCCATACACAGGAGTATCTTTTTTAAACTTCAAACCTACTTCATCTAATAAGGCTCTTTTATTTTCTGCTTTACCTTGTATCGTATCCCATGAGTACTTAACTGGGATTAATTTGTCTTTATCAGGAGAAAAAACAGAATAATCTACGCCATTAATAATACCAGTCAAATCATCTTTTCTATTGATAAGCACACCCTGAAGTCCGCAACCATACTCATCTGTCTGGATCTCTTTGCTATATCTTTCACTTACTGTACTAATCTTATCAGCAAAGCAAAGTGCTGCTTTCATAAAATTAACTTTACCCCAAAACTCCATCTTATCAACAGAAAAATAATCCCAACTAAGACTAGTTTTATCCATAATTTGTTTATCAAAAACTCCCTGATAAGCTAGATTATGAATAGTATACAAGGACTTTATACCTTGGAAAAAATGATCAAGCTTAGCGTATTCTTTTAAGTAAACTGGTATTAAACCTGTTTGCCAATCATGGCAATGAATAACATCAGGTTTCCAATTCAACCTTTTAGCTAAAAGCAAGGCTGCTCGTGAAAAATAAATAAACCTTTCATCATTATCAGGATAATCGCCACTAGCATCTCCATAAAGACCATCTCTATTATAAAACTGATCATTTTCAATAAAATAAATTGGTGTCTTAGAACCAGGGATACAAGCACTATAAGCCGCTCCGCTTATTGTTACTTTCCCAAGATGTACTTCAAGATTAGAAACCTCTAAAGTAGCGCCATAAGCTTCTTTGTTAATATTCTTATACCTTGGCATAACTACTATGACTTCGTGCCCTAACTTAGTTAATTCTTTAGGTAAAGCACCTGCTACATCTGCTAACCCTCCTGTTTTTGCAAAAGGTACGACTTCTGAAGCAACAAACAATATTTTCATAATAACCCCCCTCTACACTATGTATAAATTATCTTGTCAAATCAGCTGTCTGATAAACAGTATAATCAATATTTGGAAAAATATTATCCTTAAACTCCAAATCTGCTAAATAGCCTGTATCAATACAATTCCCCAAAATCATATCGTACAAATTATTAAATCTTGTAACATGGCTCTTGGTTCTTCTATTTGCATATTCAACCATTGTGCCGGTCTTCATAATAAATGCCCAATCTGAACTCTGAGCAAGCAATACTTCCCTTGCTGCTTGATTAAGAGCCCTTCTTAAAACATCGTCTGCATAAGTAAACTTATTTGCTAACTCAACCATTCTGTCAGCTACCTTATGCAAATGTGGATATACCCAATCATTACTACCTTCTAACCAAACCTCGTTATAACCCTTATTTCCCCAACTAGACATAGATGGCGTAACTACCTGATTCGTTGGATTATCCTGCAGATATTCATACGGATTAACCAGCCTAACTGTATCTTGGTCATAATACGCCTTACGAATAAGATTCTCTAAAAACTTAGGCCCTTCAAACCACCAATGGCCATATAATTCTGCATCATATGGAGAAATAATCAGAGGCTTTTTGCCACCCATTACATCATATAAATACTCAACTTGTTTTTCTCTGTTGAAAAGAAAATTACTTGCATGTTCGGCAGCTGCTGCGTCTGCTTCAAAATGATTATAAGGTTGTTTATTATCTGTCTTGCCAGTAATCTTATAATACTTAATACCAGTATGTTTTCTAATGCCATCTGGATGGATGTAACCCTTAATGTATTCCATATCTAAGTCAAAACCAATATCTCTATAGAAATCTCTATACCTTTGGTCTCCAGGATAACCTTCTTCAGCACTCCATACTGACTTAGAAGACTCCATATCACGTCCAAAAGCAGCTACTCCGCTTCTTGTATACACTGGAGCAAAAACTCCATATTTAGGCCTTGGATTGCCGTGCAGAATACCATGAGTATCTACAAAGAAGAAACTTATTCCAGCTTTCTTTAACTCTTCTTCATCACCTGGGTTATAGCCACATTCTGCTAGCCAAATTCCTCTTGGTCCTCTACCAAAATGTCTTTTATAATCCTCAGCTGCAACTTTAACTTGAGCATGAACAGCTTCACGGTTGTTTTCCATTAAAGGTAAAAATCCATGAGTCGCTGTACAAGTAATTACTTCTAGCTTGCCTAAATCTTGAAAATATTTAAAACCATTTACTAAATTTTTGTTATATTTTTCTGCAAATACATAACGGCTATTCATGAATACACCTTTATACATTTTTGCAGTTTCATGAAACTGAGGAAGATATTTTGTTCTCTCAATTTCCTTGTCACTTAACTCGATTAATTGCTCAATATGATGAATATACTTATTCTGAAGCACACTATCAGCAAACATACCTGCAAGAGGAGGAGTTACTGACATAGTAAGCCTAAAATCTACACCATCATTAACTAACCTATCCATCATATTTAATAATGGAATGTATGTTTCTGTAATAGCCTCGAAAAACCAATCTTCCTCTAAAAATGAAGCATACTCTGGGTGCCTAACGTATGGCAAATGAGCATGCAGTATTAGTGCTAAATATCCTTTTTCCATAATAAAATTATCCTTTCGTCCTGACTTTTTCCTGTTCCATGAATCGGATTACTTTTGGCGTAACCTCCTCTACCATGTCTCCACATTTAGAGACGGCACGCACCTGAAAAGGATATTCTCCATTTGGAAGAGCCATATGCAATCTAAATCTTCCTTCTTTATCTAATTTCACATTCTCGCCATTAATAGTAAGCTCTTTAGCATCTGCTTTGGTTTGACCATAAACAATAAGCTCAGTATCTACCCATAGCCAAAAATCCTTCTGTTTTTTCACGAGTGACTGTGAAGATAATGAAGAAGAAGATAATGAATCTGAACTTAAACTTACTGTTGGCACCTTAAACTCGTATGGTTTTTCAACTCTTTCAGTAATAAAGGCAGAATTTAATTGATATCTCTTCATGTCATATCCGCCAGAAAGTCTATACAACTCACTATAGATATTCTTATTGTTATTAAAATCAATCATCATCCATTCTTCATCATAGAAATCGCTAACAGAATCCCTAGGTGTTTCAATAATATTCGATCTAACAATACGAATATACTTACCACTACCATGAATCTTCATACCTATTTCAGCACAATAACTTCTATTTGCAGTTACTGAAAAATACCAATTCCTTGAATATCCAACATTAAGCTCTTGCTCACTCCAAGCATTAACACCGTTAAAGTCAATATCCGTTACATCAAATAGTTTTAATACTAAATCAAAACCACTTCCTTCATATCCTGATTCTTTTAACAATCTTTGCTGCGTTCCTTGTGTTGTTTCCCAATAAACATGAATATGTGTTGGATCTACAACCATTGCAATTACTTTATCATCACCATAAGCAAATGGAACGTGAACTGAATCATTTAATGTATCAAACTTGTTGTATCCATATTCAACTGGTTTTTCTACTACTGTTTCAGCAACAACTTCCTTTTCATCAACTTCTAAAGCAAGCTTTTGTTTAGGTTCTGCTTTAGTATATTTGGAAGCATGAACAGCCTCCCTATCTTTTGCGGAATCTATATCTAACTGACGATTTTTCTCTTGTTCATCTAGAATAACCTCTTTTTGAGGGTCAAAATCTTTTTTCTTTATTGCTATTTCAGCAAGGATAGATTCAACCAACAGTGGCTTAGCCATCCTCGTTCTATATTTAACATCCAACTCGGTTGCTATGTCTAACAACTCGAATTTAGTTAATTTATTTAATTGGTCCTCTTCATATATCATTTTAAACCCCTTTCGGTTATACAACCTTGACGCTATTAATACCGCCAACCCCATTTTCTACAAATCTTTCAGCACCTGGATCATTTACCCATTCACCATCGACGATGAATTTATATTGATGCTCTCCTTCTACAAGAATAACTCTTGTTAGCCACTCACCTTTTTCATTAATTTTCATTTTTTTCTTAATTGGATTCCATTTATTAAATGTACCAACCAAATATACTTCATTAGCTTGAGGTGCATAAAATTTAAATTGAATTTTTCTTTTTTCGTCTTCCTTCTGAACTTTAACTGGTTTCTTTTTCATGTTCCTCACCTACCTTCGTATAGCAGATTATACATCCGCAGATACGCCTATACAATATAATTTGGCTTCTTTACGTCCAATATATATGCTGTTTTACCGTTTTGTGTCCACTTTATGTCCCCAAACAATAATTAACAAAAAAAGGGATTATTGAGGTATACAAATTCAACCACATAAAAACCTCTAAAAACGGTATAGAATCTAGGTTGAGATGACTTAAATTAAATACTTCTAGCTAACTGAGCTGGTTTTTAATTTAACACCTAATTCTTTTAGTTGCTCTTGAGAAACTTCACCAGGAGCATCAGATAAAGGACAACCTGCACTTTGAGTTTTAGGAAAAGCTATAACATCTCTAATTGAAGCTGAGTCAGTCATTAACATGATTAGTCTATCTAACCCTATTGCTAAACCACCATGAGGAGGAGCACCATATTCTAAAGCACTTAACAAAAAACCAAACTTCTCTTCAGCTTCCTTTGGTCCAATTCCAAGTAGTTCTAGTATCTTTGACTGCATCTCTGTTTGATGAATACGAATAGAACCTCCACCAAGCTCACATCCATTAAGTACAATATCATAACCAATAGAATACAAGGATAAAGGATCCTCATCTAATTCTGAAACATCCTTAATATTAGGCTTCGTAAATGGATGATGTAATGCTTTTAGCCTTCCCTCTGACTTCTCAAACATTGGAAAATCAGTAACCCAAACAAAAGCATATTTTTGCTTTGGCGTTATCTTTAGCAAATCTGCAATTTCTAGTCTTAGTCTCCCAAGAACATCATTAGCCACAGCAACTGAATCAGCAATAAACACTAAAACATCTCCTGGCTTTGCATCAAATCTTTCCATTGTTTGTCTTAGTTGGTCTTCATTAAAAAACTTTGTTATAGGTGATGTATATTCATATTTACGAATATCAGCTGGCGATTCTGGTCTGACTGTTATATAAGCCATACCCTTTGCTCCATGCTTCTGAGAAAAAGCTATCAAGTCATCCATGTTCTTCCTACTCAAGGAATGTCCATTTTTCACATTTAAGCCCTTAACCATACCTCCACTATTAGCAATCTGGTTAAAAACCTTTAATTCAACGTTTTTACAAATATCTGTTATATCTACAAGCTTTAAATCAAAACGCATATCTGGTTTATCGCTGCCATAATAATTCATAGCATCGTCATAGGTAATTCTACTTATTGGCAAAGAAACATCTTCTCCAATAACCTTAAAAGCTTCTTTGATAACACCTTCAGTTAAGGCAATAACATCGTCTTGTTCAACAAAGCTCATCTCTAAGTCTATCTGCGTAAATTCAGGTTGACGGTCTGCCCTTAAGTCCTCGTCTCTAAAGCATTTAGCAACTTGATAGTATTTCTCAAAGCCACTTACCATCAATAATTGCTTAAATAGTTGAGGTGATTGTGGAAGTGCAAAAAACTTACCAACATTAACTCTGCTTGGAACAAGATAGTCCCTAGCTCCTTCTGGTGTGCTCTTGTTAAGTATTGGAGTTTCTACTTCATAGAAACCTTCTTTATTTAAATGGTTACGAATTGCAGCAGTAACATTATGTCTAATTTTGAAATTATTTAGAGATTTCTCTTTTCTTAAATCCAAATATCTATATTTTAGTTTAAGTGTTTCATCAACTTGCTCATCATCAGCAACACTAAACACTGGAGTTTTACTAGTATTTAGAATATCTACAATAGTACATTCAACTTCTACTTCACCAGTCGGCATGTTTGGGTTAACAGTTGATTCAGAACGAGCAATAACTTGTCCTTTAACAGCTAGAACATATTCACTACGAATACTCTCTGCTAATTGATGTGACATCCCTGCTTTTGAAGAATCAAATGTTATCTGAATAACACCTGTTCTGTCTCTAAGGTCAATAAATATTACCCCACCATGGTCTCTTCTTCGATTGACCCATCCGTTAAGGATAACTTCCTTACCAATATCTGACCTTCTAATATCACCACAATTGATTGTTCTTTTAAGCATGGAAAGTATTATAAAGGGAAAAGAGAAAAGGGAAAAGGGGAATGTTTTCTAAATACTTAATATTGGATCTTCTATGCCAGCTTCCATAAACCCCTTAGCTCTCAACTTACAAGCTGGGCACTCACCACAAGGTGGGCGTTGTCCTTTATAACAAGTGTGAGTGTATTTCATTACATCTAAAGCCCCATATTCTTTTGCCATAAGAACTGTCTCTTTCTTGTCTTTATCTATAAGCGGAGTATGTATTATAAATTCAAAGTCCATCCCCAAAGAAATTGTCTTCTCTAAAGACTTAATCGTCTCCCTACGACAATCAGGATATCCACTGTAATCAACCTGCGACACTCCTAATATAAGGTCTTTGATACCTTTTCCATAAGCATACCCTGCTGCTAAAGTGACAAATATCAAATTTCTACCGGGAACAAAGGTTGTAGGTAATCCAGTAAGTTTATTAATAACAATCTCTTTATCCTGAATCATAGCGTTATCTGCTAACTGCTCCAAAGCTGTAATCTTAACTAACTTGTTTGGCACACCGGCAATTTCAGCGACTTTCTTGGCTGACTCAATCTCGATTTTATGACGCTGACCGTAATCAAAAGTAATGGTTTCCACTTCATCAAACTGCTTCTTAGCCCAAAACAAGGCAGTGGTTGAATCCTGTCCACCAGAAAGTATCACAAGTGCTTTAGTCATGTGGTTTATTATAAAGATTAAAGACGAAAGATTAAAGACGAAAGATAATTGGACAAATTGTCAATCGCAGTTACAATTAGGCTACTCTGGTCGCTAGACTAGATGCTTAGAGGCTTGGAAATCAATCCCTCTGTCACTATGTGACTTCCCCCTTTATCAAGGGGGACTATTAAAAACATCCCTCCAGACCTCTATACATCTATACATCCATCCCGCTACTAACGTCTTTCCAAGAAACAACTGAACCAAATTTATAATCAAAAGATTTATCTCCAGTAAATATAAGAGACAAGTTCTTATCTGATGAATTAACCAACTTTTTCCAATAAATCAATCCTTTGAATAAATCATCCCTAACAGTACCTGTTGATTTAACTTCAATAGCTTTAAAGTCCGCACCATTAATCTCATAAATAAAATCAACCTCATTACCATTGCTATCTCTAAAAAAATATATTTCTTTCTTCTCACCTCGATTGTAAAAAGTTTTAATTATTTCAATCAAAATAAAGTTCTCGACCAACGCTCCTTTTAAGTAATGTGAAGATAGTTGTTCTTTGTTATTAATACTAAGTAAATTACATGCTAAACCAGTATCATAAAAATATAATTTCTTTTGCTTAATTATTCTTTTATTAAAATTTTTATAATAAGGACTAACTAGCTTAATAATATAGCTTGATTCAAGAATGGATAACCAACTATTAACTGTATTATGGGAAATTCCACATTCATTAGCCAAAGAATTCATATTAAGTAATTGACCAATTCTTCCCGCACAAAGAAATAAAAACTTCTGAAACAAACTTAAGTCATTAATATTCTTAATGCTACGAATATCACGTTCGATATATGTTTCTATATAATCAGGATACCACTCCCATGGACTAAGCTTCCTATCATAAATAACAGGATACATACCATTAAATACTAATTCTTCTATAGAAATATCCTTACTTAAGGAATCTCTTAACTCATTATAACTAAACGGTAATAATTTTATGACTTTAACTCTTCCTGATAATGACTGAGAAATATGTTCGGAAAGTAAAAAATTTTGTGAACCAGATAAAACAACTTTACCTAAACTTTGACTAGCATCTATATAACCCTGCAAATAAGAGAAAAACTCTGGAACCCTCTGTACTTCATCAAGAATAATACCTTTCTCAGTAAATTGTTTTATAAAATTATTTGGATCATTCTTGGCAAAATTTCGATTATCAAGATTTTCTAAAGAAATATAATCATAACTAGAAAAAACTTTTCTAATAAGAGTAGTTTTACCAGATTGACGCGGTCCGGTAACTGAAATAACAGGAAACTTCTTAGAAATATTCAGTAAATATTTTTCTAAATCTCTATTTAACATATTAGCAATTATAATAATTTTATGCAATTTGTCAATATAAACCACAAACTGCATAGGCTCTGGTCGATAATCTAAAGTCAACGGTCTGAGGAAGCCCCTAATCATCCATACTTCTATACATCTATATTGCTATTCTCCGTAAAGCTCACCTGTTTGGTATAGCTCAACAAAAGTCGCTAATATTTTATCCCTAGCCTCTCTTGCTTCAGTAAGATTCTTTGCATTCCACAAATCAAAAAATAAGGATCTATATTTCTCTTTAGCTGAAACACTGACAATTCTATTTCCAAAAAACTTTCTATCTCTAATAAAAAGGTCTGATAAATCATATTTTTCACAAAGCATCATTCTTAATACTTTGGTGGACTTTAACTTAATAAATTCAATTGCTTCATGGTAGGACATTTGACCAAGATCTGTTCTTTCAAGCATTCTATTAACCATGTTTCTGCTTATAAAATAAGCTAAACCACCATTTTCTAAAGCATCAACCTCTGGATAAAAGCTTTGAATACCAAAAAATGTTTTACAGTCCTCAGGACCTTCGAAAACCACATCCTTAAATCTTTCCAATAATTCTTGTTCAAGACCAATTTCCTCTAAACGCTTAGCCACATCTTCTTTGGGAATTTTCTTAGTCCAAAAATCTCTTATAAGTAAAGAGATCTCTACTTTGTTTGATTCACTTAACCGTGAATGTATTGAAATATAAGAATATACATTTCTAAAAACCAATAACCGATGAACATAATTTTTATATGCTGAATTTACCATTAACTTTTTTTTATTACCATTAAAGTCTTGATATGTATAATCTCTATCTATAAAAGAAATCCCGTAAATAGAAAAGACCTCAGCATCTCTTGGCACATCAGTTTTTATAATACTTCTATCAACTGTAGAAAAAAAATAACCTGTTCTTCTAGCATATTCAGTTTGTACTTCGATTACTCTAGTAGGGTGGCTATGATTCCAAGGAAACACCGCTATTTCACCAAATGCTTGTTTTGTTGGTTCCATTAAGGCTAGGGCTTTAAAAACATCAGTTTCAATATTTATTTTAGAAGCCTGTTCATTATTCCAATACAAATAATTCTCAACATTATTGCCTATTTTAGATAATAAAAAATCAAACAAACCTGGTATAGCATTATTTGCCTTAATTATATCTGACTGGCTTAAATCGCTTCTTAATGCAAAAGACACATAGATACTTCCATCAACAGTAGTTATATTTTGGCTTACACAAAAGTCTTTCATCCAAGAATCAACATCGAATACGACCTCCTTAGAAAAGTCATTTATCAATTGCCTAAACTCTACCTCACTTAATCCTCTTTTTATACTAAGCAAAGAAATCTCTTGTTTATTATCAAAAAAATCTACATATTCTAAATAATCTCGAAACTTTAAATTATCACATCTTCTTAAACTATAGAGCATTTTTTGCAAATCATTGAGAATTTTTTGATAACCTGAAAAACCATTCCTTATCCCATTAAGGTAATAACTAATGATTGGCTCAATCTCTTTAGTCAATAAAGGACCAATTTCAAAAATAGATGGGAGAGCTACTGTCTTAGTCTTCATAGTTTAATCTAAGGAAACACAAAACCCACAATCCGTCATTCCATCTAAAACAAATGTTCTAATATCTTCACCATATTTCTGACTAGCTTCTTTACCACCAAACCTAAGAATACAATCCCTATATAAAAGTTTGGATCTTGCTGTAACAATCATTCCTATATTCTTAATAATCTCTGGACTTAAAGAGTTAACCTGTGCAAAAAAATTTAACCAAAAATTATTTAATTGTTGTTTGTCAGTGTTTTCCTTTCCATAACACAAAAGATAATTTATCATTTTTATTTTTTCACTGAATTCAGAATAACTCAAAAGAGAACCTTTTGTGTCTTTATACGTAGCCTGTTTCACTAAAACAAGAATCTCTGAAATTGTATTCCTAAACCAATCAAGAAAAAAATCAAATACTTGTTTCAATTGACCATGCAACTCCACAAAATCAAAATTATTTTCATCATCAAAACAACTAATAAAAGCAGAAAACATTATATAGGTATATGGATACATAAACTCAGTATCAGTATCTAAAAACCATCCGTCACTCATATATATGTATAATAATTTTTTAGCAGCCTCAATATCATTTCTCTTAATAGCCACATCTACAATGTTCTGTAATGGTCCCTTTAAATGCATAGTAGTTGGCATCCATTCAGTAAGAACTTCATTCATTACTGTTAAAACATTTTCTTCTATTGAAGATATTGCATTCACTATTGCTATTTCTTCCTCGTTTAAATTAAAATCTTCCAACAAATCATGAGAAATTTCATGATAAGAAAAATTTTCTACCATTCTAGAAATAAAATCTTCCTTCACGCTGACTAAATCACTTTCTTTTTCCACAGAAAAACAATCAAAAACCTTTTTCTTAATTGCATCAGAGACTTTATTCTCTAAGTCGTTTCCCATAAAACCATACATGAACGAATCAATTTTAACAGCTGGTACCCATTTTTTATAAAAAATATACTCACAAACTTCTCTTCTGATTGCTATTTGGTTTTGATCTATAACAGCTACAATATAACTAACAGCATTTGGAGTTCGCATTTCTTCCTTATAAAACTGGTGTATATCGTAAGTATGATATTTATTAGAACTAGCTACACCATAAATCATAGTAACAAACTCTCCGGATGACCCCATCATAACTCTACGATTACTACCTAATATTTGTAATAATTTATTAAGTTGCTCAGTTTCAGTAAAAGAAAATTGCATATCAAAAACTCTTATAACCGGATTTTTTATTATTTCTAGTAATTCTGAGTCACTTTTATTTATTAAATCATGAAAGTTTGCCGTTTCAGCAATGCGAGCTTCTCCTAATTCAAACTCACTATAAGATAAATCTTCGTTAGCTTGTTTTTCCAATAGAACAGAAAAAAAAGAATTCTTCACTCTATCCTGACCAGCATCTGACCAATTATTTGATTTCTTCATATATAAATACTGGACTATTGCGTAATACTGCACATATCCATAAATTGAATGTTCAGCAAGCATACCCAAATCATCTATAATTTTGGGAATATTTTTTAATTCGCTTTTCTTTTCTAAATACTCCGACAAAAGAATCAATTTTTCAGATTCTACTAATTTTTGTAATATTTTTGAAAACTTCTGAGAATATTTCTTTTCAACTTCTATAATACTTGTTTCATTTTTCCCCATAATAATTCCCCCTCTTAAATAAACAGGAAGCATCTACGATGCTTCCTGTTTATTATAAACTCTAAATAATTATAATCCAACTTTTTCTAATGCAGCTGTAAGATCTGAAGAACTCATGTTTAAAATTTCAGCAAATGATTTAACTTCTTCTGTTGTCATTTTTACCTGCGTAACATATACTCCGTTTACCTTAACAACTTCTGATTTAACTTTAGCTAATACTGTTTTAAGTCCCTCGACGGTTCTGTTCTTAGGATCTAACTCTGAAAATTCTTTAAGAATAGCGGCAACCATTATCTCCAATGTTTCTGCTTTTGAGTCTATAGCTGCAAGCTCCGCTGGATTTACAGCGTCTGAATCTAGCTTAGAATTACGTGCTGAGCCTATAGCTGCAAGCTCCGCTGGATTTACAACGTCTAAATCTAGATTAGCATCACTTGCTGAGTCTGGCTCCGCTGGATTTACAGCGTCTGAATCTAGATTAGCATCACGTGCTGATGGACCTTTTGGGTCTGTAGCTGCAAGCTT
>DYQY01000002.1:147963-170510 GCA_020719045.1 Candidatus Termititenax sp.
AATCTAGATTAGCATCACGTGCTGATGGACCTTTTGGGTCTGTAGCTGCAAGCTTCGCTGGAGTCTCTGCTTTTGAAGCCACAATTGCTCTACCACCAATTTTGTCTATTTCCTTAGCTACTAGTGCAGCTAGTGCTTCTTCTCTAATTATTGGCTGTTGGCCAACTATCACTGAAGGAACTGCATTACCACTTTCAAGTGTTTTCACTACTAACGTCTGAACACCATCTACATCTTGAGCCTCAAAAACTTGACCAGGTAATAATATAACAGAATTTAAAATATTTGCTTTTTCTTGTAACGTACCAGCAGCACTTAAAGAATCGGCTATACTTTTGCTTACATCTAATGTCTTTAAAGTATTCATTAATGAACTAGCGACTGCTACTCCCCGTAATACTGTTTCTAGCTTTACTGCTATTGCTGCAACTTTTCCAGCATCACCAGTAGATTTCATAACTTTTGCTGCCTCTGAAACTACTCCTATTGTTGAACCCATAATTTTACTCCTTTATAATTGTTTTTAACTTATAAACATTAATACAAATTAAACTTAACTTAACACTTAACCTTACCACTCCCCTTTCAGGATTTTTCTTGATTCTTTATTAATTTATCGTATTGAACTTTAAATAATTTCATTCTAAATCATTCGTTTTTTCTGTTTAAAGCTGTCTCAACTATTTGAGGCATAATAATATTTAATCTTTCAACTAAGTAATTTAAATCTTCTTCAGTTAAACTTTCCCAAGTATAAGTATTTGAATAATCCCTAATCAAATCTAAAATATCTTTTATTTCAATAGAAAAATCCAACTGATTATAAATTGTAGCTGACTGCTTAACATCTCTTAATGATTTAATAAACTCCAGCTGAGCCTCACGTATCTCTTGATCAAAACCTTTTCCTAGACCATTTTGATTATAATAAACAAATATTGCCATTTTCATTACAACATTATCTGCTTTTATATCTGTAGTCTTTCGATCTCGATTAATACTTGCTGATAAAGATAAATCAGCAATAAGTTCAGGAGAAAAACCAATCCTGCTAGCTTTTTTACTATGATTCCTAACTAAATACTGCTCAAAATCACCTTTCGCCTGTTTGCTTTGAATATCATCATAAAACTTAGGACTAAGAGGAATAATCTCATTAAGATTCGAAGCAGTACTTAACTGAGGATTAGCTTGCAAGTATGCAGTTCTCCAAACCTGATAACTATCTGCGTATTTTTTTTCCGTAAGAGGAAATTGCAAATCAAAATAAAATTTACCTTGATTATTGTTTCTCATTTTAATAAAATTAGCCATTCTATACATTATAAACGTTTTATATTCTTGTATTTTCTGAGTGTTAGTTAATTTGCCATCTGATATATCTACTGAAAAATTCCACCAATCACCAGAAAACATATCTTTAAAATCATCAAAACTTTGATTTGTGTTTAGATTCCGATGAAGCCCCCAAATAAAAGACTGAGTTCCATCTTCTTTTACATCATAAAATGCACCAATATCAAACAACAACTTAGTTAAACAATATGCATAAAAAGTAGGCTCATTATTACTAAAGAGAATTTGATTAAAAGTTTTATTAAAATCTGCAGAATTTTCTTTTAATTGAAAATTAAATAATGCTATAAAAATCCCTCTAATTAAAAATTTTTCTTGCAGTATTGTAGTGTCTTTATCATAATAACTTAATAATTCATTAGTTGAAAAAGAGTTTTTCAACACTAATGAAGCAAATCTTGCATCATCCTTAATCAGTTGTAAAATATTGGTCAAATACTCTTTTCTTACTTCTGGGTCATTGCTTTTAACTGGAACAGGGGTTGCTAAAATATCCTCTGCCATCTTACGTTGTTGATCATAATGATTAGTTCCCCATATAGCATCAGCTAATGCCAAAGATGAAGAATCCTCCATCATACTACTAGCTCCTGCAACTTGAGAAAATCCTAACAGCCCCTCAGCCCATTCACTATATCCAGTTAATGGAGCCATTAACATTTCATATATTTGTGTTTTTTGTTTATCTGACAAATTTCCATCTTGATACAACATCCTATAAATTGGAGCTACAACTGTTTGAATCTGAGCTTCTCTTCTATTATGACTTAACCAAGCCATATCTCCATACACATTACTTCTAACTCTATTAAATAGCTCTGAGCCAATATCAACATTATTTTTTTTAGCTATTTTTAATAGTTCACTTAATATGACTAAACTATTTTTGGAAAGGTCTTCATTAAAATGTTTTATACCAACAGAAATAATATCCAAAAACCTAATATATTCATCTTTACTTGTAGAGTTAACTAATTTATCCTGCATTAAATGTTGCAATGAATTAAAATATGCAACTCCTAAACTTCCCCTAATTTCTTGCTTAAATTTACCCCTCAAACTATCACTACTATCAGCCCTGGTGAACCGGTTTCTTAAAACATCATCAGCACCCCTAGCATAAGTCTCTCCTTCTATAGATAGTGTTAATTCATAAATAAGATCAGAAATTAACTTAGGTTCTTTCATGGTGTTAAATAATTCATAAACTAAATTTATCATATTTTCTCTAACAATTTTATCCTCTGATATGCCCCATCCATCGCCTAGAACATGATAATTAAATGATCGAATTAATTCTGCCTTCTTTGCATCTGGCAAAAACTTAGCAGTTCGAAATAAAATTGACATCATTTCTGGTCTCTCAACAACATCGTTACTCGTCAATCCCTCCACAAAATTAAGAGGTAGATTAGAAAAAAACGTATAGGAACTTTCAATAAAACTTATATCTGTAGGTGTAATCTTTACATTATTCTCTAACTGATACAAGATGAAGCCTAACTTTGCAACTGCTTCCTTAGTGTTATTCTTATTTAGCCCTTTATCAATAAACTGCTCCTTATACTTATCATAAATCTTTTGTCTCTGCTGTGCAGGATCTGCACTTGCATCAGGGAAAATATAATCCTTATAACTATTTTCTGAACTATTGTCATAACGATCAATTAATCCATGAAGCGTTTGAGGTGTAAAGTTACTTACAGTGCCAAAAGCTGTTACTCTATTATCTTTAATATACTTTTCAAGATCAAAATCGCTACTAAACTCCTGGAACTTTGAGTTCAGTTCCTTACTTTCAATTACAATTACTCCTAAAACATATAAAGATATCCAAGCATCAAAAGAAGTTGAATTTTCTAACACAAACTTCTTAAACTCTTCTTTAAAATTATTACTTAGGATATGTGCCTCTATTTTTGCAGTATCATTTGGTTTATATTCTTTTAAAGCCAAATAATGATTAAACAATCCAAGATATTTGCCTTTACCATCCAAGTAGCTAAGTGGATTAGACCAAATATCCTGTGCTATAGGATTTAAAACGTAATCTTTATTTTTATCATCTTTAAATACATCTTGAAGTGTATCATGCTTACCATCAGGACCTAGTTCAGACACCAAAACAAGTTTACTAGTGTCTCCTAAACTTATTTTAAAAGCGTTCATCATTAGCTCCGCTGGAGTATAAATATTGCCCTCAAATAAATAACACTCGCTATTTATTGTTATTGGAGAATCAGGCAGGCTTCCAGTTATTTTTGACTGAAAATTATCTATTAGCTCTGTTTGTAATGATAACCAATCTTTCAATTTAGTATTTTTATTAAGCTTTTTGTCATTAGTCTCTCCATCAATGAGTTCTTTTTCGATTAATGAAAAATGCGAGTAATCACAATTATGTAGACTAATTGCAAGATCCTTGTTGCTAATTTTTTCAAGGTCAATATTTCCTTTATGCAACATTAAAACTAACCAATCAAAACGTGAACATCTAGTACTTTCTATTGTTGAAATGTTAACCTTCTTTAAACCACTAGCTGGAGTGTCTGACACAACAAATGGATTATACATATTAATAACTGGTTTTATTTCATATGGTTTTAAGCCTTTAAATTCTTCCTTTGAGATACCACCATTTATCTTTCTATATAACTCAACTAACATGTCCCGATAAGTATCTTGTAATTTATCACTATTTAGCCTACTTTTAATAATACTTAAGACTTCACTCTTATCCTTTTTAAAACCACCAACTTTTGCTTTTTCTTCTTCTGTAAGATTGCTTTTAAACAACAAGGAAACCGTATCCTTATCTATTCCCCCACTTAATCCAGCATCAAGGATTAAAAAAGCTAGTAAATCTTTATCTGGCAAACCTTCTAAAGCACTACTTATACTGTTTAATAAGTTTCTGTACAAATCATGTGACTCAAAAATACTCTTAATAGCTTTATCTGATAATACCAATGAAAATGTATTTAAAAACATTTTTTCAGCACCACTCTTCTCGTTAACTAATCTGCTAAATGAAAACCATAAAAGATCAAGTAAAGATTGAATAACAGCCTCTTTGCTTTCACCATCATCAACTATTCCAAGCAGAGATAAGGATTCCGCAAATGATTTACCTTCACTTAACCTCTTAATGATAGAAAGCAAGTTTTGCATTTGTGGGGTGTTTGTGTCACTAAAACTCCTACTAAACTCTGTTAGAAAATCTGCGATAGTAACTTGTTTATTATCCTTAACCAATTTTTGAACTAAAATATATATCTCAGGAATATTAGGGTTGCTAGCAGAAGGTATCCTGAAAGAATCAGCCACTGAATGTGCTATGTCTTTACTAATTAGTCGAGAAGCACATTCTTTAAAAACCTGAGTTCTATCTGCACTTCCTGAAAAATTAGCTTTTAATTGTTTTTCATCAATTAATTGGTGCATTTGAAGAACTCTCCAAAGCTCGCTAACATGCAAAGGATGCTTGTCTGGATTCTGTTTTGCCATGCTACCAGAAACCTGTACCATTTGTAATAACCCTAGCAATCTCTCTGCTGATTGAGTATTTAGCCCCAATGTTTTATCTGAAGTTAAAATAGAAATGACCTCCGAAGTATTCCAAAGATTAATTGAGTTTCCTACGGTTTGATCTTTATTTATAAATCCAAGCTGATAAAGCCTAATAAATATTGTTTGAAGTCTGGCATAAAGCACTCTAGCTTCATTACTATTGGTATCATCTGTGATCTTTAATCCAAGAACCTGAGTTATCAAAGCTTGTCTTGTTAACTTATCATCTTGTATATTTTTACTATCCATTTTAGATGACAAAGCGAAAGAAGTACTTATGTTTGTCGCATCATAAATAATCCTTGATAACTTATCAAACCAATCCTTCTGGCCCCAAAATACAGCAGAAAAACTTTCAAGACTACTAATATTCTCTCCTTTATCTAGTAGCTTAGTTATTTCATCAATCATGTCTGCTAAATCACTTTTACCTGTTTTCTTATACATTTCTTTTAATCTATCTAGCATACCAAAATCTCTAAGGGCATTAACCATTTGAAAGAATAAAGGACGAGGTTTACTCTGATCTTTATCAAAAAGTATGTCAGATAGTTCTGCTAATTCAATAAAATCCTTAGCAACTGTATTACCAGCTTCATCTGTAGATAATAATTTACCCTGTTCTATCTGAAGATAATTAACATCATTAGTAAAGTAATCTCCAACACTTACAAGATGAGAAACAGGACCTGTAAAATTAGTATTAATATTGAAAGAAGAAACTATCCCTGTTCTAGCAAACCTTAAACTTTCTTTTTCTAAACCAGACACAGTAATAGTTAGTGGTCCTGTTTTATTACTTAACCTATCACTTGCTGCAGAGTTCATACAACTTAACAACATATCAGGTGTAAAAACAAAAGATGAAGGAACAGATATCTCCTGAATATTAAGTCTCTGAAAAATATTTCTAAGACTAATATTCGTTATATTCTTACCTGGGAACTGTTGCTCAATATATTTAAGAAGATCTGGATATTTATCTAGCCCAGCTACTTGATTTAAAGTAAAATGCTCGTCCATAAAAATATCCATTATCCTGTCATTAAACCTTTCTTGCATTGACCCACGATAATCTTTCTTGCCATATTCATCAGATGTTCCATCATGTAAATCACGAACTGTGAACTTAAACCTATCTCCATAAGCCCCCTTAAGGGCATCTTCAATAGTAGCTTTTTGGTCTTTATTCATATCCGTTAATGCTTTATCTACCCTTGTAAGCGCCCATCCACCAACAATAATAACCCCACCAACAACAACTCCGCCTACCGGACCAGCAACTGCAGAACCTGCAGCAAACCCTGCACCAGCTAGTTGAAATGATCCATACATTATTCCAGCATCTAACACATCGTAACTAACGTCTCTCATTGCCTGCCATCTTACTGCACCATTATTACCAACTAAATCATCATAGTTAGCCACAACAGAAGTAGTTCCAGCATATACAATCACAAACGGAACCCCCTTTAAAGAACTTAATGCTTTAGATGATAAGGAGGCAGAAGTAGCTACTGGGCTACCACCAGTTGCCCATCTTGAAAAGTTAACTAACTTTCCATCAGCACCAGCTTTAAATACAGTATCTCTAAATGTTGCACTCATCAAAGAAGGCATACCGTGATCTAAAACATCTGTAGTAAACGTATATGGACTAAAATGCAAACCACCATCCGCACGATACCAATTATCTCCTCTAATTCCTAAAGTCTTTACCGGTGTCCACTTATTCAACTGTTCTGATGTCATGCCAGACAAAACAATACCAGCTAATAACCCAACCATATGAAATCTTTGCAAACCTTTACCAAACAAAGAGCCTGCGCCTTGATTCCCAGCAGCCAACCTAAAAATGGCATGATCAACAACTGCTTGAGAACCACCAAAAACTGAAAGATTAACAATAGTGCCTAAATCTGCCGGAAGGATCATGCCTGCATTGCCTGAAGCTCTAAGTTTCTTCGACTGGATAGCCATCTCTGTTCCAAAAATAACAGCCATAGGACCAGTAACCATGCCTTTCCAAGACCCAAATATACTCTCAGCTGTCTTAGATGCAACAGCTGGTTTCATAGTATCAACTGTTCTTTTAAACCAAGTATTCTGTATCCTAGCTGTCAAAGCATCGGCACCAGTAGCAACTCGCTGTCCCCAAGTTACCATTTGTGGAGTTGCTCCAGTCATGCCTAGCATCTTTAACGTGAACATCTCTGTTTCAAAAACTGCAAAATGTAGACCCTGTTCGTAGAAATCATGCACATATTGTTGTGCATCATAATTCTCATCATTTAACAATTTACCCATATTTAAAATCATCCCAGCTACGGTACCCATAGCAAAACCCTTAGCGGCATGAGAACCTGCGCCTATTCCGGTATCCAAAAGTCCCTGACGAACTCCAGAGTCTTTGAAAGAACCGGTGAAACTTTGATTTAAACCATATTCAAACACTCCATAATATTTAGCATTTCTCCAACATTCTTCCCCTACATCAACTAATTTTTTGCCAGCATCAGGTTTAACAGAACCTTCTGCTCTCATCAAAAGTTGCGCTCTTTTTTCAATAGATAAACGACCACTTTTTACTGCACTGTCTAAATTAGCTAAATATTTACTCCAAATAAATTGGTTTCTTTGATGTGTTGCTCTAAGTGAGTACATAAATTCTGGCATAGCATTAAACTCTTTAATAAGATCCGCTAATTTTGCTGTTGCTATACGCATAGCCTCGTCAACCGTTTTCCCCTCTAAGCTCTTCTTAAACGTTTCATCGTTTGTTTTAAGGTTACTTATATCTAATTGCCCATTACTATCTTTCAATTTCTGAAGCATCTCAATATCAGCTCTTAACGTATCTGCTGTTTGTGCCTTTTTTAATAAAACCTCAGATGTATCTACAGATATCCGAAGTGAATCCTTATGCTCTCCTTGCATAAAAGCTTGTATCTGCTTATTTATGCTGTCAATGAGTGTCTTAACTGAAGAGGCATCAGTGCTTTGGTCTTGAACAATTTTATTCAATTCAGCTAACTCTTTATTGAGCCCATCAAAAATATTACTATTATTCTTAAACCTATCACTGGATAATATCTCAATGTTATTTAGAATATTTCTAGAATACTCGGATAATATACTTCTTGCTTGATCACTCAAAGAAGTTCCAATGTCAAACTTAAAAGGTTCCAATGCTGGTATTCCTGTTTTTAACAGCTCCACAAAACTATCGGGAAACAAACTTCTTTGTCTAACTTGCATCTTAGCTTCATAATCCATAATTTCTTGATTTAACTTAGCCTCTACCCTATGCTGCGTCTCTAAATAACTCTTAATCTTAGCTAAATCATCTCCATGCTCTATTTTAGCTGCTTCAAATATCTTCATTTCTTCTGTCGTTAAAAGATTTCTAATATCTGCTTCAGTTATAGAAGTATTCCCTTGTCCATAAACCAAAGAAAGCACCTTGAAAACCGGAATTCTAACTAGCAACTTAGTTCCATCTACCAGTTCAATCTCAACTTTACCTGCTCTTTTCTCAAACTCAGAATAGGACTTGGTTTCCGTAGGTCCATCCTCAGTTATTTGAACAGAAACTTCACCCGCTAGTGAAGGACTACTACTAACAGCTAACAGTGCATCCATCAAAGCAATTCGATGGCTAATATCATCTGCCGAAAGGTTATTTTTTGCTGCCAATTCTTTAAAAAATGCATCAACTCCTGAAATATCAGACCTTATACTATCGAATTCAGTTCTTGGTAATCGTTGAGAAACCTTTAGTTGTGACGAAGTTATCATAACTTCCTTCTCTCCTATTGCAACTTCTACTGTAGTATCACCAAATGGAATAACTATCTTTGCACCGGCTGTAGGTTCTATCGAAATTATTGCCATAGCAATTAATTTATCAAACCTACCATATAGAGCGTCCATTTGTGTTTGATGAGCTTTAATCTTTGAAACATCATCACTTGATATATTAAACGTTGCATCTTGACCAAACCTAAACTGAATAACTTCAAGTGGACTTTTACCTTCAGGGATTGTTAATCCTTCTTTATTGCAAACCTCTCTCAAGTAGGCTTCAACTGAAGAACCTCTCATTTTGCCAGTAAGATCAACATAATTATCTTCTGTTTTAAAACGAACTATATCTAACTCTAAAACAAGCTCCCCCTTGCTCTTTACAAGACGAACACCCCTAAGCCCATTCTTAATAAAATAATCCGATGAAGTAGAAGCTAAATTGTCTCCTGAGCTTACCTCTGCAGTTGTAGCTATTGTAACTCTCATATACTTGTATAAGGATTGTAGCTCATTACTTAATAATTGCTGAGCTAATTTCTGTGCATCATTTGCGTCATGTATTTTATAAATTCTTTCCAAACCCTCTTTAATATCAGTATTAAACCTTATTGCATAAAGACTAGAATTAACACCCTTAAGTAACTCATATATTCGCAACAAATTCATATCACCAGCTGTAGCTTTGATTACCCCTGACGCATCAAGCTTCGTAATTAATGAATCAATTAAATCAATCTTTATTTGCTCAACATTAATAGTCATACCTTTAAATAAAATTTCAGAATTAGGTTGACCCTTAAGAAACTCTGCCAAATCTCCGTTGTATCCTTTGTCTGCTAATTTCTCCTGAAAATTAGTTACAATCTCAGCTTCAGTAATACGATACATCTTCGCTAAAGTAGCAATCTGTGAATTCAATTCTGAAACTTTCATGCCCTCACTAATATCAACTATTTTTTTTATCTGTAGCGCATGAAAATCTGTCAAAAGCTTTGTAGCTTGTTTAGAGATTTCTGAATCAACCTGACGTAAAGAATCGTATTTGTTTTCTTGCTGTAAAGGCTTAACCCTCTTAGCCACTTGTTCCAATAATGTACTTGCCTCATTATTCCATTTAAAATACTCAGCGGTAATCCTATCTACTTCAGAGTTTGATGAACGGTTTTGTCGTGCCTGATTCTCAGAAACCAAACTACACCCATTTATCATTACCCGTACTCTTCTGTTTAATGGATCTTCAGGACCAATCTTAGTCCAATTTGATTCGTATAAATCTCCTATCTCACCAAGCATCCTTCCAATAGTATTAGGTTGACCTTTTTGGGTATAAGCCTCGCCTAACCTATCAGTAAGGTCTGAGTCTAAACTTATCAAGCTAATAACCATAGCTCTAGCACCACTTCGACCAACTCTTCTTTTCGATTGAGTATCAACAGACCTACCAGCCAAACTTGGATTAGTCGTATAGAGCGTAAACCCATTCATCGGCTCAACTGCTGCTACTGCAAGATCTGAACCTCTACCTTCCATTAAAAGCTTCGAAAAATAGCTACCTCCCCTTACTTCACCTTGAGCGTCTTTTATTAAATTATCAAATCTACTTTGCATCTCTGATAACTTATCTGCGTTAGCTGTTTTTAGACTTGCTTTATCTGCTTCTGTAAGAGTTGTAATCCTATCAAACTCTTGAACCGCATCAGGTGTTGTACCAGCCTGAATCATTTTTAATAAATTCTCAACTCCTTCTACACCCTTAAATGTAACTGTTTGTCCATTTAGTGTTGTAATAATAGAACCTTTTATGGCCATAACTAGACTTATCCTAGCTCTGGTATATTCGATGCTAGGATCAAGCCCATCAATATTACGACGAAGCACTGGAAGGATATCACTCTCACTAGATTTAACGCTTCTCTCAAACTCCATTACTGCATCCTGTAAATACACTGTTTCTCGCTTTTCATTTTGTGCTTCTTCTAGTTTTGCAAAATTATTACCTAATTCAGTCTGAGCTAATGGTTGAATTCTACTCTGCAACTGCCCATTAGCCTTCCTTAAAACATCAAGCTCAGAATCTCTAGTAACAACAACCTCTTTTCCTTCTATCGTCAATGTAAAAGAGACCTCCGTGTCAGCAACAATACCATTTGTCTTAAAAAGCTTCCAAATATTATCTCTAGCTTTATCAATCTCCCCATCATACTTACCAATATCTTTACTCAATCCATTCTTATACGTAGTTAGTAACTCTGAAAATTCTACATTTGTTAGACTTTCTTTTTCACTAATCAATTCAAAGATTTTATTGTGCATTTTTATTTCCGTTAATTGCCAATCTAATCCTCTACCACCACGATTATTGATAATTGTAATAGAGCCATAACGTCCACCTTCTAGACGCAATCGTTCAGTAGCATCTGTGGAGTTCTGACTTGTAAGCACATTAACTCTGACTAATAGTTCTTTTCGTATTGAACCATCAGTCATAAAAGAATTATTTGGCTTAATTACTCCACTTTGACCTAACCCCTCTAGTTCTGATATACCTTTTATAAAAGAACTAATGCCTATTTTATCGTTTTTAACCATATCTCTAAGTGTGTCTGGAACAGCATTTCCACCCTTGCTATACAATTCCACCCAAGCTTCTTTCAGGAATCTATTTGCATCGTAAACCCTACCGTCTTTGGTGCCATCTATTTTAAGAAACTCTTGCATTTCAGGTGAATCTTGCAACCCTAATGTTTGTATCCAATATTCTTTCTGGAATCTCTCAAAACTCATTTCCTTTTTAAAACAAATAACACCCTTTTGTTCACTTATCCCCATGGCCTTAGCTAATGGAGTTTCTGAGGTAATCGTAACACCAGTGACTCTTTCTAACTCTTGAAGCCACAGCCTTTTAGCTATGCTTTGTTGTTTATAATAGTCGTTTTCTGCTATGATTATTGGGTTAGCCCTTTCCCTGCCGTCTGTTGGGCTACTTTCCTTTATTCTCTCTGCCAAATCCATTTGCAAATGATCCGCAGTTCTATATACTGCTCCGTTTTCTTGAATTATTCTTGGTTTTACAGGGTCAGCAAACGACAGCACAGCACTACCAATAGAACGCTCCAACTCTCGTGATTCATTTGTTAATGTTCCTGACATACCTACAAACGTATAATACATCTGAGCAAATATAGCTGTTTTGATTCTACCAGAAGTTTCTGTTTCCTCAGTAATCTGAAAGCTTGAAACATCAATATTTAATTTTTTTGAAAATCTAATAAGTGCCTGAGCCTCTAATGCTTGTTGTAATCCTTCGCTAAACTTAGAACCTATCTGTTGAGTTCCCTCAGCAGCACTATTTAAAACTAGCTGTTTAGTTTTCCCATCATTTTTCCTACCTGCTACTGGTATTTCCTGTATCGACCAATTCTTGTTTGATTCATCATTATGGAAATATGCATCTAAGGAACGGTCAATTTGTCTAACTGCTAATGTTTCATTCCTTTTTAACATATCGTCTCTGAAAGACTTTAACCATGATAATTCTTGTTTTAACTTAGCTTGATCTTCACCTTTCGCTGACTCAATATGAGCATCATAATCACTAATCATTTTATATAATTCTTGTCTGATTTCATGAACATTCAACAAGACCTCATGAGTATTTCTGTTTCCTTCAAGCAACCTTCCTGCCCTATCTCCTTCTTTCTGTAAATTATATGTAAATAAATAGGCGCCCAAATAAGACTTCTCATTAAAAGTCACTTTAGCAACCTTACCACTCATAATTCTGTCACTTAAAGCCTGAACAATTAATGATTGGTCTACTTCATCAGCTAAATGAAACCATAATCCTTGAGTAATAAGTTTGGCTGTATCTATGTTTTCACTAGTTACGTCACTAAGAAGGTCAAAAACCATATCTGTAACTGTTCCATAAGTCATTCTACTGCTATATGCTTGACGAGAAGCAGTTGCTCTTTCTGAACTACCTCTTTGGTCTGGAAGACCAGAGACACATCCTACATAATTAGGGTCGCCAGTAATATAATAGGTATAACCCCTAATTTCTGCAAAATCTTTAAGTGCAAGGTCATCTATAGCAGAAGTAACATGAACCCCTTTCCCAAATAAGCTAAAAACATATCCTGAAGCGCCACCGACTATTGTCTTACCAGCTCCACAAGGAAGTTCAGCTAACATTTTATTAAGCAAAGCTACTGATGCATATATTTGTTCACGAAACATTCTTTTACCTTGAAATTGTTTCTTTAGCTCTAATCCAACTGAAAAAAGTGCATCAGAAACATTTTGAACAGTTAGTTTATTCTCGTTCAAAGCATTAACTAAACTATTAAAATCAGTAACCTTTATTTCAGTACCCTCATTTGTTTTTATACTCAACTCTTTTCCATTAGCAGTTAATTTGGCTATCTTCTCTTTTGCAACTTTACTAAACAAATTCTCAAAGCCACCATCTGCTATATCAACAGGCGATGTAGACCTTCTGACTCCCTCTCTAAATAAAGCAAGTGCCTTATTCTGAAGATCTGCAATCTCAATATTTAATCTGTCAATATCAGGCTTATTACGATTTCTTTTTGCGATTAGTAACAGCTCAAATTTAGCAGTTAAAGCTTGATCGTATTCAACGTGTTTTTCCTTAAGCTGAGCCAGTGTAAGTCTTACTACTTCAGTTTCATACCTATCAACTTCCTTGCTTCTAGTCTGAACCTGTTGCATCCTTACTGCATCTAACTTTTCAGAAAATAATTTCTCTAAACTAGTTCTGGTGGTTTCAATATCCTCTTCATTAAATTTTATTGTATCAGAAAGGTCTAATTGTCCTGGTGTCTTATCGTATTTAGCTAATGTCATAAAATGCGATTCTAGAACTATAGAGTCCAAGTATCTTTTTACTTTAAGCCCACTAATATCCTGCACAATTATTGGATTAGAATCCTTGATCTTAACTTTTCCATTATCATTACACTCTAATACTCTGATACTCTCTATCCCGCCTTTGTCGTTCGGGGTAAGTTCTAGAAGGACTCTCCCAGCTAGCTTACCTTTTGGCAAATCTAAACCACAGTGTTCATTTAAATCAGCTCTGTTTACATGTAAATATAATTTATTGCTCTTTATAAATATTTTCGAGTTAGGAACAGATAACGCTTGTAGCCCCTTAAAAGCTAATTGGTCTGAACTAAGCCGCAAATCCCCATGTCTTTCAAGTAAAACAGTATTCCACATACTAGCCACTGCGTCTCTTCTAGCAGTGTCAAAATCCTTTTGTCCACTCTCAATAGCTTCTCCAAGAGCTTTAAGTTTATTAACAATACTATTTATCTGTTGCTCAGATAAACTCCAGCCATCGTCAGCACCTTGACTACTAATTAATACTTGTTTAAAACTCTCACAAAAATCAGTAAATTTTTGTATTTCCGTTTTTTCGATTGCTTCACTAGCACTTCCCCTTGAAGCGTCTACCTCTACTGTTCGACTTGGGGCAACATCCATTGCACCTTCTACTGCTGGCTTACCAGCTCTATCTGCAACTATTGTTTTTCCGCTTTCTGGCTCAGCAATATTTGTAGTCTCAGCTGGCTTTGGCTTTAAAGCATCAAAAGCTTTATTAAGAAACTCAGCTGTGGCACCTGTTGATTTATTGGCTTCTTTAATAGCAACAGCTAAGTTTTCAGGAAGAAATAATTCACGAATAACAACTTTTTCTGACAGACCATGCTCTCCAGCGTTTAAAACAACCCTGTATTCTGGTCTAACAGTTCCCGCTCCAACCCTTCTTAGTGAAACGTTATTGTCTATCCCTCGTTTATATAACTTCAAGATAATATCTTTGTCATCGGTTACTTCCTTTAAAAACTCATTTCTCTCACTCATTAACATAAATGGCCTAGTGAAAATTAATGCATTTTGGCCATCTGACAGTGTCTGAATCTTAAAACTATCAGAATATTTCTGAATTAATCCATTAAAAGCATCTGGATTACTTACAAAAAACCCTAAAGGCTTAGCCCCTTGCAGATAAGGTTCAACAGTAATAGAACTAACTCTATAATTTTTGTTACCAACTTTAACAAGATAATCACCAGCATTAGTTCTCTCCATATGTGAACCACTAAAATCATTTGCTAAATCATCTATAACGTCATACGCTAATTGAGCTTTTTCTTTATTCACTTCAAGGAATCCAGAAGGTAAGCCAAGACCTTTCTTTATCTGAGAATGTTCTCCGTCTACACTAGTATATTGATAAAGATTGTCACCAATTTTAATACGGTCATAACTAAGACCACCCTTCATATAAGAAGCCGTGCCTTGATTATACTCAACACCTTTGGCTTTTATATCATAAACAGCATATGGAGCTGTTCCAACCTCATATCCACCCTGATTTCTCTGATATACTTGTGCACCAACTGCAGTTTTTGTTTCGACATGAAAGGTAGAACCTTGGGACGCGAACGGTAAAAACATTGACCAAGTAGCAAAACTAAAAGCTCTATTAAGGACTTCTGAAGGAGCACTTACCCATTTATTATCGGAATTACTATAATGATTAGTAATCCGCCTTAAATGTTCCCATAAAGTTTGTGTCTTAGTACTATCCAAGAATCTCTCTATGGGTTTTCTTTCCTTTGGTGTATATCCATTATTTTTCATCCAATCAACAACTTGTTTAATATTGGCTGGTTCTGTTAACCTCAATTTACCATCAGTTATAAAACCACTTTCGGTTAAATGAGTAATTAAGTTACTCCTTTTATTTCCATCTGTTTCATTTACTACTGGTATTTTTGATGTTTCTATAGCAGAAAATTCTTGCTTATGCTTCAAAACATTCTTTTTTTCCTCAGGCGTCATAATCCCTAGTGAAGTCATATATTTTCTAATACTAGAAGATACTTGCATCATAAACCTAGTTTTAGGACTATCTGGTGCTGCAGACTTCCTTCCGACTTCTGTATCCTTATAATCTCTATCCATTGCCCTTGTTGCAACCCCTTCATGAAATCGAGATAAGGTACCTCTTACATCTTGTCTGCTTCTTGGTTGCTGAAAAGGGATATTTGCACTAAATCCCGTTTCAAAACTTTTTTCATACATAAACTCAGCATATAAAACCAGCTTTCCTCTTTCTAAAGCAAGCTTTCTAAACTCTTTTGGGTGTCGATCTCTCATCACACACAAAGATGGGTTTTCTGTTAATAGTATCCTTTCTCCAGTTTGTAGTTGAAGTTGTTTTAATGTTCTTTTTGTAAAAGATTCTAAGGCACGTCTGTTATTAACAAGCTCTTCTCCATTAGGCAAGAATAAATATCCTTGATACTTACCTGCCTGCACATCATTAAAATCAACCTCTTTGCCCTTAACAAAACCTCTGCTTTTATCATATACATGTTCATATCCATTAAAGACTATTTTATTCATACCCTTTGAAATCACGAACAAAATAGTAGCGCCTAAAGACAAGAGACTATATATAGACCCTGCTAGTCTAGCTGGGTCATCTGCACCGTTTTGTGTTCTTTCGATAGTATCATTTAGATAAAGTCTAAAGAAATCCAAAACGGATTCAGGCATTGATGATGAGCCCACCACTTCTAGTGCCCTTTGCTCAATACCTGAAATAGTTGCTTTGTCATAAACCCATGGTGCTAGTTTTGTAAAAGGGCTCTTAATTAATTCCCAGGTTGAAGAAAAAAAATCAGCGAGTCCAATAATAGGATATTCCCATACAGACGGATTTTCCTGATGTGCATTAATACTGACACCAGGTGAGAATGTTTGTAACAATTTGGTATAAAAATCTGAATCATAGCTAACTTTAGAAGCATCACTGTTTGTTGTTAGAAGCTTATTCAAAGAAAACCTACCTAAACTAACGTTAGTATCAATAAGTTGAAGCCCTTCTGTTTCCGATTGCTCTAATTCTTCAAGTTTCTCTTTTAGAAAACTCTCTCTCTCTTCAGAAGTATTAAACGTTTCCTTTGAGCTAGCAACTATTGCCTGATCCATATCAGCTAGTTCCTCAATAACTGCATTTACAGAAAAATGCTTTGTTGATAAAAAGTTGCCCATTCTTTTATTTCTAACCATTATGAGCAATGCTTTCATGCTATCCAGTGCTTTTCTTGCATCAACACTTAGACCACCATCTTGGTCTAATGAACTAATTTGCAAGTCAGCAGGTAACTTATTGATAACATCAATATCCTTTGACTCAAATACCTGAGACCATGCAACTGCAAATTCCTCATCGGTTGACATTTCCTTCTGAAAATACTCAAAAGCCTCCCTAATATCTTTTCCATAAATCTGCTTATCATATGGAATACCTGCTTCGAATCTAAAAATCATTGTTGCACTATTGTTTTCCATCGATTCTTGAAATTTATTTGAAGAGACTATAGCTTGAATAAATTGAGATACGAAAAAGTTAACTCTGGTATCAGCAGAAGCAGTTGAAGACAAATCAAACCCTTCTTTCTGAGCTTTTTCCAAAACTGCTTTAAGTGCACTTAAATACGCATCATTATCCTTGCCTTCAATAGCTTCTAATACTGCACGTCCTTCACTAAAATCATTTAAATATGTATTTAAACTTGGCATCTTAAATAATAAATCTTTTAACAAACCCCTATTTTTAATTTGCTCAAAAAGTGCATTATTTGTAGCATTAGTTGTACCATTAACTATTGAAATAACAGCAGCCAACAGCTCCTTGCTTTTTATCTCTACTTTTGTATTTTTGGAAGACGGAACAGAAGGAACTGATTGAATACCCAGTTGTTCCTGAAGAAAGGCTACTGTATATAACCCAAAAGCTAGGTCCACTTTATTCTTTTCTGTAACTTGCTGATACAACATAGCAACTATGTCTCTTAGCCTTTGTAGTTTCTCAATCCCATATTTTTGATTCTCATCACTCAACATATTTTCAGGATCAACTAACTCATCAAATCCAATATTTAGATTCATATCCTCTGCTAAAAAATTCTTCTGCAAAAATTCACTTATTTCTGCATCATTACTAAAAGCTTGTTGTAGTCTTTGAATAAAGCCTTTATCTATTCTTCCTCCAAAAATATTATCTTTTAATTCTGTTAAATTATCAGCAGCAATCTCACCTTTTGAGGCCATTCCATAAATTCTATCTATCTCTGTTTGATATAAGTAAGTTTTTAATGTCAAAGATACAGAACGTAAAGCTCTTTCTCCAGTTAATAAATCGAACTGAGGATTACCTTTCAGTGCTATATTTTCTAAACCATTAGAAAATTTACTACTTTGCATCCGATAGAACTCCGAAACAGCTCTTCTAGCAAAAGATAAGGCGATAGAGCCATATTTGGTAGAAAATTCTGCATCTAATGAGTTACCTTTATCATCAACAAACTCACCTGTTAAAAATACGTGATCAGGTTTAAATTGGACTTTATCTGGATTACTTAAAGCATATTGGATTAATTTATTCATATTTGACATAGCATCATCCAACACAGAATTAACACCATCTTTTATTTTTTGTTGTTCACTTGCATTAGTTACGGTAGATAAACTAATTGAAGGAAGCTTTTTATATACTTCATATGCAACAAGGTCCAACCACGTTCTATCTTCTGATAAAAGAATAGTTTCTAAAGTACCACCACTTTTATCAGCTTTTTGTTTTAAATCTAGAACCCTTGCATAAAGCTCGTTTAATAAAGCATTTTCAGTATCTACAACTTTTGTACCAACTGCACTTACGTTATTTAAAGTTAGAGACATTAACGAAGCAATTACTTCTGGTCTTGTTATATCGCCATTTGCATTAGCAAGTTTCCCAGCCTTCAAATCTTGCACTGCTACCTTTTTATTAATAACCCGCTTCGCTCCATCTATGAATTCACTTTCACTTATTGATATTTTGTCTTTATACTTTAAAAAAATCTTATGAGAAACACTATCAAACTTAGCCTGCCAACCTTCAACGACAGAACCATTAACGATAATAGCTTCTTGTTCCAGCTCTTCCCAAATACTTATTAATGTTGCGTAATCTATACCTTTTATGGCAAGCATTCTTCCACCAGAAAGAATCTCTAACTCATTAGTCTCTTCAAAATATATCATAGACTCCTGATCTAACTTATATTGTGTCATACTAGTAAGGTAATTACTGTCAACCTTCTTATGATAGATAGAAACAAAATGTCCTTTTATATTAGTCACATCTGCTCTAGTTTCTTCTTCACTAAAAATAATATCCTCTGCTTTTATATTTGATAGCCCAGGTACACCAGCAATAGCTTTAATTATGGCTGTCTTTGCCTCCTCATTATTCTTCCAACCAAGTATATACATTAATTGCATGCTAATATATATTGATGATACTTCTTGTACTCCTTGGATATTTATTATACCCTTTAGCCATGAGACAAAATCCCCAACATTTGTAAAACCACTTATCTGAACACTTTTTAATAATTCTCCTGACTTATCTCTATTAGCTCGCCTCTGATTGTCAACTTCAGATTCAAGCCCCTTGTAACTTCTTAGTTCAACAAGTTCATCAATAAGATAAATAGTTGGATCAACTTTTGAACTGTCAGTATTCTCCTTCTTGAATTCCTTAAGTCCAGCAGATACAGCCAAATACCCATTAATCGCCTTAAGTTGAGACTGCTTATTACCTGGGAACTCATTTTCAGCTATTTTCATTAGATTCTGAATAACAAGAGGAGCTGTTAGCAATTTTTCAGCACTCTTTGCCTTAGAATAGGTATCCACTAGTCTAGTTAAATCCTCTAAACAAATACTGTCAGTCTTGGTGCCAGACAATAAATATACGATTAATTCATCAGTATAGTTACCCTCTAGACCAATATTTAAACCAAACTCAGGCAATAACTTTTCACAAAGAGATTTAATAACTGGATATTTAGATAAATTAGAACTATCTAGCTTGTCACCACTATCCATTAACTTAACTATCTCAGTCTCCAAGGCTTTAGCGTCTATGTTATTAACATTAATAAAAGCTTGCATTTCATTAGATTGACTTAGCCTTAAAAACCTGAAAACTGGACTATAATCAAGGAAGTAGCCTACTCCAGAATCTAGTGTTTTAATTAAATCAATAACAGAACTTATTCCCTTAACTTGCAGGGCATCTGCTCGTTTATACATCTGACTACCTAGCCATGTACGCCCATCAACCGGTCCATTAGCATCAAACAAGAAATTCTGTGCTTGTGTAATAGTTAGTTCTGATAATCCAAGCTCTTTTCTTAAATAATTAAGGAAACCAGTAAGCATCTGCTCGTCTATTGCATCAGCCTGAACAGTTAACCCACCGAAGCTTCCTTGCTCCAAAGCAGTTGAAACTCTTATATTTTCTGCATTATCATTTTTAGCACTTACTAATGCTTCACTTCTATATAAATTATCGCCAGACTTAATATATGCAAGCGAACCATTAAACATCTTGTATAACCTCTCGGTTATAACTGAAGCATTTGATTCCGAGCCAAGAGGAAGTGATTCAATATATTTCCTTATTAACCATAGTGCTTTTGCATTATCCGTATTTTGCCATTTTTTATTGCTATTAGCAATTTCTGGCTTCTTAGAATTACTGGAAGTCGCAATATAATCCATAAATGCATTGTATAGTTCTGGTATAAAGACGAAAGTATTTTGGTTAGATGGCATTTGATTAAGAAGAGATAGTACAACTGTTTCAAATGCTGGAGGTAATTTATTACTAGATGCTGTATTTCCTAGTTCAAACACATACACTTGCGCAAATAAATTAATAACTTCATTAATACTTCCCTCTCCAAGACTTTTGAAATTATCATTTAACCATTGATTAATCTGACTCGTAGTCTCCTGAGATTGATAATAATTCATCAAAACACTACCATCTTGCAACACTGTGCAAAAATCTTGTTGTTTAAGGCTATCAAAAAAAGCATCTAGCTTATCGGCAGGAATAGCACTATTAAAATCGCTCTTAGAAAAAACAGCAGGAAGGGAGCTATTAATAGTACTAAGCTTTACATAATTGCGATTTCCATGTCGTATTACCCTACAGCAATACTTACCAGAACCTATGCCATGCAATAATTCTTGATTTTGAACTGAAACATTATTGGTAGAAAAAAACAACTTCTCAGGCATACCAATTTCTGCGTACTCTTCAACCTTTGCTGTTCTATTCAAACCAAGTGATGTTCGCTGACTAGTATCCTGAACAGCAGAACCTATAGCAACACCTGGCTTCTTAGGATTATTAATCACATATTCTCTATCTACCTCTCCATTATCATCTAACATTCTTACTTGGATATAATCATCGCTAGATATACCTTGAAGCTTTAGACCATTTGATAGTGCCTTCATTGAATCCATGGTAAGTTCTTGAGTATATAATTCTGAACCATCAGCTGCTTTTATGAAAACCTGAAACCTTGTTCCAATAGGGCAATTTGCAAAACTCAAAACTAGATTACTTGAAGCACCATTTTCAGACCAAGAAGCCATAGCTTGATATGCTTCTTCTTGCTGAACTAATTTATTATTCTCTAGATAAGAAACCCTAATCTTTAAAGTATTATCACCTGTTATTCTAAAGACATCACCCTTGGCTTTTCTTTCTTCAGCAGTAAAAACCAGAGGGCTACAGACTGGTTGACCATTAGCATCAAACAATTCAATTTTAATAGAACCATTAGGCTTTGTATCCTTCACATCCAAAGTTAATAAATCAGAAGAAAATTCTAGCGAATTTATCTTTAAAAAATCTTTTTTGGCAACTGGTGCTGTATTGGCTCCATTAATAGAAGTGACAACTGAGTTACGATCGAGTGGTGCTGCTAGTGTGTTTATCATAAAAATCCTTCTAAAATATTCTTACTAATTAACTTATGCCCAATAACACTAGAAATCAAACATTATTTATCACAAAATGTATTAATTTATACCAGTACATATATCATAAAAAATTATAGTTGGTTTTGACAAGAACACTATGCTGTTTTCGTAATCTAAACAGCTATTTGGAGCCACTGCTAAAACGTACGTGTAAATGGATTATAAGTTGCAGTTGAATTGCTTTGACTAGAAAAGGTAAACGTATATGCTTTACCACTTTCAAATGCATATTTAGCAGCACTGAAACTTTTAGCTATTAGAACTTCACTGCTACCAGTAGTGATAGTTACCGTCAAATCTGGTGGTATTGTCTGCCCAGACTTTGCACTTAGTATCTGATTTAATTGTATTTCTGCACCAGAAACTACAGAAACACCAGGATTAAGCTTCACTAAGTCTACTGGTGCTGTCCCTGCTGGTGCAGGCGTTTCTGATGTCACTGCTACTGGCTGCACTTGCTGTGCTGGTGCTGCTGGTGTGGCTTCACTAGGAGCAAGTTTCGCAATTATTTCAGCTAAAGAATAGCTTTTCTTAGACTCTATTTGGCTAAAGCCAATCGCTGTAGCTTGAGCTGGAGTCAATTCTATTTCTATTATACTAAGTTTCTTAGCTAACTCACAGTCATCTTTAGCTTCTCGTGTATCTTTATAAGGAATAGGAGGTGTAGTAGTAGATATACTTGCTTGTATACTACCTTTAATCTGTTCACTTAGCTGTCCTTGTAAATATTGTTGTACAGTTATTTCTTGTGTTGTTGGTGTTGTTGGTGTTGCTGGTGGGGTGGCTGGTATTGTTACCTTAACTTTATAATCTTCTAAACCAAAACCTGTATCCTTAATTAAAGACTGTATAGCATCATACTTTTGCTGGAGAGTACT
>DYQY01000026.1 GCA_020719045.1 Candidatus Termititenax sp.
ATTATAACGGGAGGTCTCTTTTTTCTCTTTCTTAAAAAACTACCAGACAGCTATGATTACCCAATGAGCAAGCCTAAGTCCAAAGATAGCTGTTATTGTCATAATTGAACCCTTTTCTTTAAGATTAGACTTTCTTTCCTCGGTTGAATATACGACTGGAATTTCCTTATAATTCGCTAATTCTTTTCTCAAAATCTTGGCAACTGGACAATAAGCTGTTTTCTCTAAATACCCATATTTTATTGAGTCTATGTTGTGTATATTAGCTGCACCCATACTACTAATGAACTTAACATTATGCTTTTTCAAGTAACGTATTAAGATAACCTTAGTTTTTAAATCATCAATCGCATCAATAACAACAATGTCATCCTCTAAATATTTTCCAACTACCTCTTCTATATTTAAAGCTGTTAAACATATCTTTTCAGCAATAATCTTTATATCTGGATTAATTTTCTTACACTCTTTAGCAACTACTTCCACTTTACTCATTCCCACCGTTTCAACAGTTGACGGCCACTGTCTATTAATGTTGGTTACCTCATAAACATCTTTATCGATTAACACTAAAGATCCAAGCCCAGACCTTGCTAGGGATTCAACCGCAAAAGAACCAACACCGCCAACCCCCAGAACAACAACTGTGAGTTTTTGTAATCTATCAAACTTATCTATCCCTATTAACTGGATAGTTCTCTGAAATTTTTCCATATACTTTTCACATTCCTTTCTACTTGAACACTTAAATCCTCAATAGCTACATCTAACACTTCAGATACTGCCTCATAAACTAATCCAACATCATTTGGGTCAGAGTACTGATTGTCTCCAAACCTATGCTTAGGACGCATATAAGGCGAATCTGTTTCCAATAAAAGTCTATCCCTAGGAATTAATTGAACTAATCTCCTGTATTTTTTGCTATTTTCATTAGTAATTGGAAAACCAAAACTAAAATAAGAGTTAAACTCTTTCATCCTTAAAATATCTTGCTCAGTGCCACTAAATGAGTGAAATATTAATGCCGGAACTTCTACGGTCTTTAGCATTGAATACAAATCATCATAAGATCTACGACAGTGCAGGATTACAGGCAAATTCAGATTATGTGCGATGACTAATTGATTATAAAAAGCTTCTTTTTGAAGTTCCTTCGACTCAATATAATCATTATAATAATCTAGACCTATTTCACCGACAGCAATTACAGAAGCATCCGTTAATAACATTTTCAAATCATCTATCTCATCAAATTTATCCTTAACATGAAAAGGATGAAGCCCTAACGAAACATTAAATGGATAAACTTTGGCAATATTTAAATTCTCAATCCATGATTGCTTTTCAATGCCAGAAGTCAAAAGCCCTTTAACCTTTTCTCTAGAAATTGTGGCTAATCTAGATTTCATGCTTGGCTCATTTATATGACAATGAATATCGTACATATTTATATTTTATAACATTTTCCAGTAATACGTTAGAAATGATATAATTAACTGATGAATTCAATCTTGGAACTATGGCAAAACATACCATTCTACATTAACCCTATAGCTATTAATCTGGGACCAATATCAATTAGGTGGTATAGCATCATGTATTTACTCTCCATCGTTACTGTTATGCTTCTCTACTTAAACCACTGTAAAAAAAACAAACTAAACAACAATATGAATAGCAGCTACGATTTATTTATTTACAGCTTTATCGGAATTATTGCTGGTTCAAGAATAGGATATGCGCTCTTCTATGAATTTACTTCATTCATTCAGAATCCTCTTATGCTTATTAATCCTTTTAGTAATGGAGAAATAGTAGGAATTAGCGGATTATCATATCATGGTGGAGCGATTGGCTTTATCCTTGCAGTGCTACTATATTGCAAAAAATACAAAATAAATTTTTATTCACTATCTAACATTCTCTCACTATACATACCACTGGGATATACATTTGGAAGAATAGGTAATTTTCTAAATCAGGAACTGTATGGAAGAACAACGAATCTATTCTTTGGCATGTATTTTCCTTATGACACAAAGCATGAACTACGATATCCATCCCAATTAATCGAAGCTATTGGTGAAGGTGTTTTTATATTTTTAATTATAAAAATTCTACACAAAACAATCCCTATAACAAAAACAATAACTACCCCTATCTACTGTATAAGCTACGGAGTGATTAGATTTACTATAGAATTTATAAGAGAGCCAGATGTTTTTCAAAATCTTTTTCTAAATGTATTTACCTATGGACAAATCCTATCTATTATTATGATAATACTCGGGGTACTAATAACACCTATATATGTAAAAAATTATGAAAAAAATTAAAATACTACTATTTATATTCTTACTCTCTATGTCTTTCGCAAGATATAATGAAACAAAAGCAATACCTGCGTTCTATCTAGACAAGGACATTAGTTTGCCATTATTCATAAAAAACAACATCTCTAAAGGCTTTTATCCAATAACCATCAAGGCATACATTAAAGGAGACATAGATGTTCCTCAAAACTTTATGCCTTATGTTCTAATCGAGGAAAAAGATGATACAAGTCGAATCCAACTTGTATCTGTCTCTCAAAACAATCTAAATATCCCATCATATTTATGGGACTATGATCCACTTGAAAAAATAAAAGCTATCAAAATCTCAGACCTTGACCTAAGTGAATGGCAAAAAAAATACAACAAAAACGACGTATATATTAGTGATGGAGATCCCTTAACCATAATGTGTACTGAAGAAGATAGAAGCAAGCTTTTCATCTATGCACCAACAGAAAACATGAGGATTCAAATATACTCAGGCATTCCATTATTTAGCAAATACTACGAATATCCGTCTAAAAAAGAAAGAATGAAAAACAAAAAACTACCACTAAAAGGCTACCATCTTACGTCTGGAGCATTACCATCTAGAAAAGAAGCACATGTCCATAAGAATTTTGCAGTCAGAAATGGACTTGATAGCATTGTCATCGACTTTAAAAATTACTTAACTCCTATACAAAGAAATTATTCCAATTTTGATGTATTTATGAACGAATCTAATGATTACTTACTTTCACAACTAACAGGGCTACAAAAAACCATAGAGATTCTTAAGCTTTCCGACACAAAGGTTTCACTAAGAATTGTTGTAGCAACAGATTATTTTATTCAAAAAACAAAACAAAACTTAATGCTTTGGGATAAAAGCAAACTTCAGCCTTGGAATGACTACTATGGACAACAATGGGTAGATTTATTTTCTCCTGACGTTGTTAATTATTACAAAAAAATTACTGAACTAGCTATAGCAGCAGGAGCAGATGATATTCAGATTGATTACATCAGATTCCCGAGCGATGGTGATATCAGTAACATTGTAGCCAAACACAACAAATCAGGACAAAAAAGATACAAAGCTGTTGATAATTTCCTTAAAGAAATAGTAAAAATAACTGACAAGAAAAATGTTTCATTTTCTGCTGATATTTTTGGCATTGTACTTTGGAACAATCCACTTACAACTACTACTATTGGGCAACACATGATTACCTTTATGAGATACGCTGATGCTATCTGCCCAATGCTCTATCCTTCACACTTTAATCCAGGATTCGATGGAATAAAAAGCCCAGGCTCAGAACCCTATTTATTTATGGATAAAGGATGCAAAAGATACTTAGAATTTTATGCAAACAATGATCAATATTATGTAAAAATAATTCCATGGATTCAAGCCTTTAAGTACTTGTCACCAAACTATAACGAAAAATACATCCAAGACCAAATAAGGGCTTGTAAAGACAACAAAATGGATGGCATCCTTGCATGGAATGCTGGTAACAATTATGAAACCTTTTTTAAAGCATTAAAATCAGGAATATTAGAATAAGTATTTATCTGCTTACGTTTTTCATATAGAATAAAAACATGATTTCATTTGCATTCAACTTAGCGATGGTACTTAGCGGATTTATTCTTTTCCTGCTGCTCCATTTTTCATTAGTTATAATTAAACAATTCAATAAGTTCTCAGTTTTTGATGAATCAATTGAAGATAATCCCACTTTAGCTTTTAAACAAAAGCTATCTATGTTCCTTATTTCTTTACTACCTATCTTTATTTTAGATGTAATGATCAGACTAATTTCTTCAACAAACATCTTGCCACTTAACGTCTACCCATTTCAGGGATTATTATCTTTAGCGTATTTATTCTCAATATTTACCCTAATAAACTTTATTTTTTTTGAATCTGCATTAACCAAAAAAATAATGTATATCTTTGCTATATTTGCAGTACCCTTAGGTTTCTTCTGGATTAAAACCAATGTATTAGATGGATTCTTTCCAATTATTAATAATTACTATCTTGTGTTTCTCTTAAAAGCCATATGGATAGTCATTGGCGTATTCTCTCTGATTATTATTTACAATAAAACAAAAAAAATTACTGATCATGAAATAATACTTGCCTACTTTAAATCAACCCTCAAATTTTTACTCTACTTTTTACTTTCAAACATTATTGCGCTAGGCACAACCACCATGCTCATGGATTATTATTTTGTGTTCTCATCAGCACTATCTTTTGGCTCACTATTCTTTGTGTTTGTAATGCTAACAACAGATTCTAATGAGGAAGAATATTTTGATAAACCATACAAAATCATAAAACAAAAAATTGTTTCAAGAATGATGATTTCTATCACTATTCTGATTGTTATTTCCTTAGAGTTAGTAAACTACGCAACTATCTATATTATTCAAACTGAACTTAGAAACACTAAAAGTCATTTCTTTGTTTCAATAATTAATGAAATAAATAAGGAATTTGATCAAACTTATGATGAGCTTTATGCATCTTTCTCAAGCTATTTTAATAAGTACAATGCTTCAGATCAACTTTATTATATAGGCATAACTTTATTTAACGATATGCGAAACATAAAAGACCTCGAAAAGGTAGTTATTCTTAGCAAGGAAAGCACTCCTCTTCTTGAGGTTACAAAAGAGGAAGTTAACTTTAACTATACAACGCCAGAAAATATTGCTATCTATAAGCCTTACACTGATGGAGCGTCCAAAGATGGATACAGATTTTCATTTAACCAACCCTATAACTTAATTGAAATCACTAAAATAATAAAAGACAAGAACAATAATGTCGCCTACTACGTAATAGGTTTCTATAAATCAATTGGTTTATTTTCTAAAATTAATCAACACGTATTTAACCCAGAGGGAGAAATACTCGTTCTAAATAATAAATACGAGAAACTCTATTCAACAGAAACATCTGAAAGCTTAAAAAGCGAACTACACAAAGGTAGTTTTTTCGAAGTATATGGCAAAAATGAACTTACAAGGCTTAATCTTCTTGTAAGACAACCTGAGAAGTTTGCTTTCTCAGGAATACAAAAAGCACAATACAACTCATTTTTCTTTACAATTGTAGCAATAATAGTGTTCCTAATTATTGCTTTTGCCTATATGAAAACCATTGAAGCTCCTATCAAAAAACTACAAAAAGGAGCAAAAGCTGTTGGAGAAGGTGATCTAAGCTATGAAATAATTATAAAAGAAAAAAATGAATTCTACGAACTAGCTACTGCCTTTAATAAAATGGTTTCAGACTTAAAGAAAATGCAACAAGATCAATTAAAACAAGAACAAATACTCTCTGTAAGTCGCATGGGTGTTGCCTTGAACCATGAAATAAATAACCCTGTCGCAACCATCACCATGGGAGCACAGCTATCGAATAAAATACTAAAAAACATAGAAAAAGATGCTAATGAAAAAACAAAATCACAATTAGTTACCTTAGAAAAAACTAACGAACAAATAATTAATGAATCAAAAAGAATCTCTAAAATTCTAAAGGATATTCAAGAAATAACTAACCCTATTATTGAAGACTATGTTGACGGGACCAAAATGGTAAAGGTAAAATTTGATTAATGAAAACTCTCCTTATCGTCGATGATGAATCTTCTATCAGATGGATAATCAAAGTAGCCTTTGAACAAGAAAACATTAGAATAGTCGAAGCCTCTAATGGTGAGGAAGGAGTATCTGTTGCTCTTCAACTATCACCAGACTTAATTATTATGGATTATAAACTTCCTGGAATTAATGGATGGGAAGCAACAAGCAAAATAAAAGAGAAACTCCCTAATTCAATAGTTATCGGACATACGGGTTATGCAAATGAAGAAAACAAAAAACAAGGATTTAGTTCTGGATGTACAGAAATACTCCATAAACCTGTTGACCTTGAAGAGTGGGAAAACGTCATCTCTAAATATTTAGCATGAATTTCGTACATTTACATGTCCATAGCGAATATAGTCTTCTCGATGGCGCAATTAAAATCAAAGACATGGTTAAGAGAGTAAAAGAACTTGGCATGCCTGGTATTGCACTTACTGACCATGGAAATATGCACGGCACCATAGAATTCTATAAAGCAGCAAAAGAAGCTGGAATAAAACCTATTATCGGTTGCGAACTATACTTATCAAGAAGAACAAGACACGACAAAGACCCTCAGCTAGATAAAAGCTCTAACCACCTTACTTTATTAGCTAAAAACAATAAAGGCTACAAAAACCTTATTAAACTAGTTTCTATTGCCTATATGGAAGGACTTTACTACAAACCTAGAATAGATTGGGAATTACTAACAAAATACTCTGAAGGCATAATCTGCTTAAGCGGATGTATGGCAGGACTTCTATGTGAGAGTATCTTACAAAACAATTATAAAGAAGCTGAAGCATCGGCACAAAAACTAAAGAATGTGTTTGGCGATGATTTTTATCTTGAGCTTCAAGACCACAATATACCAGAACAACAAACCATCAACGCAAACCTACTTAAAATTTCTTCTAACCTAAATATTCCTGTAATTGCTACCAATGATTCGCATTATATCTACAAAGAAGATGCAAGGTTGCAAGATGCATTACTCGCAATTCAAACAGGAAAGACGCTTGATGATAAAGATAGAATGCAGTTTTCAACCCAAGAATTCTATTTAAAAACTGCAGAAGAAATGTCTAAATTGTTTTCATATGCTCCAACTGCAATTTCAAACTCACTTGAAATACTTGAAAAGTGTAATTTAAGCATAGAGCTAGACAGGCTATTACTTCCAACATTTAAAGTACCAGAGGGTGAAACAGAAGAATCTTTTCTTAAAAAACTTGCTTGGGAAGGCCTAAATAAAAGATACAAAAATGTAGATGATGTTATCCAAAAAAGATTTGATTATGAACTTGAAGTTATAAACAAAATGGGCTTTGCGGCTTACTTTCTTATTGTCAGCGACTTCATTTCTTATGCAAGGAATAATGGAATCTCAGTCGGGCCAGGAAGAGGCAGCGCTGCTGGAAGTATTATTGCCTATTCTTTAGGGATAACAAATATTAACCCACTTCAATTTGATTTACTTTTTGAGAGATTCTTAAACCCAGAAAGAATAAGCATGCCTGATATAGACATAGATTTCTGCATCGATAACAGACAAAAAGTAATTGATTACACAAAGCAAAAGTATGGAAACGACCACGTTGCTCAAATCACCACATTTGGAAGAATGGCAGCAAGACTTGCCATAAGAGATGTTGGAAGAGTACTCAACGTTCCGCTTACTGACATCGACAAGGTTGCTAAGCTTATACCTAGTATTGGCTCAAGCATTAGCGAAGCACTAGAAGAAAACAAAGAACTTAAACAAATATATGACTCACGTGAAGACATAAAAGAAGTTATTGATATGGCCATGAAGCTTGAAGGCATAGCAAGACATACCGGCATACATGCAGCAGGAGTAGTTATTTCCAAAGACCCACTCATGGAAGATGTTCCACTGATAGAAAAAGAAGGTCAATTAGTTACCATGTTCCCCAAAGATGATGTTGAAAAAATAGGATTATTAAAAATGGATTTTCTTGGTCTTAGAAACCTTACTATGATTGCCAAAACAATCCTACTCATTAAGGCGACCAAAGGAATTGATATAAATATTGATGAATTACCTCTTGATGACCATGAAACCTACAATACTTTAAGCAAAGGACAATCAATTGGAATATTTCAACTTGAAAGCGGAGGCATGCAGGCACTTCTTAAATCGCTTCAGCCTAACGTATTTGAGGACATAATAGCTCTTCTTGCTCTTTATAGACCTGGACCATTAGGAAGCGGAATGGACAAAGATTTCGTCAATAGAAAGCATGGCAGAGAAAAAATATCATACCCTCTCCCAGAACTTGAGCCAATTTTAAAAGACACTTATGGAACAATTTTGTATCAGGAGCAAGTTATGCAGATTTCCTCCTTACTTGGAGGCTTCTCTATGGCCAAAGCCGATATGCTCAGAAAAGCTATGGGGAAAAAGAACAAAGATGCTATGGATAAAATGAAAACAGAATTTACTGAAGGAGCTGTTAGCAAAGGGTTTGACAAGAAAAAAGCTTCCGACATTTTTGACATGATGGCTAAATTTGCCGAATACGGATTTAACAAATCACATAGTGCTGCCTACGCCTTTATTACTTATCAAACCGCTTACCTAAAAACTCACTATCCTGTTGAATATATGGCTGCACTTATCTCAAGTAGTATGGGAAACACTGACAAGGTTTCTCTGTATATTAACGAAACTAGAAGCATGGGAATTGAAATACTACCACCAGACATAAATGAAAGTTTCTTAGATTTTTCTATTAAATCAAGCAACATCCTCTTTGGACTTAACGCCATCAAAAATGTAGGAGAAAATGCTATTCTATCAATTATCGAATGTAGAGAAAAAGAAGGCATATTTCACTCACTGATTGATTTCTGTACCAGAGTAGATTTAAGACTTTGTAACAAAAGAGTAGTTGAAAGTTTAATCCAAGCAGGATGCTTTGACGCCATTGGAAAAAGAAAATCTTTACTACAAATAGTAGACAAAACCATCTCCGAAGCATCTAAAATTCAGAAAGAAAAAGAAAAAGGTCAACTGAACATGTTTGCCGAAGCTCAAACAAATATTGTTCGGAAAGACAATGAACTAGGAACAGAAGAATTCTCACATTTAGAATTGCTCAGGCTTGAAAAGGAAATTCTCGGCATATACATTACTGGGCATCCACTTAGTGAATACGCTGACTACATTAAAAAAAGAAAACTTCTACAACTTAAAGACTATATACCACAAGAAGATGAGTTACTACCAGAAGGACAAAACACTAAAGAAATTGATGAAAAAGAAGTCTGTGTTTTAGCAATGATAACGAATCTTAAAAGAAAACTAACGAAAACAAAAAAAACAATGCTAACCGGGGAAATAGAAGACATGAGTGGCAAAATACAATGCGTAGTATTCCCTTATCATTTTGAGAAAATGGGGCACTTGGTTGAAGAGGACAAAATTTGTCTTATCAAAGGGAAGATTAATAACCGCAACGACCAGCTACAAATGATTATTGAAGAAGTGCTCGATTTTGATACTGCAAAGAACAAAGTTAACTCAATCGAAATTACACCTGATGTACAAAAGATTACTGAGCTAAAAAGCATGTTACTAGAAGACGAAGGCAAAATACCTGTATCCATCATTGTAGATGGTTATAAGATAAAACTAACTGATGAGTACTGGGTAAGCATCCAAAACATTCCCAAAATAGAGGAATTTGTAGGACAAGACAATCTGGTTGTTCGATAGTCCTATTTAATTTTTAACCTATTGTTCCAATAACTCTTTCAAGATTAAAAATACTCATATCTATAAATGGTCTTGGGTTTAAAGTTTTATTCCCATACCTAACCTCATAATGTACATGAGGACCTGTACTAAGCCCAGTTGAACCACACTGAGCAATAGTTTGCCCCTTTACTACTTTATCCCCTGGTTTTACTAAAAAATGATTTAGATGAGCATAAACCGTTGAAAGCCCATAACCATGATCGACAACAACCATCTTGCCATAACCACCATTCCAACCAGCGCTTCTAACTACGCCAATAGCAGTTGCCTTAACCGGAGCACCTATGTAGCCGGGGATATCAACTCCTGTATGAAAAAATACTCTTCCGAAAATTGGATGCAATCTAAAACCGTAACTTGAAATGATATAACCATATAATGGCCAAATTGAAGGTGTTCTATCATACCGCGCCCTAAGAACTGATGCCTTCTTAAAGATTTCACTAAAACTTACTTCCTGAATTTCCGCTAAAGAAAGGATTACTATTAAATTATCAGAAACAATTTCAAGCTCTTTTTCATGCTCTGAAAGTGAATTATTTAGTTTTTTTTTAAACCAACAGTACTAAATTGTCGATTAATACCCATGCCAAGCATTTTCCTAATATCGGAATCTCTTTCCTTTAAACCTAACATAACTACTCTTAAGTTATCCGTCTCTGCCCTAAAATTCTTTAACTCTTCCAATACCACCTGATTTCTGTTTTCCTGTTGCACATATTGAATTGCAAACTTTGATATTTTAGTAGAAAAATAAATAGTACTAACAAACATTGAAGCAAAAACCAACAATCCTAATGAAATAAAAATAAGTGAAAGAGTATTAATGCTGTACTCTCTGGCTCTTCCTGATTTATGTGGAATTATCAGAAAAGTAATCTTCTTTTTTGCAAACATGATGTTATTTTACAACCTTTTTGTAACTAATTGCAACCAACTATTATCCGCCTATATCCGCTCACAATAACAGTTTTTACCCGTGAACCTATCACGATAGCTTTGTAAAAAAGGCGTCATTTTCCTTGCCGGAGCTACTGCAGTTTTAATTCTTTCCTTTATTTGCTCATCAGAAAGTCTTACATTAATTGATCTCTTGGGGATATCTATATCAATGATATCACCGTCTCTGACAGCTGCGATTGGCCCTTTATTATAAGCTTCCATTTCTATATGACCAATACATGGACCAGATGTTCCACCAGAGAACCTTCCATCAGTAATCAAAGCAACCTTTTTGTAGCCTGCTCCTTTTATTGCATCAGTAGGAGTAAGCTGTTCTTGCATACCAGGCGAACCTGCTGGACCCATATACGCCATAACAACAACGTCTCCCTCACTTATCTTTCCCTCTGATATAGCTAAAAGCAAATCATCTTCATCAGTGAAAACTTTTGCTGGTCCTGAGTGAACCATCATATCAGGCTCTACTGCTGTCTGTTTAACTACTGATGAGCTAGCGATATTACCCTTAAGAACGGCGATTGCACCTTCCTGCATATAGGCATTCTCTAATGTTCTAATAACATTAGCATCCTTTACTTTAGCAGACTCAACAATCTCCATAATCGTTTTACCAGAAACGGTTATCCCATCTTTAATAACAGACTTGAATCGACTAAGTATAGCGGGGATTCCACCTGCTCTATGGAAATCTAGCATCTCATGATCACCCGAAGGAATCATTTTGCAAAGATTAGGTGTCTTTCTGGAAATATCATCAAACCTTTCAATCGGAATATCGATACCAAGCTCCCTCGCAATAGCTGGTATATGAAGTACGGCATTAGTTGAACCTCCCATAGTCATATCTACTCTTATTCCATTTTCAAAAGCACCCTCTGTCATTATCTGAGATGGTTTTATATTCTTCCTAGCAAGCTCAACTATTCGTTTGCCTGTTTCATAAGCAATTTTCTTTTTATCAGGATCAAGCGCAGGTGTTGAAGCACACATTGGAAGAGACATACCTACTGCCTCTGTAAAACAAGCCATAGTATTCGCTGTAAATAGCCCCACACAAGAACCAGCGCCACAAGCAAGACATCCTCTTGCCTTCTTTTCTGCTTCTTCTAAAGTCATTTTGCCTGACCTAACTTGTCCAGTAAGACCAAAACCTTGGATAGGATGACATTTTTGTCCATCCTCATCTGTATTAGCAAGCATTGCCCCACCAGTAACTATCATTGCAGGAATATCCACACGACCAGCTGCCATTAACATACCTGGAGTAATTTTGTCACAATTTGTTACACCAACCCATCCATCAAGTGAATGTGATAATGTCATAATCTCGATGTTGTCAGCTATATTATCTCTTGATGGAAGCGAAAGCCTCATTTCCACGTGCATAGCAATACCATCACAAACACCTGGAACCCCCCACTCAAAAGGCACACCACCAGCGTCACGAATACCACGCTTAACTTCTGCAGTTAAGTCGTTTAAATGAATATGACCAGGGATAATATCGTTATATGAATTAGCTACTCCAATAAATGGTTTATTCTCATCGAAAGCAGAAGCAGGAACACCTGCGGACATAAGCAAAGCTCTATGAGCTAAAGTTTCTGCACCTTTTTTTAATATTTCAGATTTCATATTGGTCTCCTTACTTCAATTAAGTTGGGAATATTATAACAGATTGCTTATGATTATCAGTTAGTTTTTTACTTAAAAAAGCAATTTCTCTATAACACCTACATCTTCTGGTCTTAATCCGTAAAAATCCTCTGGAATTAATGGAACTCCGCAACTGGGGATATATGGTCTATCACAGTTCCAAATGTTATCATCTAAAATAACAGCTCTTGAAGAAAATTCAGTAGACTCTTGAGAAATATTCTCCTTCCACCAACTAGCTATTGCCGTTGGCTTATAACCTGACTGTACCTTTCCAATTACTCTGAGTGGTGATAATAACTGCCTAAACTCCTCAATCGACTCAAATTCCCTCCAAGTTGACTCTATAACAAAGAATAAATCTTTATGCTTTTCTTGAAACTCAGTAAGACTACTTAATAAGGACAATTCACCCACACCATGTATCTTGCCATTTGCTTTTATAGTTTTCTTAATTTCTTCATACGAATGATCAATAAATAATTGTGGTTTACTTTCTACTAAAAGACTCTCTAAAGAAAGTGCTACGTTATGCCTATAAATTCTATTTAATACGCCATCTATATCTAAAAAAAATTCTAGCTGTATCCTTATTA